>CACLYY010000004.1 GCA_902611265.1 uncultured Pelagibacteraceae bacterium
AACCTGATCTCCCCATTTAAATGCCATTTCACAACTAGCCAAGTAAAATTCCCACATTCTAAAAAATTTTTCGTCAAACATGTTTAAAACTGTATCTTTTTTTGATAAAAATCTTTCTTTCCAGTTCCGGAGGGTATGGGCATAGTGCATCCTAAGGACCTCTATGTCAGAAACAATTAGTCCAGATCTTTCAATAGGTTTTGCAATCTCACTTAAGCTAGGTGTATAACCACCAGGAAAAATATACTTTTGTATCCATGGTTGTGGATCTCTTGGTGGCATAGAAGAACCAATTGTATGTATTAGAGCTATTCCTTTTTCATTCAAAAGCTTAAAGACTTTATTAAAATAGGTTTTATAAAAATTTCTACCAACATGCTCAAACATTCCAACACTAACGACTCTATCAAACTTCTCATTTAATTGCCTATAATCAATAAGTTTAAAGTCTACCTGATTAGATAGATTCATTTCTTTAGCTTTATTCTTACTGTATTCAAATTGGTTTTCTGACAATGTAATACCTGTAACATTGGCATTTGTCTCTTTTGCTATTGCTATTGCTAATGTTCCCCATCCTGAACCAATATCTAAAACTTTTTGATTAGGCTGAATATTTAATTTTTTTATAATATGATGTATCTTATTATTTTGTGCTTGTTCAAGCGTATCATCATTATTTTTAAAGTATGCACAAGAATATTGTCTATTTTCATCTAAAAATAAATCATAAAGTTTTTCAGATATGTCATAATGATGTGCAACATTTTCTTTTGACTTAACAATTTTATTTAAATTTGTAATATATCCAAATGTGCCTCTTATTTTTTTAATAAATGCTCCATAAGAATTTATATTTCCTCTACCAATATTTTTAAAAGCTAAATCTAGAAACTCAGTTAGTGTGCCATTCTCTATTACTAAAGACCCATCCATGTAAGCTTCACCAAAATACAGATCAGGGTTTATGAGCAATTTTTGCATTAATTTTTGATCAAGTAGTTTTATAACAATTGGTTTTTGTTTTATTGGCTTACCGATTACATACTTTTTGGAATTTGAGTCTATAAGTTCAAAGCCATCATCTTTAAATAAATTATTTAAAAAACTTACTAAACTCATTTTATGCTGCTTTTAATATCTCCATATTAAAATTAAGTTTTTCTAGGATTGAAAATAAATCTTTTTTTTCTGCTTCATCTAATAATTTTAATGGAGGCAAAAGATTTTCATAAATTGAATTTTTTTCTGCCATTAAAGTATGAAGACCTGAAATTAAGTTATATTTATCAAAAGACATTCTGACATCACACAAGTGTTGATTTGAAGATAATTCTTTATTACTATGGAAATTATCGTAAATTTTCCTTGCTAAGTGACCAGTAACATTTGTTGTTGCAGTAATTACACCATGACATCCTAATTCTAATCCTTTTAACAATTTTGCTTCAGATCCAGGAAAAATTGAAAAATTTTTAATTTTAAGAGTTTCGAATAAATTATAACTACTATCTTTAACTCCAACGATTTGATTTGGGAATTTTTTCACCAAATTTTCTACACATTGAACGCTAAATCTATATCCACAAAGCTTTTCAAAGTTATATAAAATAATTTTACAATCATTAATCTCGTTGATAATTTTAGAATAGAAATTAATCACATCTTCATCTCCATACTTATAATAAGCTGGGGGCATAATTAAAAAATTACTAAATCCAATCGATTTAGATATTTTCATAATATTTATCGTATCAATCAAAGAATTAAGACCTGTTCCAATTAAAAATTTATTTTTGTGCCTACTTTTAGGTAACTCGTTTATTAATTGTATTTTCTCACTCAAAGATATCAGTTGAGACTGACCTGTGCTTCCAAAGAATACGACCCCATGACAACCTAGATCGATCACATTTTCAGCGTGTTTAATGGTATTTTTAACATCCAATGCTAGATTTTTATCTAGTACAGACAATCCAGCAGCATAAACACCTTTAATTTGTTCCATAGTCAAAATTTATATAAAAATACAAATTAGTAAAGGTTATAAAAACATATGAATATTCTTGTAATACAAAACCGTATGGGTATTGGGGATATGGTAATTTTTCTACCTTTTATTCAAGCTATAGCTAATAAGTATAATTCACCTGTCACTCTTTTAATAAAAGCGAGCACAAAAGCTGAAGAATATACAAAAAATTTAAATTATATAAAAAAAATAATTTATTTAAGGAGAGAGAATAAAAATGATCTTCACAGTGGTCTGTCTGGTTTTTTTAATTTAAAAAATGAGATAAAGAAATATTCATTTGATAAAGTATTTATTTTTAATTCATCATTAAGGTATAGACTTGTTTGCAAAATTGCGGGCATAAAAGATATATATCAATATCCATTATTCAAAAAAAAAGAGCAACATATTATTAGGGCTGCTCAAAAATTATTAGAGAAGATCGACTTGCGAGTTGCAAGTAATCCTCAAATTGAAATGAATGAAAATTCAATTCAAATAGCTATTCAAAAGTTCAAAATTTTGAACAGCAAAATGAATATTTTATTAGGTATTGGAGGTTCAGGTCCATCAAAAAGAATACCAGCAGACAAATTTAAAAAATTTATTAATTTGATTAATAAAGATCATGAATGTAATTTTTATTTAGCGACTGGTAAAAATGAGGAAGAACAAATTATTCTTAAAGATATACTATCTTCACATAAAGATTTATGTGTAGCTTTAGACAATTATACAATATCAGAGATTTTACCTATTATAAAATGTTGTAGAATATCAATATGTAACGACTCAAGTTTTAGCCACCTTTCTGCTGCTTTAAATGTTCCTACGATAGTTTTAATGAGTGATACACCTTTGATATACGGCAGTTATAGTCCAAACATGTATCCAATAGTTCCTGATGGAATTGAAAATGTTTCACATAATTCAAGAGGTAAAGAAAAAATAAATCCAGAGAAAATTTATAATAAATTTAAATCAATTATTAGCTAATATTTTTAATTACTATTTCTTTTGCTTCATTTACAATTGAGGCTAATCTTGTCAATTCAGGACTTACATCAGGGTGAATTTTTTTCATAATAGATTTATAAGACTTCATAACTTGGTCCTTTGTATATTTAATATTTGGTTTTAAATTTAAAATTCGATACGCTTCATCTAAAGATATGCTCTGTTTATTTACAGATTGATTAAAGTTATTAAAATTAAATCTTCCTGAATTTCTTAAAACCCTAAAAAGTCCCCATAACCTAAAAAGTTGAAATAAAGATATTCCTGCCTTTGTTTTAATTAATGGTAACACTGCGAGCACGAAAGGTAATGAAAATATATATCTTCCAGCATAAGCCATTACGATTGCTAAAACTATTGCAGATAAAATAATTAATATTCTTATAAATTTTGAAATTTTTTTTGCGGAAGTTCTAGCAAACCAGGTTAGAAGAACATATACAACGACAAAAATGATAAGTGTTATAAAAAAAATATTCATATATTAATTAATCAATATGAAACTACCACAGCTTGAAAAGAAACCTGAAATAAAATCTTGTCACAATAAGAGTTGGACAGATGATTATAGTTGGATACATCAATCGAATATTTTAGAAGTTCTAAAAGATAGCTCAAAACTTTTACCTGATGTTAGAAAGTATTTAGAGGATGAAAATGATTATTTTGCAAATCAAATGAGAGATACAAAGAATATTCAAAAAATTCTTTTTGATGAAATCAAAGCAAGAATTAAATTGGACGATGAATCATTGCCTTATAAAGATAAAAATTACGAATATTGGACGAAAACTACTGCAAAGGGAAATTACTCAATTAAATTAAGAAAAAAAATTGGTGAAGAAAAAGTTGAAGAAATATGGAATGGAGATCAAGAGAAAGAAAAACTAAAAACAGAATACTTTGGCTTAGGTGACTTAGAAGTAAGTTTTAATGACAAGTATCTCGGTTATTCTTTAGATTTAAAAGGTTCTGAGTACTACACTATTTATATTAGAGACATCAAATCGGGAAAATTAGTTACTGAAAAAATTGAAGAAACTAGTGGAAGTATAGAGTTTAGCTTAGATGATAAATTTATTTTTTATTCTAAATTGGACGAACATCATAGACCTAGAACAATTTACAGACATAAAATTGGTACATCTGTTAAAGAAGACCTGTTAATTTTTGAGGAAAAAAGTGAAGCTTTTACTGTAAGTATTGGTCTAACTTCTGATGAAAAATATTTTATAATTTCAAGTTCTGATCATAATACCTCTGAACAGTATTTTTTTAAGATAGATGAAATTGTTCCAAAACCTCAATTAATTCAGGAAAGGCAAAGAGGAATAATTTACTCTGTAAATTCATGGAATAATTTTTTTTACAAACATACGAATGAAAATGCTGAAGATTTTAAAATTGACAGATGTGATAATTTAATAAAACAAAAATGGGAACCATTTATTCAAGCTAAAGAAGAAGTTTTAATTGGAGGTTTAGTATTTTTAAATAATTGGATAATAAGATCAGAAACATCAAACGCACTTGGTAAAATTATTTTAAGAGATCCTAAAACTAGCAAAGAGGAGGAAATAAAGTTTAGTGATGAGGAGGTAATTGTACCAAGTATATCTTTGACCAAAAAAGATAAAAATACAGATGAAGTATATCTGTCATACTCTTCTCCTAAAACACCAGGAAGAACTTTTTTATATAATTTAAAATCAAAAGACAAAACACTTGTTAAAGAACAAGAAATTCCATCTGGACACAATCCAGATAACTATATAGTTGAACGTATAGAATGCCCATCACATGATGGAAGAATGGTTCCAATAACTATTACAAGACATAAAGATACTGCTTTAGACGGATCATCAAATCTTTTACTATACGGCTATGGATCATATGGAAATTCAATGTCTCCAGGTTTCTCTTCTACTCGTTTAAGTTTAATAAATAGAAATATAATTTGGGTAACAGCACATATCAGAGGAGGAATGGAAAGAGGTATGAAATGGTGGAAAGAAGGAAAGCTTTTAAATAAAAAAAACACTTTTGAAGATTATATTGCTGTTGGAAAATACTTAATTGAAAAAAAATATACCTCTCAAGGTAAAATAATAGGTATGGGTGGTTCAGCAGGTGGACTACTTATGGGAGCGGTAGTAAATCAAATGCCAGAGCTATTTTTAGGAATAATAATGGCTGTTCCATTTGTAGATTCATTAACAACTAATCTTGACCATTCACTTCCTTTAACAGTTGGAGAATTTGATGAATTTGGAAATGCAAAAGATAATAAAGATCATTTTGATTATATTTATTCGTATGCTCCATACAACAATATCAAAAAAATGGATTATCCAAATATTTTAATCACAACAAGTCTTAGCGATAATAGGGTTCTTTTTGATGAACCAGCAAAATTTACTGCAAAGTTAAGAGATTATAAAACAGACAATAATTTACTACTTTTAAAAACTGAAATGAATGCTGGTCATGGAGGAAAATCAGGAAGAGATGGTGCTATAGAGGAAATAGCTCTCGATTATGCTTTTGCATTAAAAATTGCTAAAAAAATTTAATTTATTTAGCATTGAATTTTTAGAATTAGTTACCATATAAACTTTGTAAGTCGCCTAATGGGGCTTACATAAATTAACTTGCTTAAACAAAGGAGTAAATATGACAAGTAAGGACCTATCAATCTTTAACTCGCTGAGACCGTTTTCAATTGGATTCGACGATATGTTTGACCAATTTGAAAATATGCTTGGTAATGGTGGAATGACAATGCAATCAAATTATCCGCCATACAACATTAGAAAAACTGGCAAAGATAATTATTCTATTGAAGTTGCATTAGCTGGTTTTAATAAAAATGATGTTGAAGTAGAGTTTGAAGACAATTTATTAACTGTGAGAACTAAACAGTTTAATAAGTCAGAAGATAAAAATGAGGATGGTGAAATAATTCATAAAGGAATTTCACAAAGGCAATTCGCAAGATCATTTACTATTGCAGATGATGTAAAAGTAAACGGTGCTGAACTTAAGGATGGTCTTTTAACAATTGCTTGTGAGAGAATTTTACCTGATCATAAGAAAAAAAGACTTATTGATATCAAGTAAAACATTTTAACCTTGCTTGTGGGGTTCGCCCCACAAGTTTAAAAACAACCGCTAGAACTAAAAGCTATAATAGTCCCGCTAGCGTTAACTTCAAATCTTCTTTCACACGGAACACCGTATTTTTTTGTTTTATAAATTAAAACTTCATTACCTATATCATTAACTATGTCTTCGGTAGGAGCACCTAATTCTAACTTCATTTTATTAACATCTCCTCCAACAAATAAACCGTATTTTTTATTTTCTTTTTCTGCAACTTCATCAGTTTTATTTTTAATAGTCTGACAAGCACTTGTTAAAAAAACGATTGATATTAATATTACTACGAATTTTAATTTCATTATCTAAACATATAACTAAAATGTGTCCAAAGATTAACTTAAAAGTTGAATAATTAATAAGTTTTCTACTAAAAATCGATTTATTTATTGTATTTATTCAGCGTAATTCTTTATTTTTACTATTAACAACACGATTCTCATGAATACAAAACTAATAATATCAAAAATTTCAAAAATATACCCAGGATGTATTGCAAACGATAAAGTTTCCTTAGAATTTGGAAGCGGTAAAATATACGCTTTATTAGGGGAAAACGGTGCTGGAAAATCAACGTTAGTCAAGATTTTATCTGGGGTAGTAAAACCAGACGAAGGAGAAGTTTTTTTAAATAATGAAAATATCAAGCTTAACTCTCCATTAGATGCAAAAAAAAATAATATTGGAATGGTTTTTCAACATTTCAATTTATTTGAAACTTTATCTGTTTTTGAAAACTTGAGTATTGATAGTAGCAAAAAAAATGAGGAACTAAGACTCCTAGTAAATGATATTTTAAAAAAATATAATTTCAAAATTGATTTAGATATTCCAGTTCTTAACTTATCAGCAGGTCAAAAACAAAAAGTTGAAATTATAAGATGTTTAATTAGAAATCCTAAAGTATTAATAATGGATGAACCAACATCAGTTTTAACTGAACAAGAAACAGAAGATCTTTTCGTTTCATTAAAAAAATTCTCGAAAGAAGGAATTTTAATAATTTATATTACACATAAATTAAAAGAGGTACTCTCACTTTGTGATGAAGTAGCAGTAATGAGAAAAGGCAAAGTTGTATCTGTGAGTAACACAAAAGAGGAAAGAATTGAGAGTTTAGCCAATAAAATGGTTGGGGAAAATCTTAGTAGTGTAAAGAAAAAAATTAATAATTTTAAAAATAGTGAAGAAATTTTAAAAATCTCGAACCTAAATTTTACAAGTGATGACCCTTATGAAACAAATTTAATAAATTTAAATTTTTCTTTAAAAAAAGGAGAATGTTTAGGAATAGCAGGAATTTCAGGAAATGGTCAAAGTGAGCTTTTTCAAATTTTGAGTGGAGAGATAATTACTGAAAATACTTCAATAATGTTTAGACAAAAAGAAATTAGTAAACTCAATCCGAGAGAAAGACGAGAATATCTAATGGCCTTTTCACCCGAGGACCGTATTTCTCAAGCTGCAGTTCCTGAATTAAAGATTTACGAAAATGTTGCATTAAATAATTTTAAATCCTCAAATTTTTTTGAAAAGGGATTAGTGAATGAAAAAAAAATAAAAGAACACTCAAAGAAAATTCTTTCAAATTTTTCTGTTAATACTGATAATGTTGAATTGAAAAGTCAATTTTTATCAGGCGGAAATTTGCAAAAATTAATAATAGGAAGGGAACTTATTACTTCTCCAGAACTTTTAGTGTGCTTTAACCCAACATGGGGACTTGACGTTGGAGCAATCAATTATATTCACGAAACCCTTATAAATATAAATGAACAAGGCAAATCTTCTATAGTTATTTCAACAGATAACGACGAACTTTTAAGATTGAGTGACAGAATTTGTGTAATTTATAAAGGGAAGTTATCCAAAATTATGGATGCAAATACAGTTACTCCTGAAAAATTAGGAGTTCTAATGGGTGGAGGCTCTATTGATTAAAGTTGAAAAACGTAACGATGTATCTCCATCAATATATTTTTTAACCCCAGTTTTGGCAATTTTTCTTACTTTAATTGGCGGCGCTATTATTTTTTATGTATTGGGATTTAATCCTATAGAAGCCTTAAAATTTTTTTTTATTACTCCTATTTCTGATTTATATGGCTTGAGTGAGCTTTTAGTTAAAGCTACACCCCTTTGTTTAATAGCAATAGGCTTATCTTTTTGTTTTAAAAGTAATAATTGGAATATTGGTGCAGAGGGACAGCTAATTTTTGGTGGGATAGTTGGAGGAGGAGTGGCTTTATTATTTTATGGTCATGAAGGATTTTATGTTTTACCAATAATAATTTTGTCTGGTGCAATTGGTGGAATGATATTTGCGATGATCCCAGCTATTTTGAAAACTTATTTTAATACAAATGAAATTTTAGTAAGTTTGATGCTAGTTTATGTGGCCAAATTATTATTAGACTATTTAGTAGTTGGGCCATGGAGTAATCCTGAAGGGTTTAATTTTCCAGAAACAAGACAATTTAGTGAATCAGCAAGAATGCCAATATTATTTGATGGGTTAAGAATTCATGCAGGAATATTTATAACTCTAGCAACTGTTTTCTTAAGTTGGCTTATTTTATACAAAACTTATTTAGGATTTCAAATAAAAGTTTCAGGTCTAAGTTTGAAGACTGCCAAGTACGCTGGGTACAAAGGCAAGACAATGATTATTATCGTTTTCGTAATCAGTGGAGCTTGCGCAGGTCTTGCAGGTGTTGGTGAGATAACAGGACCAATAGGTCAGTTACATAGAAATATTTCTCCAGACTATGGTTTCACAGCAATAATTGTTGCTTTCTTAGGAAGATTAAACCCAGTTGGAATAATATTTGCATCACTTGTTGTTGCTCTAACATATTTAGGTGCAGAAACAGCGCAAATTTTTTTACAAGTACCAAAATATACAGGTCAAGTTTTTCAAGGAATGATTTTATTTTTTCTTCTTGGATCTGATTACTTGCTTTTTTTTAAAATAAAATTTCTAGGACTGAGAAAAAATGAGCTTTGATATAAATTTTATAGGTATTTTGATTGGTGCAATTATGGCATCCTCTGTTCCTTTGATACTTGCTGCATGTGGAGAATTAATAACAGAGAGATCTGGTGTTTTAAATCTTGGTGTAGAAGGAATGATGATAATTGGGGCAATCTCAGGATTTGCATTAATGGTAGTGACAGATAACTTATTTTTAGCAGTGATGGGTTCGATGCTGTCTGGTTTAATTATTTCAATTATATTTGCATTGCTTACCCAATCACTTCTTACAAATCATGTTGCCACTGGACTTGCATTAACTATTTTTGGAATTGGTATGTCAGCAATGATAGGAAAAAATTTTGTTGGAATACCTGGAAAAGAGTTTCCTTTATTATTTGTAAGTCTTAAAGAAAGTGTTCCCTTTTTTGGACCAATATTTTTTGGACATTCAATTATATTATACTTTGCATTTTTATTGCCCTTTTTGACAAATTACTTTTTGAAAAATACAAAAGTTGGATTGATAGTCAGAGCTGTGGGAGACTCTCCTACATCAGCCTCAAATCAAGGCATTAATGTTTTACTCGTAAGATATAGTTGTATTTTATACGGCGGTGCAATGTGTGGGTTGGCAGGAGCTTACCTATCGTTAATTTACACTCCTCAATGGATTGAGAATATGACTGGAGGTAGAGGGTGGATTGCATTAGCACTTGTTGTTTTTGCTACTTGGAGTCCGATTAAGGTTTTAATAGGTGCACTAATATTTGGTGGCATAACAATTTTACAATTACACATGCAAGCTGTAGGTCTAAGAATTCCAGTTCAATTGTTAAGTGCATTACCCTACATCATGACAATAATAGTTTTAGTTGTAATTTCTCGTGACAGTAGAAAAATAAAACTTAATACCCCAACTTCACTTGGACAAATCTTCTATAAGGAAAAGTGATGTTAGCTATTCCAAAATAAATATTTTTTTTTATTAGAATCTTGTTTAGTTTGTAGTATCACAAAATTAAAATTTAAAGGGGAATCAAATGTACAAATACTTTTTAAGATATGTAATTTCTGTATTATTTTTGCTTGGTATAAGTGGGCAAGCAAATGCAGAATTTAAAGTTGGTTTTGTTTATGTTGGACCTACAGGGGACCACGGATGGACATACCAGCATGATGAAGGAAGAAAAGCAGTAGAGGCTGCTGGAATAAAAACAACTTATGTTGAAAGTGTACCTGAAGGTGCAGATGCAGAAAGGGTCATAAGACAATTAGCACAATCTGGACATGATCTTATATTCACAACGAGTTTTGGTTATATGGACCCTACAAACAAAGTTGCTAAAGATTTTCCAAACGTAAAATTTGAGCATGCGACAGGTTACAAAAGAGAACACTCAAATGTTTCTACTTACTCTGCAAGATTTTATGAGGGAAGAACTTTATTAGGTCACATGGCAGGAAAAATGACAAAAACAAATGTTATTGGGTATATAGCATCATTTCCAATTCCTGAGGTTATAAGAGGAATAAATGCAATGACATTGGCTGCCCAAAAAGTAAATCCAGATATTAAAACAAAAATTGTATGGGTTTTCACATGGTATGATCCAGGGAAAGAGTCAGAAGCAGCTCAAGCTTTAATTGATCAAGGAGCTGATATTATAATGCAACACACTGATAGTACTGCACCTGTTCAAGTAGCTGAAAAAGCTGGAGTTTGGTCATTCGGTCAGGCTAGTGATATGCAAAGATTTGCTCCTAAATCTATATTAACGTCAATAATTGATGATTGGGCACCTTATTATGTTGAAAGATCTATTGCTGCAAGAGATGGTACATGGAAACAGCAAGATACTTGGCATGGATTAAAAGAAGGAATGGTTGCAATGGCTCCATACAATTCTGCTATGGGAAGTGATCTTGTTAAAGAGGTAGAACAACTTCAAAAAGATCTAGCATCAGGAAAAACTCATTCTTTTACTGGTCCTATTTATGACCAAAAAGGTAACATACTTGTGGCAGCAGGTTCAGTTGCTGATGATGGTATGTTAGCAGGTATGAACGTATATGTTAAAGGAGTTGAAGGAGATATTCCGCAGTAATTTCTTTTATAAATTAAAAAATTAAAGGCCAGCTTTGTCTGGCCTTTTTTTTTAAGAATGTTTCTTTTTCAATGACTCAATATCAACTTCATCGTAATACTCTGACGGCTGAACTATCCAAGGATCATTTTCTAATAAAATTGGACAGAAGTCAGGTGTAAATGAAGATGATTTTTTTTTCCATAGACATGCTGTCTTTATCTCATCTATGTAATTTTTAATTGGATCGTACTCTTTCAGCCAATCTATACTTTTATTCAATGTTAATCCTGTATCAGACAGATCATCTACTAACAAAACCTTCTTAAAATTTTCGTTTGTTGCAATTGCGCTAATATCTCTAGCAAAAATTAATTCTCCTTGTTTATTTTGAACCGTATCACCAGAATAACTTTGTATAACAACATAAGCAGTTGGTAGTTTAAAAATTCTGGACAAAATATCTATGATTGGTGCCGCACCTCTCATTATGCCAACAAGAACTGTGGGCTTATATTTTTTTTCTATTTCTAGAGCAAGTTTTTCAACAGCAGATTTATATTCTTCATATGATATTATTAATTTATCAGCCATAGAAATTTGGTATCATAAATAAAAAAATTAAAAAAGGATAAATATGAAAACTTATTGGATAAGTCTATACTTAGAAATATCTAACATGGATAACTTAAAAAAATATGGTGAAAAAGCTATTCCTGTAATAAAAAGCTATGGGGGAAAACCAGTTGTAAGAGGTGGTAAGTTAAAATCATTTAGTGGTGAAAACATTGTACGAACTGTTATTTGGGAATTTCCTAGTTACGATAATGCTCTATCTTGTCATGAGTCAAAAGATTATAAAACAGCATGGTCTTACGCTGAAGGCACTACTAAAAGAACAATGTTCATTGTTGAAGGAGTAAACCAAGAAGATATTTGATAAAATAAATTTTAAATATATAATTATATAAAAGGAGAATTGTGAAAGGTTACGTTGTATGCATGTGGGAAAAAATCAATAGTGAAGAAAAACTAAAGGAATATGCGATAAAAGCTACGTTTGCTGCAGAAAAATACTCAGGTAAATTTTTAATTAGAGGTGGAAAAAATAGAACAAATGAAGGAATAGACTCTCCTAGAACAACTGTTCTAGAATTTCCAAATTATAAAACGGCAATAGAATTTTACGACTCCCCAGAATATCAGGAAGCACTCGACGTTATTAGAGACCATGCTGTGAGACACCATCAGATAGTTGAAGGCAGTTAATATTGTACAGGTTCATCATCTATGGAACGCCATAAATACCAAGTGGCAACTGAACAATAAGGCGAAAATCTCTTTTTTAAACGATTTACGTAGCCCATAGGAGGTAAGTAGCTCTTTTTATAGTTATTAGAAATTGCTCTTAACAAACCAATATCCTGTACTGGCCAAATATTTGACCTATTATATGTAAATAGTAATATCATTTCTGCAGACCATCTGCCAATTTGTCTTAGTTCTGACAAATAAAGAATTGCTTCTTCATCATTCATTGTTTTAATAATTCTTGGATTAAAAGATTTATTAATAAATTTTTTTGCTAACTCTTTTATACCTCTTACTTTTTGTCTACTTAAACCACATTTTTTTAATCTATATGAAGGAATTGTATTTACTACTTTTGGATTTATTTTTCCTCCACACTCCTTTTTAAACTTCAAAAAAACTGAATTTGCAGCAGCTACACTAATTTGTTGTCCAATTATACTTTTACATAATGATAAAAAAATATCTTTCCTAGAAGTTAAAGTTTTATCTTTATACTTCAAAATAAGTTTCTTCATTATTTTATCCTTTGAAAGATGCTTAATTGCCTTTGACCAGTATATTGGTGGTTTACTCATTTTTTAAAACAAGGGTAGATTTTTTTAAATATATTTCCCTTCTAAAAATTATCAATGAAGATAAAATTACTAAAAAGGCTCCCAACAAAGTTTTATAGGTAGGAATTTCACTCCATATAAAATAGCCAAATATTATAGCAAATACTAAACTAAGATATTTGATTGGAGTTACTAACGATACTTCAGACAATTTATAAGACTGACTTAATAATAAATTTGCAGTCCCCCCTAAAAGGCCTACCATACACAATAAAATAAAATCTAAGATAGAGGGCATTACCCAACCATAAGGTATGGTTAACAATCCTAAGATAGATATAGAAACAGAAAAATAAAAAGAGATAAGCCATACTGGTTCAGTAAATGATAATTGTCTGATTGTAATTGCAACATATGACATGCCAATACAAAAAATAATAGGATAAATATAATATACATTTAGACTTGAAATGCCTGGTTGTGTAATAATTATTACTCCTAAAAACCCTATTAAAACTGCAAGCCATCGATACCTTCCAATTTTTTCAGATAAAAAATATATAGACATTATTGTTGTAAAAATTGGTGCAGCAAATGACATGCTTACAACCGTAGCTAATGGTAAATTTCTTAAAGCAATAAATACTGAAACAATAGCAACTAATCCTGCTAAACACCTTGCTATATGTAATTTTGGTTTTTCTGTTTTATAAAAATTTTTATAATTTTCTTTTGGTATCAAAAAAAAAATTGGGATCAGTCCACAAAATCCTCTAAAAAAAAGTACCTCACCAACTGGATAATTTTCTGACCATTTTACTAAAACATCCATCATTGAAAAAGCACATATAGAAGAAAACATGTACAAAAAGCCTAATTGATTTTTGGATAGCATGGATTTAATTATATAAGTATTATAGCATTAATCTATGGAAATAGCAGTTTTAGCTTTAGGATGTTTTTGGGGTCCAGAAAAAAAATATGGACAACTAGACGGTGTTTACAGAACTGAGGTTGGATACTGTGGAGGTAATAGCCAAAACACAAATTATAGAGAGGTTTGTACTGGGACAACAAATCACGCAGAAGCTGTTAAACTTGAATTTGATCCAAAAGTAATTTCTTATGATGAGATAATAAGAAAATTTTTTGAATTTCACGATCCAACAACATTAAATTCTCAAGGACCTGATTTCGGTACACAATATAGAAGTGAAATATTTTATCTTAACGATGAACAAAAAAGAGTGGCCCAAAAAATTATAGATGAAGAAAACGTAAGGCTATCCGGGAGAGTAGTTACCAAACTTTCTGAATTAAAAAATTACTGTACTGCAGAGGAATATCATCAGAAGTACTTAGATAAAAGATAGAATGTCACTTGTTTCATCCGATTGGTTAGAAAAAAATTTAAATGATGTTAAAATAATAGACTGTTCATGGCATATGCCTGGGGTAAACAGAAATCCATATGAAGAATATTTGAATCAACATATTCCAGGTGCAATTTTTTTTGATCTAGACAAAAACTCAGAACAGAATACTGAATTACCTCACATGCTTCCAACAAAAGAAAAATGGGAAGAAATAATATCTTCTTTAGGAATTTCAAATGAAGATAGAATAATAATTTATGATAACTCAGATGTAATAAGCTCGTGCAGAGGATGGTATAATTTTATTTATTTTGGTCATGATAAAAAGTTAGTAAGTATTTTGGATGGTGGTTTAAAAAAATGGAAAATAGAAAATAAAATAACAACTAATGAAAATACAAATATTTTTAAGTCAAAATATATAGCTACAGAAAATAAATATCTTGTTAAAAATATTAAAGAAATCAATGACAACTTAAAAACAAATGATTTTAAAGTTATTGATGCAAGAAGCAGGGAAAGATTTGATGGGACTGCCCCAGATCCAAGAAAAAATGTTAGAAGTGGATCTATACCAAATTCTTTGTGTCTTCCATTTAAAGAACTTATTAATACTAATGACAACACATTTAAAAATAAGACTGAAATCTCAAAAAAGTTTGAGGAAATAATTAACATAAATGAAAACAATAGAGTTTTTTCTTGTGGTTCTGGTATTACTGCTTGTGTTTTAAGTCTTGCATATTCCCTAGTAAATAATACATATTCACCTACAGTTTATGATGGATCATGGGCTGAGTATGGAAGATTATAGAATATGAAAAGATCAACAAAAGTAACTACTATAATTGTAATATTTTTTATAATTATTGCAGGTGTGATCATTGCCAGAACAATGATTGGTAATCACTTCAAAAAAAAGTTCAGCAAAAGACCACCGCCAGGAATTATAGTAAAAACTGTTGAGCAAAGAAAATTCCAAAATATAATAGAAACCTTCGGAACAGCTGTTCCAATAAAAGTTCAGTCTTACAATGTAGAAAAATATGAAATTTTAGAGGATATAGAATATAATACTAAAGTTAAAGCCGGAGACATAGTAGCAAAATTAAAAAATAGAACCATTAGAGCACCTTTTGATGGTGTCATAGGTAAAAGAAACTTTTCAGATGATATTAATGTTTCAGAAAGCTCAGTAATAATTGATATTGAAGATGCGTCTTTTTTATTTATAGATGTTGATGTACCAGAAGTATTCGCACCATTTGTCAAAAAAGGATTAGGTGTTGATGTTAGATTTTCTGGAAATAAAGATAAAATTTATAGAGGTATTGTAGACTCAATTGCAAGTAAAATTGACGTAAGCAATAGATCACTTAGACTTAGAGTTAAACTTCAAAACTCAAATTCTGAAATCTTGCCAGGAGCATTAATGGAAGTTACTATCAAATATAATGAGAGAAACTCTTTAGGAATTCCAGATACAAGTGTAATATTAGAAGGTAACAAAGTTTATATATATAAAGTAGATGACAAAAATATTACTAATAGAGTAGAGGTTATAATTGGAAATAGAAGTCAAGGATATCTCGAAGTCAAATCTGGATTAAATGAAGGTGATATAGTTGTTGCTGAGGGACTAAAAAAAGTAAGGCCAAATGGTAAAATTAAACCTTTAAAAGCTGGAGCTAAAAAAAGTAAATCCGATTGGGGCAAAAAAGCAAAATCTAATAATTCAGAAGCAAAAAAAGGTAAGTTTGAATGGATAAAGAATTTATTTGGTAAGTCAGAGTCAGAAAAAAAAGAAGATAAAAAATAAATAATTAAATGTATTTAACTGATGTAAGTATAAGAAGACCGGCATTATCTTGGGTATTATCTTTAATATTGGTTGTTTTTGGTACTTTTGTTTTTTCAAAGTTGCCTGTTAGAGAACTTCCATCCGGTTTACAACCACCTGTAGTTCAAGTTCAAGTGGAATATGCTTCAGCTTCTGCTCCTATTGTTGATGAAGAAGTAACTCAGGTAATTGAAGAAGTAATTGGCGGAGCAGAAGGTATAAAAAATATTGATGCAAAATCAGAGAATGGAAAAAGTACAATAAATATTGAGTTTGATACTGATATCGATCTTGATAATGCTGCAAACGACGTAAGAGAAAGAGTGGCTAGAATTGTTGGAAGACTTCCTTCAGAGTCGGATGCGCCCAGAATTCTTAAACAATCTGCTGGTTTTACAACAACAATGTGGCTAGCGTTATCCTCAGAAACCTGGACAGACCTTGAACTTGGAGATTATGCAGAAAGGTATTTGGTTGACCAATTTTCAAGCATCAAAAATGTCGGTAGAATAAGAACCGGTGGGCTGAGAGAACTTAGTATAAGAGTTTGGATAGATCCGATAAAACTTGCAGCCAATAATTTAACTATCCAAGAAGTTGAAAGATCTCTGAGAAATGAAAATGTGCGATTACCCGCTGGAACTTTAGAGGCAGAAAATATTGATCTCACAATTAATATCGATAAATCTTATGACGACCTGGAAAAACTCAAACAGCTTCCAATAAAGAAGGCTAAAGATAACATTGTAAGATTGTCTGATGTTGCAAATTTAGAGTTAGGCCCAGTAACTGAAAAAGTTTTATTTAGAGCTCAAAGTAAAGGGGCCTTGAATTTGAAAACAATGGGAATAGGTATTTATGCAAGGAGCGGCGCATCTACCGTAGAACTTTCCAATGATATCAAGAAAAAAATTGAGGAAGTCAGGAAAACTTTACCAGGAGATTTGAATTTGGAAATAGCTTTCAATAGAGCAACTTATATCGGTGAAGCTATAAATGAAGTTTATAAAACTTTAATTATTGCTTTCATATTAGTTGTAATAATAATTTATTTATTTTTAGGTAACTTAAAAGCAGTAATAGTTCCAGCTATTGCTTTACCTGTAAGTTTAATCGCAACCTTTTTAGGTTTATATATCTTTGACTTGTCAATAAATATATTTGTCTTATTGAGTTTTATTTTAGCAATTGGAATTATAACAGACGACTCTGTTATAATGACTGATGCTATATATAGGAGGATCGAAAATGGTGAAACGCCGTTGGTAGCAGCATACAAAGGTTCAAAACAAATTACTTTTGCTATTATCGCAACAACTCTTATATTGGTGGCAGTTTTTTTACCTCTAATATTTATAGAGGGAATTGCTGGAACTTTATTTAAAGAGACTGCAATTGCCTTATCTTTTGCGATAGTTGTCTCATCGTTTGTTGCATTAACACTTTCACCAATGCTTGGAAGTAAGTTTCTTGACAAAAAGAAAAAATCAAATTTCTTAACAAAATGGTTTGATAAATTTTTTCGAGGTTTTTTAAATTTTTATTCAGAGACTTTAGTATTTTGGATCAATAGAAAAAAAACAATTATAACTTTTATTGTTTTAATCATCATTGGCTCAGCCGCTTTATATAATTATACAAAGAAGGAACTATTACCAATGGAAGATAGAGGTGTATATTTGGTAATTGGTTTTACAGATGAGGGTAGTTCTTTTCAGTACACTCAAAAAAGAGCAGAAGATGTCGAAAAAAGGCTTATACCATTACTAGATAAGGAAAATAGCCCATATAATAGATTTCTTATGATTGTTCCAGGATTTGGCTCCGAAAACAGTTTTTTAATCATTTCACTTTTGGATAACTGGAAAAATAGAAAGCAAAGCTCCCAAACCATTATGAGGCAAGCCATAGGTAAAATTGTTACTGTACCTCAAACACTGGCTTTTCCTATATCACCTCAATCAATAAGAGTTTCAAGCTATAACAAACCTGTTCAAATGGTTATTTATGGAAATACCTACGAGGAACTAGAACAAATTCAAAATCAAGTTATAAGAATGCTTCGTAAGAATAGAAATTTATCGAGATTAGAATCTGATTACAGTAGAAATAAACCGGAAGTAAATATAAAGATTAATAAGATTAAGGCAAAAGATTTGGGAATATCTGCAGAGGCGATAGGACAAACATTAGAAACATTATATGGTGGCAAAACAGTTACAAAATTTAATAAACTTGGTAAAGAGTACCCTATAATTTTACAACAATATTTAGAGGATAGAAAAGATAAGGAAAGTTTAAGTAAAATATTTGTAAGATCAGATAAAACTGGAAACTTGGTTTCTCTTTCAAACTTAGTAGAATTTAGTGAAAAAGGAACTGCAAGTAAATTATCAAGGTATAACAGACAAAGAGCTGTCACCATATCTGCAAACATTAGTGAAGGATATACTTTAGCTGAAGCAATTAAATATCTTGAAGAAACAATGTCTAAAGTTGCGCCCGACAAACAAATAACTTGGAAAGGTAAATCAGAGGAATTAAAAGAAACAAGCAACGAACTTTATATAATTTTTGCCTTAGCTTTGTTAACTGCTTACCTTGTTATGTCTGCTACCTTTAATTCTTTTATTCATCCATTTATAATTATTTTAACTGTACCACTTGCAGTATTTGGTGGTTTGGTATTCATATTATTTTTAAATTCGTCAATAAATATTTTCTCACAAATTGCACTTGTAATTCTTATAGGAATTTCAACAAAGAATAGTATTCTTATAGTTGATTATGCAAATCAATTAAGAACCAAAGGTAAAGATATTGAGAAAGCTGTAAAAGAAGCATGTAGTTTAAGATTTAGACCAATAATAATGACTTCATTAAGTACTATGATAGCAATGTTACCACTTGTTATTGGAAATATTGGACCTGGAGCAGGAGAAGGTTCTAGGCTTGCAGTTGGTGCAACAATACTTGGTGGAATGATAATTTCTACGTTCTTTACTTTATATGTGACACCAACAATGTATTTAACTCTTGCCAAAAATACAAAGAGAATTGACGCTGTTGATATTGAGTTAAAAAAACAGCTAAATTAAAATAAAATATATTTTCTAGTAGTTAGTGAGTTTTTACATTTATAAAGTTGACTTTTGTACTTGTTAGACTGTTTCTCAACTTTCTTTGCTAATAAAATAATTTTTTGTTTATTTTTATAATTTTTATAATTCCCCCATCCTTCATGATAGGCAACATACTGCCTAAAAGCATCGTTTTTAGGTATTTTTAGTATCTTCTCTGTTTTATTTGTGTACCAACCAATAAAATCTACACTATCTTTGAACCGCGTTCGGGTAGCATATTTATTTCCAGTTTCCTCTTTATACTGTTTCCATGTACCTTTTACAGCTTGAGAATAGCCAAAAGAACTGGAAGGTCTTTTATATGGAATTACTTTAAACAATTTTTGTCTTGGTGGTTTAGCCAGCCAATCAAAATCAGATTCCATTTTAATAATTGCAAGTTGCAAATAAATAGGTGTTCCCCATTTTTGTTCAGACTTTTTTGCATGTTTATACCAAAGATATCTTTCAGAAAAAATTGAACAACCGTCAGCTGTATTTTTAGGTATAGAAGAACATGCAGAAACCAAAATTAGAATTATTAATAAATATAATTTATTATTTCGAATCACTCTTTTTACTATCTATTTTTTTTTCTCCATATCCAAGGATATTCGAATTTCATTTGCCACAATCCTAAAGAAAGATCTTTTGCATATTTTTCATGTTCTCTGAATTTTCCTTTAGAATATTTTGGGTAATCAAACGCATAACCATTCTTGACCATGTAAACTGATAAACTCTCATTATCTAAAAAACACTCTCCTAATAACCTATTAAATTGATCTTTATTTTTTTCAATTTTACAATCAATAGATTGATTTCCTATTTTTTCTACCAGTTTATCTTTTGATAATATTCCACAAAAAATATCTACTTTATTCAAAATGCATATTTGTTTTTTCCCAAAAAAATAACTTTCTGGGGCATCAATTCCGCTAAAACGAATTTTTTTATTATTTATTTTAACTGTGTCACCGTCTGTTATAACTGGTTTCCCCGATATTATTTTATAATTACTATTTAATGATAATGAACTATTTAAATTTATAAGAATAAAAAAAAAACTAACTAAAATCAGTTTTAGCTTTTTCATTTAGCTCGTCCATCTTTTTTCGCAATTCCTCGTCTGATATATTTTTTTCTTTTAGATCTTGTTTGATCTTTCTAAAGACGTCTTCGTCTCCTGCTTCAGCAAAATCTGCCTTTATTACTGATTGAATATATTCTTTTACTTGATCTGAATTATAACCAAGTATTTCGGATACCCATTCTCCTAGATACTTATTCCTTCTAGCGCTAACTTTAAATTGAAGCTCTTGATCATGAGCAAATTTCTTTTCAAAACTTTTTTTTCTATCCTCAAATGAACTCATTCTAACAAAATAAAAAGATTTAGCTTTATGTCAATCTAATTTAATTTATATTTATGTTAAATTTATGAATTATTTAATTCTCGTGAGACATGGACAAAGTGAATGGAACCTAGAAAATCGTTTCACAGGCTGGGTAGACGTTGATTTAGCTGCCAAAGGTAAGCTTGAAGCTTGCAAAGCAGGAGAATTAATTAAGAAATTAGGTATTGAATTATCTTATTTTTACACATCTTTACAATCAAGATCGATTGAGACTCTTAATTTGATATTAAATACAATGAGAATAAAAAATCAGAAGATTGTAAATGCATGGGAATTAAATGAGAGACATTACGGATCTTTAACAGGTTTAAATAAAGATGAAATGAAAAAGCTTTATGGAGAAGAAAAAATTCATATTTTTAGAAGATCATGGGATAATCCACCAGAAGCACTAAAAAAAACAAGCCCATATCATCCATTGAATATCGATATATACAAAAATGTTCCAAGAGATAAGATCCCTGATACTGAATCATTAAAAAATACTTACGAAAGAGTGATACCATTTTATAAAAGAAATATAGAGCCAAAATTAGATAAAAATATAATTGTTTCAGCTCATGGAAATTCAATTAGATCATTGTGTAAATACCTATTTGATTTAGATAACAAAAAAATTTCAAGTCTAGAAATACCAACCGGTAATCCTTTGTTGATAGAAATTGAAGAAAGAAAAATTAAAAATGCTAGGTATTTAGACAAAGATAGAGCAAAAGATCTTTTGGTTTTCTAAATAAATAATTTTTCATATATTTCATAATCAGTAAGGTGTTTAAATTCACCAATATGTTCATAGCCATAAAGTTTACTCTCCCTTAAAAGCGTATCCCATATTTCGGAGATAGGAAAATAATTTAATTGTTTGTGTAAGATTAATTCTCGATTAAATATTTGACACCCAGTGTATTTAAAATTATTTATTTTTTCTTTTAATAAAATATTGTTTTTAATTTCAAAGTCTCCATTAAACCTTTTATCAAAACAAAATGCATTATTTACAATTAATAGAATATTTTTAATTTTTTTTTCAAAATAAATTTCTTCCATCTTATTAATTGAACTAATATAGCTATTATCCCAAATTGTATCTGGATTAATAACTAATACATCGTCTTCTTCAGAACTTTTAATAAGGTTTAAAATACCACCTCCAGTTCCTAAAATTGTTTCACCATCATCTATAATCTCTATATTTACTGGGAAGTTTTTATTTTTAATAAAGCTAGTAATTTGATCTTTTAAATAAAAAACATTGATTTTAATTTTGTCAATTTTTAACTTAATTAAAAAATTAATAGTATTTTCTAATAATGTTACATTCTTATAAACTATTAAAGGTTTAGGCAAAGTATCTGTTATGGGTTGAACTCTCTTTCCAAAGCCAGCGCAGAGTATCAAACCTGTTTTTATTTTCATATTAATGTTTTTTTTTTTCAAAATATTTATTTATGAGACTATTTAAGTCTTTAAATATTGGGTTATTAGCAGATCTATTATTAATCATTTGCCAAGCATAAGGAATAAGTTTGAGGTATTTATGTTTTTTATCTCTCACTGATAATCGAGTAAATATACCAATTATTTTAAAATTTCTGAGAACTGATAATATTTCAAAATCTTGTTTAAATTTTTTACAGTCAAGACTTTTATTTTTTTTAATGAATTCATTAAAAATATAATTTTTAATTTTAATGTTTGTTCTAAACCTTACATCATCAATTAGGGATGCTAGATCATATGCAATATTGCCATATACAGCATCCTGATTATCTATTAATCCCAGACCATTAGGGGTTATCATTATATTAGATATATGGAAATCTCTATGCACAAAAACTTTTTCTTTGTATGAAATATTTTTTAATAAATTTTTAAAGATAAGTTTAAATTTTTTTTTTATGGTTTTTATATTTTTTCCTTTATAATATTTCGGTAAATACCAGTCTATAAATAAGTTAGCCTCATCAAATAACATTTTTGATGTATAATTTGGAATTTTGTAATTTCTTTTCAAAAATGTTTTTTGACTTTTAATTTTTATTTTTTTTATTTTTAACAGTAGGTCCAAAATTTTTTTATAATAAATTTTTTTGTTAGTTGATTTTTTTTTAAATTTTTTAAAAACTGTTAAATCTCCAAAATCTTCTATTTCCACATAATTTTCCAAATAATTTTGAGATATTAGTGAAGGAGCTATCACTTTGTTTTTAATTAATATTTTATTGATAGCATCATAATACAGTAAGTTACTTTTTTTATTCTTAATACAATAAATAAATATACTATTTTTACCTCTGTAAAAATTTCTAAATGATGCATCACCTGACAATTTTTTTAATTTATTTAAATTCATTTAATAATTTTTTATTTTTTGAAATAATGGAGAGATAACGCTCAGTATAATTTTTTTTATATTTAAATATTAAACTTGTACTATTTTTTATTTTTATTTTATTTAATATTTCTGGCCATTCGACTAAAGTGATTTGATCTTTTAAATTTTCTTGAATACCTAGATTAGTTAACTCTTTTTTATTTTTAATTCTGTAAAGATCATAGTGCTTTATTAATGTTTTTTTAATTTTATACTCATTAGTAATGGTAAATGTTGGACTTGTTACTTCTGATATTTTTTGTTTATTCGCCTTTTGTAGACAATTTATTACATATTTAATAAAAGTTGTTTTTCCGACACCTAAATTACCGCTAAATATTATGAAATCGCCTTTTTTTATTAATTTAGAAAATTTCTCTGCTACAGATTTGGTATCCTTTTCCTCTGATATGTTGATTTTGCCACCTTTAGTAGCGATAAGCATCTGGCTTGTATGGTCCTTCAGTTTTAACACTTATATAATCCGCTTGATCTTTTGATAAAGGTGTTAATTTAGCTCCAACTTTTTCTAAGTGTAATCTAGCGACCTTCTCATCTAAATGTTTAGGAAGAACGTATACTTTATTCTCGTAATTATTTGAGTTGTTCCATAATTCTATTTGGGCTGTAACTTGATTTGTAAATGAAGCACTCATGACAAAACTTGGGTGTCCTGTAGCACAACCTAAATTTACAAGTCTTCCTTCAGCTAACAAAATTAGTCTTTTATTGTCTGGAAAAGTAATTTCATGAACCTGAGGCTTAATTTCATCCCATTTATAATTTTTTAATGCATCAACTTGTATCTCATTATCAAAGTGTCCAATATTACATAGTATAGATCTATCTTTCATCGCTCTCATGTGATCTGCTGTAACAATATCTTTATTTCCGGTTGCTGTTACAACAATATCTGCTTGACTTATCATCTCATCCATTAATACAACTTCATAACCTTCCATTGCGGCCTGAAGGGCACAAATTGGATCAGTTTCGGTTACCATTACTCTTGCACCACTTTGTCTTAAAGATGCCGCACTGCCTTTTCCTACATCGCCAAATCCTGCAACGATCGCAACTTTTCCTGACATCATTACGTCTGTAGCTCTTTTTATTCCATCGACTAAGCTTTCTCTACATCCATATAAATTATCAAATTTTGATTTTGTCACTGAGTCATTAACATTTATAGCAGGAACTAAAAGCGTTCCTTGTTCCTCCATTTTTTTCAGAGCCAATACTCCTGTAGTAGTTTCTTCACTCAAGCCTTTTATATCTTTCATCAAATGTTTATAATCTTTGTGCATAAGTGCAGTAAGATCTCCACCATCATCTAAAATCATATTTGGTTTCCAATCTTTTTTACCTTCAATAGTTTGTCTTACGCACCACCAATATTCTTCTTCTGTTTCACCTTTCCAGGCAAATACTGGTATTCCAGCCTTTGCTATAGCAGCGGCCGCATGGTCTTGGGTAGAAAAAATGTTACATGAAGACCATCTGACTTCAGCACCTAGATCAACTAAAGTTTCAATTAAAACTGCTGTCTGGATTGTCATGTGTAGACAACCTAATATTCTTGCACCTTTTAAAGGATGTTTTCCTTTATATTCTTTTCTCAATGCCATTAAACCTGGCATTTCCGTTTCTGCTAATGAAATTTCTTTTCTTCCAAAATCTGCTTCATTGATATCTTTTACTTTATAATCTGTCATAAGAAACGGCTTGTAACAACTTTATATAAAATAATCAACTTCTCATTGGGTTGGTGGGAAAATAATTTCAACTTTTGCACCTTTGTTTACGTTATTTTCGGCTTTAATTTCACCATTGTGCAATTCTACCAAGTTTTTCACTATATTTAGACCTAATCCAGAATGTTCACCAAAATTTTTGGGTCTATTACTGTAAAATCTATTAAATATTTTATTAGTATCTTTTTCTATAAACCCAGTACCTTCGTCAATAACTGCAATTGTAGGCTTTCCATCCGCACTGTTAAAAATATTAACTACTATTTCTTGGTTTGGGCTACTGAATGAAATTGAATTTTCTAATAAATTTGCAATTATTTGCTCTATCCTATTATTAATTCCATAAATGAAATATTGTTCTGACCCATTAGATTTTAATTTTATATTTATTTTTTTCTTTGAGTTATAAATATTATTAAAATCATCAACAACTGAACTTGCTATATCTTTAATATTAATTTTTTGCATTTTTTCAGTTGAAATTACAACCTCATCTTTCAGCATTTGAGAATAATCAGTAATAAGTCTTTCTATTCTTTCTACATCATGTGAAACAATATTAATCAATTTATTTCTTTTTTCTTTATCATCAGTTTCAGAAATAACTTCTGAAGCACTTTTAAGAGATGCAAGTGGGTTTCTTATTTCATGAAGTAAATCAGTTGAATAGTTTTCTGCTGCTGTGATTCTTTTATTTAACTCATTTGTCATTTCATCTAGTGATTTTGAAAGTATACCTAATTCATCATTTCTTTTTTTTACATTTTCGATATCTGCTTTCTCTTTACTCTTATTCTTAATAATTTTTGTATAGGAAACTAGATTTTTAATTGGTTTTAGAAAATACCTATTCAAAACATAAGAAAATATTAAGATGACCAGAAAAACAGCTATAGCTGTTCTTATTATAAAGTTTTCTCTATCAGCAATTTTTTGAATTATATTGTCAGCATTTTCAGAAATAAGAATAAAACCATTTGTTTTTTTATATTTTACGTTTTGAATACTATATACAAAGTGCCTTCCATCTATCTCTTTGACATTAGTTATGGGAATTTCAGATTTAGAAATATCATAATCCTTAATATCTTCGTCAAAAACTGTGGTAATATTTTTATTATTTTTTGAAATATTTTTTTTATTGTCGGAATTTTCTAATAAATCTTCAATAATCATTTCTGAAGAAGGTATTGATCTTGTATCCCCTACTAAATTTAATTTATCGTCAAAAAATATCACTCTGTCTAATTTCTCAAAATAAGGGAATCTTGATTTTTTAGAAAAAAGAAATTCGTTAATACCATTTCGTGTAAATTTAATATCTGATTTATCTAAATTTAAAATTGTTTGATTAATAATTTCTATATGATTTTTTTTTTTTTCTGAAATTAAATCTTTTTGAATTGTTCCAAGATAAAAAAAAGTAAATATTCCTAAAACAATAAATACTATTAAATTAATAAATAAAAATTTCTGTAATATAGAAAGATTTTTTAGTATTTTTCCCATAAGTATTATTTAACATTCCATCTATATCCACTTCCATATCTTGTTTCAATTGCTGAAAAATCACTATCTACTTTTTTAAACTTTTTTCTTATCCTTTTTACATGGCTATCAATTGTCCTATCCTCTATATCGGTATCTTCTCGGTAAGCAACATCCATCAATAAAGCTCTCTCTTTTATCATTCCTGGTCTCTTTGCAAGCTCTTCGACAATTTTAAATTCTGTTGTTGTAAGTTTATCTGGTAGTTGCTTTCCATCCCATTCACATTCAAGCTGCGCAGGGTCTAATTTCAATTTACCATGAGATATTATATTTTTATTTTCCTGTATATTTGTATCTTTATCTTTTTTTCTTAATTGAACTTTGATCCTCTCAACTAAAACCTTGGTAGAAAAACCTCCGGTTTTACCAACAAAATCATCAGCACCTAGTTTTAAACCACTAACCTCATCAGTTACTTGGTCTTTTGAAGTTAAAAATATCACTGGCATGGAGGTTTTTTTTCTAAGTTTTCTTAAAAGTTCTTCTCCATCCATTCTAGGCATTTTTATATCTATAACTGCAAGATCCGGGGGTGTTCTTGTTAGTCCGACAAGTGCATTTTCACCATCAATATAAGTTTGTACTTTAAAACCTTCTTCCTCTAAGGCCATTTGGACCGATGTTAAGAGATTTCGATCATCATCTACTAGAGCAATAGTTTGTGACATAATTTAGATTAAAAATACTAAATTGTTCATAATAGGGCAATTGTTTGTTTGCTAATGGAGTTCACCCCAATTTTCTCCAATATTTACATCCACTAAAAGAGGTATCGAAAATGAGTGAAGTTCACTATCTTTTACACTCAACATTAAATTCTTAATTAATTTAGCGCTTCTCTTTATTGCTTTTGAACTTTCTTCAAAAATTAATTCATCATGGATTTGTAATAACATTTTAAGACTATTTTTTTTATTATTTGAAATTTCTTTATTTATCCTAATCATAGCTAATCTCATTATTTCTGAGGCTGATCCCTGAATAGGAGCATTTATAGCGGCTCTTTCTTGAAAATTTCTAACATTAAAGTTTTTATCATTAATACCAGTCAGATGAGTTTTCCTTCCAAAAATATTACTTACATATCCACTTTTTCTACAAAAATTTATTGTTGTTTTCATATAATCTTTTATTTCAGGAAACTTTTTAAAATATGAATTTAAAAATTCCTCTGCTTCATTATTTGAAACATTAATTTGTTTCGCTAAGCCGTATTGTGATATGCCATAAATAATACCAAAATTAATTGCTTTTGCTTTTCTTCTTGTCTCCGAGTCAATCTTATTAATTTCTTTTCCAAAAACCTGACTAGCTGTTAAAGTGTGTATATCTTCATTATTTAAAAATGCTTTTTTAAGCTGCTTAACATCTGCTAAGTCAGCCAATATTCTCATCTCAACTTGATTGTAGTCTGCAGAAATTAATTTATTGTTTTTTTCTGATACAAAAGCTTTTCTGATATCTTTTCCATCATCTGATTTAATTGGAATATTTTGTAAATTTGGGTCACTAGATGCTAACCTACCTGTAGAGGTTGCAGCTAGCAAAAAAGATGTATGCACTCTATTAGTTTTTTGATTTATATGCTCTGGTAACGCATCCGAATAAGTATTTTTAAGCTTACTTATTTGTCTCCATTCTAAGATTAGTTTAGGAAACTCATAGCCCTTAAAGGCCAAATCCTCTAAAACAGATGCACTGGTAGCAAAGCTACCTTTTTTTGTTTTTTTTAGTGCTGCAATTTTTAAATCATTATACATAATTTCACCAAGTTGTTTGGTTGAACCTATATTGAATTTTTGTTTTGATATTTTAAAAATTGCTTTTTCTAATTTTTCAATTTTTGATGTAAATTTTGAAGATAATTTATTAAGTGAAGACTTATCAAGTCTAATTCCCTTTATTTCCATATCTGCAAGTATTCTAATCAGAGGCTTTTCAAATAACTCGTAAATATTTAATAATTTTTCCGCTTTTAAAGATTTTAAAAAAATTTTGTATAATCGAAATGTTATATCTGCGTCCTCTGCCGCATAATCTTTAGCTTGTGCGATATCAACTTCAGAAAAATTAAGTTGTTTTTTACCAGTTCCAACCAAATCTTTATATTTGATAGTTTTATGACCAAGGTGGATTTCTGAGAGAGTATCCATGTTATGTCTATTTTTTCCAGCATCTAGCGTGTAAGACATGAGCATAGTATCCTCCATGGAATCTAGGATTATTCCTCGATGATAAAAAACAATGAAGTCAAACTTAATGTTTTGACCTATCTTTTTAATACTCCTGTCCTCTAAATATTTTTTTAAAATGATTAATACTTTTTGTTCGTCCAGGTTATCTCCATTAACATGATTAAGTGGGATGTAGCAGGCTTTTCCAATTCTATTTGATATTGAAATGCCTACCAATTTTGCTGTGTGTGGATCTAAAGAGGTTGTTTCAGTATCTATTGCAAATTCACCAATTTCCTCAGATTGTCTCATCCAGTCCTTTATTTCATTTTCATTTTTTATTAATTGATAGTTGCTTTTCTTAATTTCAGATAATTTCTCAGCATTTTTTTCAATATCTTTAGTTGCATGGTCGTTTACACTTCCATATTTTGAGATAGCAGAACTCAACAATCTATTAAACTCCATTTCCCTTAAAAAAGAATAAAGTTTGTCTTTATCAACATTTTTTAATACAAACTCCTCAATTTTATTTTTTATTGGTACATCTTTTTTTAATGTAACAAGTTTTTTACTTACAATCGCATCTTCCTTATTTTTAATTAAAGTTTCTCTTCTTTTATTTTGTTTTATTTTCGATGCATTTTTTAATAAATTTTCCAAGGTACCATATTGATTTATTAAATCTGCTGCAGTTTTAACTCCAATACCAGGAACACCTGGTACATTGTCTGTGCTATCACCAGCTAAAGATTGAACATCTATTACTTTTTCTGCAGTAACACCAAATTTGTTAAATACATCATCTTTATTTATAAATTTATTTTTCATTGGATCATAGATTCTGACACCCTTTTTATATAGTTGCATTAAATCTTTATCAGATGAAACTATTGTCACTTTTGCACCTAAATCTAAAATATTCTCTACATAGGTCGCAATCAGATCATCTGCTTCATAATTTATTAATTCAATTGAAGGTAAATTGAATGCTTTTACAGATTTTCTTATATATTCAAATTGAGGAATTAAATCGTCAGGAGCATCGGATCTATTTCCTTTGTATTCTGAGTAAATATCATTTCTAAAATTTTTTCTAGCTGAGTCAAATATTACAGCGAAGTGAGTGGGTTTTTCTAAGTTATCATTTGATTTGCTGTCCTCTAATAATTTAAAGAGCATGTTGCAAAATCCGCTTACTGCTCCAACTGGCAATCCATCACTTTTTCTAGTTAAGGGTGGTAGAGCGTAGTATGCTCTAAAAATGTAACCTGATCCATCTATTAAGTAAAAATGGTCACTTTTTTTAATTTTCTCCATAATGTAATGATATCTTAATTTCTATAAATGTAATAAATGTATGCCCTCTTATGAATAAAAAAAACGTTTTAACTGTTAAAAACTTAAACAAAATTTATTCGAAAAAAGGGTCTAAACAAACTCGTGCCCTTAATAATTTAAACTTAGAGGTGAAAGAAGGTGAAATTTTCGGTTTATTAGGACCAAATGGAGCTGGGAAGAGTACATTTATAAATATTTTAGGTGGATCAGTAATTAAAACTGACGGTGAAGTTAATGTTTGGGGATTTAATTTAGATAAAAATCCCAGACAAGTAAGAGCATCTATTGGAATTGTTCCACAAGAAGTAACACTTGATCCATTTTTTAGTCCCAGAAAATTATTGGAACTTCAAGCTGGACTTTATGGAATTAAAACAAAAGATAGAATTACTGATACAATACTAAAACTTGTGTCATTAGAGGAACAAGCCGATAGTTATGCCAGAAGTTTATCGGGGGGTATGAAAAGAAGATTATTAATTGCAAAAGCCATGGTACACCAACCCCCAATAATAATTTTAGATGAACCTACGGCAGGCGTAGACGTGGAACTTCGAACAACATTATGGGAAAATGTTAGATCGCTAAATAAACAAGGTGTTACAACGATACTAACAACTCATTACCTTGAGGAGGCGGAAAAAATGTGTGATAGAATAGGTATTTTAAGTAATGGAAATTTAGTTGCTTTAGATACAACAAAAAATCTTTTAGAAAGAATTCAGACTAAAATTGTTTATTTTACGTTAGACAAAAAAACTAACATTAAAGATGACAAATTCGAATCATTAAAAATAATCTCAAATGAAGAAAAAAAATTAGTTTTGTCCTATGAGAAAAGTAAATTAAGTATTGATACAATCATTGCAGAAATCAAAAAACAAGGTGTGTTAATTCAAGATATTTCAACTGATGATGGTGATCTTGAAGATGTATTTTTAAGGCTTACTAAAAGTTGATTATCTAGGGGATCTTTTAGATAGTATTCTTTGTAGTGTTCTTCGGTGCATTTTTAGTCTTCTAGCAGTCTCGGAGACGTTTCTGTTGCATAATTCAAATACTCTGTGAATATGCTCCCATTTAACCCTATCTGCTGACATAGGGTTTTCAGGTGGAGCTGGCTTTTGATTGGGATCTGCTAAAAGTGCTTTTTCAACGTCATCTGCATCTGCTGGTTTAGCTATATAATCTATTGCTCCCTCTTTAATTGCAGCAACAGCAGTTGGAATATTTCCGTAACCAGTTAACATTATGATTCTACTTTTTAAATTTCCTTTTTGAATTTCTTTTACAACCTCAAGTCCATTTCCATCGTTTAATCTAAGATCCACCACGGCAAATGCTGGACTTTGGGATTTAACCGTCTCTATTCCAACTTTTACACTTTCAGCTTGTGTTACAGTAAAGCCTTTTTTTTCCATAGCTCTAGCTAATCTCTGTCTGAATGGATTATCGTCGTCGACTATAAGAAGTGATTTATCCTTGAAATCACTTAATTTTTGGAGCGTAGGTTGGTTTATCATGATCCATATATGGAAATTAAATTAAATATTTCAATAGCATTATTTACTTTACATTAATAATTTTATCGCATAAATGCTGCATTTATGAAACTTGCATATTTGATATGCAGGTTTTTTTTGTAAATTTTTTTTAGAGGTGCAGACATGCAAAAATTTAAGTCAGTTGAAGAGTTAATTAATCAACTGAGACCAACAAAACCTGTTTATTGTATTAGAAAAAAGTCAATAAAGTTGGCTTCTAAGTACTTTCAGAAAAACTTTCCAGGCAAAATTCTTTATGCTTTAAAAACTAATCCTCATCCGTTAGTTTTAAAAACTATCCTTGAAAGTGGAATAAATAGTTTTGATGTAGCTTCTATTAAGGAGATAGAAACTATTAGAAAATTAAGTCCAAAAGCTGATTGCTCATATATGCACACCGTAAAGAGCAGAGAAAGTATAAAAGATGCATATTTCAAATACAACGTGAAAACGTTCTCTTTAGATACTAAAGATGAATTAATAAAAATTCTTGACAGTACGAATCATGCAAAAGACTTAAATTTGTTTGTGAGAGTTTCTGTATCTAATGAACATGCAGAGATAGATTTATCAAAAAAATTCGGAGCGATTAATAATGAAGCTGTAGGACTTCTGCGATTAACTAAACAATATGCAAAAAAGGTTGGGCTAAGCTTTCATGTTGGCTCACAATGTATGCATCCAATTTCATATTCTAAAGGAATATTTGAAATTGGAACTATTATAAAAAAAACAAAAATAACACCTGATGTAATTAATGTTGGGGGAGGCTTTCCAACTATTTACCCCGATTTAATACCTCAATCCTTAGATAACTACTTCAATGAAATCAAAAAAAGTCTAGAAAATTTAAAAATAGAAAAAGTTCCAGAAATTATATGTGAGCCTGGTAGAGCAATTGTTGCAGAAAGTGGTTCAACAATAGTTAGAGTAGATTTAAGAAAAAAACAAAAACTTTATATAAATGATGGAACATATGGAACTTTATTTGATGCTGGTGTTCCAAATATTGTATACCCTTCAAAAATGATAACTGACGGTAGAGTTATTTCAAAAAAATTAACATCATTTGATTTCTATGGCCCAACATGTGATAGCATGGATTATATGAAAGGACCTTTTATCTTACCTAACAATATAAAAGAAAATGATTATATAGAGCTTGGACAATTGGGAGCTTATGGACTTACTTTTAGAACCAACTTTAACGGATTTTACTCTGATGAAATTTATGAAGTTGAGGATAATCCTATAATGACTATGTATGACAAAGAGGCAAATAAAGAGTTTCTTGTTGCTTAATGTCAGATAAAAAAAACCAATCAAGTAATAGAAAAAGTGATTTACTAAGTAAAGAAGTAGAGCATATAGATATAACTTCTTTTGATGCTCGAAAAATTGTTTCCTCAATGGAAAAAATGTCTTTCGTTTCAAGAGAGACAGCAAATGCTGCAAATATTTATAATGAAATGATAAAAGATAAAGATTGTACAATCTTTTTAACACTTGCAGGATCAACTTCTGCGGCGGGATGTATGCATATTTATAGAGATTTAGTCAAATATAATATGGTTGATGCAATAGTAGCTACTGGGGCTTCAATTATTGATATGGATTTCTTTGAGGCTTTAGGCTTTAAACATTATCAGGGGTCACAGCATCAAGATGATACAGAGTTAAGAAATAACTACATTGATAGAATATATGATACTTATATTGATGAGGAAGAGCTTCAGATGTGCGATAAAACCATCGGAGAAATTGCAGATCAATTGGAGCCAAAAAGTTATACATCAAGAGAATTTATAAAAGAGATAGGAAAATATCTTAAAAGTAATGCAAAAAAGAAAGATTCGTTAATAGAAGTTGCGTATGACAATAATGTTCCAATTTTCTGTCCTGCGTTTACTGACTCAAGTGCTGGATTTGGACTTGTGATGCACCAAGAAAGAAACCCAAAAAATCATATTACTATTGATTCAATACGAGAGTTTAGAGAATTAACTGAAATTAAAATAAAATCTAAAGGGTCAGGACTTTTTATGATTGGTGGAGGTGTGCCAAAAAATTTTATTCAGGACACTGTCATATGTGCTGAACTTCTAGGTAAAAATGTAGATATGCATAAATATGCTATTCAAATAACAGTCGCTGATTCTAGAGATGGAGCATGCAGTAGCTCAACATTAAAAGAAGCAAGCTCATGGGGCAAAGTAGATATTACTAAAGAGCAAATGGTTTTTGCAGAAGCGACAAGTGTATTACCCTTAATAGCAAGTGACGCTTATCATAAAGGAGAATGGAAAAATAGAGAGAGAAAAAATTTTTCCAAGATATTTTGATTAATGATCAAAAAAACCAAAATCGGTTTAATACAAAGTAAATCTTTAGGTACGATTCAATCTAATATTGATTTAGCTATAAAAAATATTAAAAAAGCGGCAAAAAAAAAGGCAAAGATAATTTGTCTTCCAGAACTATTTTTGACAAATTATTTTTGCCAAACAGAAAGTCATTCAAACTTTAAATTGGCAGAAAAAATTCCAGGAAAAATTTCTAGAATATTTTGTGATTTAGCAAAGGAGCTCGGTGTTGTATTGAATATTACGATGTTTGAAAAAAAGACATCTGGGTTTTATCATAACACTAGTATCATTATAAATGAGAATGGTAATATTTTGTCTAAATATCGTAAGATGCACATACCTGACGACCCAGGGTATTATGAAAAATTTTATTTCAGTCCTGGAGACCTTGGATTTAAAAGTGTTAAGACAAAATTTGGAAAGATAGGTCCCCTTATATGTTGGGATCAATGGTTTCCAGAAGCAGCCAGATTAACAGCTTTAAAAGGAGCTCAAATTATTTTTTATCCTACTGCTATTGGATGGCATCCAAAAGAAAAAAGAAAGTTTGGAAAATCTCAATTAGACTCTTGGATCACTATGCAAAAATCTCATGCTATTGCTAATGGAACTTATGTGGCTGCTATAAATAGAGTCGGGACAGAAAGAAAAGGTAAGAAAAAAATTGAATTTTGGGGTAATTCAATGGTGATAGATCCTAGTGGGAAAGTAATTGCAAAAGCAGGAAATAAAAAAGAAGATATTTTAGTTTGTGAGATAGATTATAAAAAAATAGATACCGCTAGACAGCACTGGCCTTTTTTTAGAGACAGAAGAACTGAATTTTACAAAGATATTCTCAAAAATCCAGAAGATGAGTAAAAAAATAAGTGAATTCAGAATGCCAGCAGAATGGGAGCCTCAAAAATCAGTTTGGATGTCGTGGCCTCATAATAAAAATGATTGGCCGGGATTATTTGAAAAAATTCCAAATGTAGTTGGAAAAATAATAAAATATTTAACAAAATATCAGAGAATAGATTTATTAGTCAATAATACTAAAAGTATTTATACCACAAAAATATATTTAAAAAAAATAGGTTGCAATATATCTAACATTAAATTTCATAAACTTAAAACAGACAGACTTTGGTTACGAGATTCTGGACCAATATTTTTAGTCAATAAAAAAAATAAAAAAAAGACTATGCTTAATTTTAAATTTAATGCCTGGTCAAAATATAAAAATTTTAGAAACGATAACAAAATTAATAATTATATTAGTAGGTACTTAAATATTGAAAGTATTTTACCAAAAAAAGTAAATTCAAAAAAATTTGAAAGAGTAGTAATGGAAGGAGGCGCATTTGATAATAATGGATCGGGCTCCATATTAATAACAAGAGAGTGCTTATTAAGTAGCAAACAAGAGAGAAATAAAGGCTTCAAAAAAATTGACTACGAAAATCTGTTTTCAAAATATTTAAATGCGAAAAACTTTATTTGGCTTAATAAAGGAATTGTAGGAGACGATACACATGGTCATATCGATGATATCGCAAGATTTGTCTCAAAAAGAACAATAATGATAGCTGTAGAAAAAAAAAGATCAGATAAAAATTATAAAGCTCTTAAAGAAAATTTAAAAATATTACATAATAGTTCTGATGAAAATGGAAAAAAATTTAAAATTATTAAGGTTCCTATGCCTAGTCCAGTTGTAATAGAAAAAACGCGTGTTCCGGCGAGCTATTTAAATTTTTTTATAAGCAATAAAACAGTCTTGGTTCCAGTATTTAATGTGAAAGAAGACAAAAAGGTTTTAAAAATTTTTAGAAAATTTTTTATAGACAGAAAAGTTATTGCCATTGATTGTAGTGATTTAATTTGGGGTTTTGGAGCCATTCATTGCATGACTCAACAAGAGCCAAAAATTTGAATTAAGCAGATTTTAAAGTACCTAATAATAATCTAAAAGGTATCAACATTACTAAAGCAACAAAAATCTTTACTGCTAAATCTCCTAATGAAAGTGTCACCCAAGGTATTCCTGTTCCATAAAATGAAATTGAAAAGAACAAGAATGTATCAACGGTAGAACCAATTAATGAAGATGCAAGTGGCGCAATAAACCATTTTTTTTGTCTTAATTGATCAAATATTTGTACATCCAATAATTGAGCAATAATAAATGCTGTTCCTGAACCAATTGCTATTCTTACTGAGATTAAATCGGCAAAATTTGTTGAGAAAATTAGTGTAAACAAAATACCTATTGTGAATCCTATATATACAATTTTTCTAGCAACTAATTTACCAAAAGATCTATTTGCTAGATCAGTTATTAAAAATGCTATTGGATAACTGAATGCTCCATATGTAAGAATTTCTTGTAGACCATAATATTTAATTGGAAATTGAACTAAATAATTAGACGTTAAAACAACCAATCCCATTAAAAATGAGAGTGTTAAAAATACCTTATTCATTATGCAGATTTACTGACTAAGGATTTTTTTAATTTTTTCAGTCTTAATGATAAATCTCTAGACTTGGCTGAAATAAGAAATTGATCAAAACTACCTTTTTTATCTACTGATCTAACCCCAGCATTTGAGACTGTTAATCTTAAACTTCTCTTAAGTAGTTCACTTTTAAACTTAACTTTTTTTAAATTTGGAAGAAATCTTCTTTTAGTCTTATTGTTAGCATGACTAACGTTATGACCCTTAAGTGGGATTTTTCCAGTAAGTTCACATTTTTTAGACATAAATTATGAGCCTGTATAGGATCTGAATCTTATCGCGTCAAGATTAATTTTTAGTTCCAATAGCCTCTGAAACATTTTTAAACCCCTTATTTTTTAATAAATCAATTAATTCTATACTTATTTTTGAGGCTATACGAGGACCTCTGTAAACCATTCCAGTATATAATTGAACGAGTGTTGCACCAGAAATGATTTTTTCAAAAGCATCTTGTCCATTACTGACACCACCCACTCCTATTATTTTTGTTTTATCTTTTAGAATTTTATAAAATTTAGAAATTGCCTCGTTTGAAATCTTTTCAATTGGTTTACCTGACAGTCCACCCTTTTCTAATTTATTTATATTTTTTAAATTTTCTCTATTCTTATCTGTGGTATTGGAAACAATAATAATTCCAATTTCTTGTTCCATAATGATCTTGGATACTTCATTAATTTGATCGTCATTAAGATCAGGTGAAACTTTTATTGCTAATGGAATGTTAGAATTCAATTCTTTTTTTTCATTTTTTAGCTTATCAATCAATAAATTTAATTCATCCTGGTTATGAAAGTCTCTTAAATTTTCTGTGTTTGGTGAGGAGATGTTTATAGTTATATAATCAGCTAGATTATAAAATTTACGAAAACAAATTAAGTAATCCTCAATTCTATCTTTGGAGTCTTTATTTGGTCCAATATTTATTCCTAAGAAACCCTTTTTATTATTTTCCTTAATTGTCTGACTAATTTGTTCTGAACCAGAATTGTTAAAACCTAATCTATTTATAAGAGCTTCATCTTCTTCAAGTCTAAAAACTCTTGGTTTAGGGTTGCCAAATTGAGGCTTTGGAGTAATTGTGCCTACTTCAACAAAACCAAATCCAAGATTAAACAGAGGATTATATACTTCTGCATTTTTATCAAAGCCAGCAGCAACACCAATTGGTGAAGATAATTTTTTTTCACAAAAAGTTGTTTCTAAAATATGATTATCTATAGGTTTTGAGTAAGAAATATTATTTAACTTAAGTGCTTTTATCGCTAAAGAATGAGCTACTTCAGGGCTAAATTTAAAAATTAGTGGTCTTATAATATTAAACATTTTCTAATTTACTTTTTATTAGTTCTTTAGTTTCTTGAACCCCAAAAAAGCTTATAAAAAAACCAAATCGTGGTCCATTTTCTACCCCGAAAACTACCTCATAAATCAATTTGAACCAATCACGCAAATTTTCTTTATAGCCATTTTCTTTACCGACTGTATAAATTGTAGTCTGAATATCCTCTGGTTTCATTGCGTCATTACAGTTATTTAAAGAGTTTACTAAAGCCTTTAAAGCAATCTTTTCGCTTTCATTAGGTTTTTTATAAATCTTTTTAGATTTTATTACGTCATTAAAATATTTAATTGCATAAGATATTAACTTGTCAAAAATTGGATGCATATCTTCATTAATATCTTTTTTATATTTCTTTACAAATTTCCAAAGTAATTCTTTATTATCAGCATTGCTAGTCTCAACTAAATTTAATAGCATTGAGAAGGACATTATTGAATTTTCCTCTGGTATCTCTGAATTATGAACATGCCAAACAGGGTTCATTAGTTTTTGAAGTTCGTTTTGAGTTTTACCTTTTTCAATAAAATCGAGATATTCGTCAACAGCCTTTGGAACTACTTCTCTATAAAGTTTTTTTGCCCTTTTTGGGTTCTGGTACATATACAAGGAAAGACTTTCGGGTGATGCATATTCTAGCCATTGATCAATTGTGATACCATTTCCTTTTGACTTTGATATTTTTTCACCTTTTTCATCTAAAAATAACTCATATGCAAAACCAGATGGATTTGACTTACCCAATAATCTTATGATCTTTGAAGATAAAATTGCACTCTCAATTAAATCTTTCCCATACATTTCAAAATCTACATCAAGGGCATACCATCTCATAGCCCAATCTACTTTCCATTGTAGTTTACAATTTCCATCTAAAATACTTTGCTCTAATTTTTTGCCATTGTTATCAAAAATTATTTTTGAGTTTTTAGTATCTAATTCTAAAACTGGTATCTCTAATACAATCCCTGTATCTGGACATATTGGTAAAAATGGAGAATATGTTTTTTGCCTTTCTTTACCAAGAGTAGGAATAATTATGTTCATTATTCCTTCATAATTTTCTAAAATTAATTTTAATGTATCATTGAAAAAACCTGACTTATATAAAACTGTTGAACTTTTAAAACTATATTCAAACTTAAATTTATCTAAGAAATTTTTTAACATTTCATTATTATGTTCACCAAAACTGTTAAATTTTTCAAAAGGATCTGGAACTTGAGTTAAGGGTTTATGAAGGTTTTCCTCAAGTTTTTCAGGATTAGGAATATTTTCAGGAACTTTTCTAAGTCCATCCATGTCGTCAGAAAAAGTAATTATTTCTTTAGGGAGATCTGATAAATGATTTAAAGCATTTACAATCATTGTGGTTCTTGCTACTTCACCGAAGGTACCAATGTGCGGCAAGCCGCTAGGGCCATATCCTGTTTGAAGAATAATTTTTCCCTTATTTTCAATATTTTTTTTTCTCTCTCTTAGAAGCTTTTTAGCTTCAACAAAGGGCCAAGCGTTTGTTTTGTCTATGTTGGTTTTATCTATCACTTTTAATTAAACAGCCTGTAAAATAACGTTTTTAATAATTCTTATAGAGTTGAAATTTATTTACCATAAAATAATGTCCAATCAAAATGTCCAATTATAAAACTGTTTTCTTTACCTTAGGAATTTTACAAATAATTTTAGGTTTATCGATGATTGCGCCAATTTTAGCGCAGTTTTTTTATAATGAACTAGACTCTAGTTTTATAAGTTCTGGAATTGTAACTATTATTTTTGGAGTTCTTTTTTTACTGTCTAATTTAGATCATGATAATAAGATCAGTTTACCTCAAGCTTTTCTTTTAACGGCTTTATCCTGGTTAAGTATTGCTATATTTGGCTCTCTTCCTTTCATATTTTCAGAGATTGAATTGAGTGTAACAGATGCCTTTTTTGAGAGCATGTCAGGTATCACTACGACTGGATCAACTATAATAACCAATTTAAATGAAACTCCTAAGAGTATACTGCTTTGGAGAGGAATGCTCCAGTGGTTAGGTGGAATTGGTATAATCGTTATGGCAATAACTTTAATGCCCCTTATGAATATTGGCGGAATGCAGTTGTTTATCATATCCACAAGTGATACCCCGGAAAAAATTTTACCTAGATCAAAAGAAATAGCATTGAGATTGATCTTAGTATACTCAGCATTAACTTTTATATGCGCATTATTTTATAAAATATTTGGCATGAACTTTTTTGATAGTATTGTTCACTCAATGACAACAATAGCGACAGGAGGATTTTCAAACTATAACGAGTCTATTGGTTATTTTGATAGTTCTCTTATAGAATTTACATCAATAATATTTATAATCTTAGGAAGTATTCCATTCATAGCCTACATCAAATATCTAAATGGTGACAAAAAAATATTTTTTAAAGATACTCAAATTAAAACTTTTATTAAAATTGTTATTTTTTCAATTCTCTTAATGTATTTGTATTTGTTAATAAAAAATCAAAGTTCTTTTGATACGAGTATTAGGTCGGTTGCGTTTAATGTAATATCAATTTTAACAGGAACTGGTTATGTAACTCAAAACTTTAGTGATTGGGGTCAATTCCCATTAATTTATTTTCTTATCCTTATGTTCATAGGTGGATGTGCAGGATCTACAGCATGCGGGATTAAAATATTTAGGGTCCAAATTTTATTCCAATTTATTGCTGTACAACTTAAGAAAATAATTTATCCAAGAGGTATATTTAAAATAAAATACGAAAGTAATAATATTGATGAAAAATTTTTAGCATCAATAATATCTTTTATATTTTTATATATTGTGATTTTTTTTGTTATAACCGCTTTATTATCAACTAGTGGCCTAGATTTAACTACTTCAATATCGGCAGCTGCAACATCAATATCAAATGTAGGTCCTGGTTTAGGCGATATTATTGGTCCAAATGGTAATTTTTCAAACTTATCTGATTTTTCAAAATGGATTTTAAGTTTAGCTATGATTTTAGGTAGATTGGAACTGTTTGCTGTATTAGTGTTATTTATTCCATCTTTTTGGAGGAAATATTAATGTCTGAAATCAAACAAAGCTGGAGAGAGTCTTTACTTGTATACAAAGATATACGTATGTTGAGGATATTACTGCTAGGTGCTATTAGTGGTTTTCCTTGGGTATTAATTGCAAGTAGCTTAAGTCTTTGGTTAAAAGAAGAAGGCTTAAGCAGATCAACCATCGGATGGGCAGGATTAATATTTGGAGTGTATGCATTTAATTATTTGTGGGCTCCAATCATTGACAGAATACAAATTCCATTTTTAACCAAAAAATTAGGTCATAGAAGAGGATGGATTGTTTTAATGCAGTTGATAATTTTACTAAGCTTGATTGTCTGGAGTTTAATAAATCCTACTCAAAACTTAGCTCTTTTAATAAGTGTTGGACTGATTATTGCTATTGCATCTGCAACTCAAGATATAACTGTTGATGCGTTAAGAATAGAACAAATAAGTTCCAACGAAGGTAAATCTATGGCAGCAGGTGCAGCTATAGCAGTTGTTGGATGGTGGACTGGTTACAAATTAGGGGGAGTTGTAGCTTTATTCACTGCGGAATTTTTTGAAAACATGGGAATACCAAATTATTGGCAAGCAACTTTTTTAGTTTTAGGCATTTTAATTATTTTAATGAATATTGGTTTGATGTTTGTTCATGAGACAAGTGATAACAACAGACAAAGCAATCAAAAAGCCACTGATCAAATGATTTTAAATAAACTTGGATCAAATAATGTTTTGACAAATTTTATTGCTTATATTTCAGGAACTATTGGTGGACCAATAGTTAGTTTTTTCAAAAAAAATGGATTTAGCATTGCTGTAGGAATATTGGGATTTGTATTTTTGTTTAAAATTGGCGAAGCATTTTTAGGACGTATGTCGATTATTTTTTATAAAGAAATTGGTTTTTCAAAAGGACAAATAGCTATTTACTCTAAAGGATTGGGATGGATAACAACCGTCGTTTTCACTTTAATAGGAGGTTTAATGGCGATGAGAGCGGGAACTGTAAAAACTATGTTTTTTGCTGGAGGTTTGATGGCGTTAACTAATTTACTTTTTGCAATATTGGCATGGACAGGTAAATCAGAATTTTTATTTGCAATAGCTGTAATAGCTGACGATATCACAGCTGCATTTGCGACAGTCGCATTTGTTGCCTTTATTTCTTTATTAGTAGATAGGACCTATACTGCAACTCAATATGCATTATTAGCATCTATAGGAACAGCTGGAAGAACTACTCTTGCCTCCTCGTCAGGTGCGCTAGTAGATTGGCTTAATGGAGACTGGGGTGCTTTTTTTGTTATAACAACTTTAATGGTTATTCCTTCGCTAATTTGTTTATGGTTTATAAGGAATAAATTAAAAATTGGTGAAAAATAGTACCTTTTTTTGTAAGAGTCATTCTTTGAATGTTTATGAGCTTGCTTCAAAGAAATCAAATATAAGTACTCAAATATTATACGGTGAAAAATTTAGTGTAATTGGAAGAAAGAAAGATTTTTTAAAAATTAAAACTGATTTTGATAATTACGTAGGTTTCATTAAGAAAGAAAAATTTAATAAATTTTTAGATAAATCTCACAAGGTTAATGTATTAAAATCAAAAATTTATTATAAACCAAAAAATAATAATAAGTACTTAACAAAAAAATACCTACCATTTTCGTCTGAAATTCAAATGTTAAAAAAAGATAATAATTTTGTAATGTTTGAAAAAAACAAATGGGTAAAATTCAACGAATTAGAAATAATAAACAAAAAAGATTATAATTTTAGTAAAATATTTAAATATTTTTTGAAAATTAAATACAAATGGGGTGGCAAAACTTTTGATGGTATTGATTGTTCAGCATTACTTCAAATTTTTTATAAATATAATAATAAATTTTTTCCAAGGGACACAAAAGATCAAGTTAAAATAAAAAAAGGTGTTAATAAAAAAAAATTATTTAAAAAAGGAGATATTATTTTTTGGAAAGGACATGTTGCCATTTGTTTAAATAAAAGAGAATTAATTCATGCATATGGTCCAAAAAAGAAAGTATTAATAATGCCAATAATAAAAACCATTAAATTAATTGAAAAAACTGCTAAGTTAAAAGTGATTAAAATTATATCAATTTAGTTTTGATCTCTTCCAAAATCTGGTTTCGCTATATCTTGTTTTAAATTTAGTATTTGCTGTCTTACTTTTTTTGAATTAACCAATTTTTTTCTTAAAGTTTTATCATCTAAATTCTCAATATTTTTTTTAAATGATTTTAAATTTTTGATAAATAAGTTAATTGCACTCACAATATTATTTTTGTTATTAAAAAAAATGTCTCTCCACATTATTTCGTTTGAAGCAGCAATTCTTGAAAAATCTCTTAACCCTCCCGCACTAAATTTAATTACATCTTTTTTTTGAGTCTTTTGAAAATCTTGAGCGGTCTTTATTAAATTGTAAGCTATTAAGTGAGGTAAATGACTTGTAATAGAAAATATCTTATCGTGAACTTTCTCATCCATAATTATTACTTTAGAACCAATTTTTTTCCAAAAATTAACCAATTTCTTTTGTTTTATTTTGTTTTTGTCACTAAAAATTATGCACCATTTATTAACAAATAAACTTTTACTTCCATACTTTGGTCCACTTACCTCTGATCCAGATATTGGGTGACTCATAATCCAATCAAGCGACTTTGATAGGCTATTTTTTTTTAATTTACTAATATTTCCCTTTGTGGAACCTACATCGGTAATTAAAGATTTTTTACTTAAATACTTATTTAAGTGAGGGATAACTCTTTCATACTGACTCATTGGAGTAGCAATTATAACAAAATCCATATCTGAAATTTTGTTACCAAGTTTTTTTAAAATAATTATTTTTTTATTTATTTTTTTAATTTCTCTTATATTTTTTTTCGATTTTTCATAAACGAAAAAGTTTTTAGAAGCTTTTTTATTTAAAGACGCTCTTAAAATTGAAGATCCAATTAATCCGCAACCAACGATCAATATATTTTTAAACATTTTTAAAAATTTTTTTCATCTGTTTAATTAAAAGTATATTTTCTCTCGCATTTCCAATTGTAAGCCTTAGGCAATTTTTAATACCATATGAATTCATCTCCCTAAGAATTATTCCTGATCTCTCAAGTTTTCTCTCAACAAAATTTGAACTTAATTTACAACTTGTAAAATCTAAAAGAAAAAAATTTGGTCCAATTTCATTTGTCTGAATATTGTACGAATTCATTTCTTTCTGTATTTTTTTAGCCCAATCTAAATTATGTTTTACAGATTTTTTTATAAAAATTTTATCTTTAAGTGACTCAACTGCACATTCCTGTGCTATTTTGTTAACATTAAATGGTGGTTTAATTTTAAATAAAGCATCTACAATTTTTTTACTTCCATAACCCCAACCTACTCTTAAAGATGCAAGACCATAAATTTTAGAAAATGTTCTTAATATAAACACATTATTTTTATTTTTAAAAAGCTCTAAACCTGATTTGTAATCTTGATTCAGCATATATTCAAAATACGCATCGTCAACTACTAGTAAAATTTTTTTATTTAAACGCTTTCTTAAATCTAATAACTGGTTCTTAGAAATATAGGTTCCTGTAGGATTATTGGGATTAGCTACAAATACAATTTTAGTTCTTTTGGTTATTTTTTTTAAAATTTCATCATTAGATACCTTAAAATTTTTCTCTTTAGAAAACACAACTTTTGCCCCTACTATTTTTGAATAAATTCTATACATTAAAAAACTAAATTCTGGGACTACTACCTCATCTCCTTTATTTAAAAACAATTGACACAACATTTGAATAATTTCATCTGACCCAGATCCACATATAACCTTATTTTGTTTACAATTATATTTTTTTGAAATCATCGATGTTAACTCTTTAAATTTTCCATCTGGATATTTTGATATATCTCCTCTAAATTTTTTTAATACTTTAGAAGCATTTTTACTCATGCCTAAAGCAGACTCATTTGCCGATAACTTAATTATATTTTTTTTTTTATTTAAAAACGATTTTCCTGGCTTATAAGCCTCTAATTCGATTTTTCTAAATGTTGGAGTAGTCATGTGCTAATTTTTATTAATAAATAGTCGGATAATTAAATAATACAATCAATAATTCAAAAAAAATTGACAACTAAAAATGTATCTTATAAAAGCTTTTTGCGCTGATTTAACTGAATTGCGAGCGCGTTAAAAAACCTGCTAAATAAGTTTTTTACCTCACAATTCACATCAGAAAAAATTTATGAGTAACTTGAATCAATTGAATAGTGTGCTTATTAAGAAAACTCTAAAGCTTGATTGTGGAAAGGAAATATCAAACTTCCCACTAGCTTATGAGACTTATGGAAATCTTAACGAAAATAAAGATAATGCTATATTAATTTTTCATGCATTAACTGGCGATCAGTATGCCTCGGGCATAAATCCTGTAACAAATAAAGAAGGTTGGTGGAATTATGCGGTTGGTCCAGGAAAGCCATTCGATACTGATAAATTTTTTATTATCTGTGCAAATGTCATTGGTGGTTGTATGGGATCTTATGGACCAGGATCTATAGATCCCTTGACTAATAAACCTTTAGGTACAAATTTTCCGGTTATTACCATTAACGATATGGTTAACGCTCAATACAACTTATTAGACCATTTTAAAATAGAAAAATTATTTGCAGTTGCTGGAGGTTCAATGGGTGGGATGCAAGTTTTACAGTTTGTATCAAATTTTCCAAATAAAGCTAAAGTAGCTTTACCAATTGCTTGTACGGCTAGTCATTCAGCTCAAAATATTGCTTTTAATGAACTTGGAAGACAGGCAATAATGTCTGATAGTAATTGGAAAGAGGGATTGTATAATGAGAAATCAATAAATCCTGATAAAGGTTTAGCTGTTGCTAGAATGGCTGCTCATATCACTTATTTATCAAAACAAGGTTTACAAGAAAAGTTTGGAAGAAATCTTCAAGAAAGATCTGATTTAAAATTTGGATTTGATGCCGACTTTCAAATTGAAAGTTATTTGAGATACCAAGGCTCTGTATTTGTAGATAGATTTGATGCAAATAGTTATTTGTATATAACAAGAGCGATGGATTATTTTGATTTAACAAAACAATTTGGTGGAAACCTGTCTAAAGCATTTAAAAATACCAAAACTAAATTTTTTATTATTTCCTTTACTTCTGATTGGTTATACCCAACATCTGAGAATAAGGATATTGTAATAGCACTAAATGCAATAGGTGCTGATGTTGGTTTTGTTGAAATTAAAACTGATAAAGGTCATGATTCCTTTTTATTAGACGTACCAGATTTTTTAAGCACTATTAAAAATTATTTAAACACAACTTATTCTAATATTAATGAAAGAAGAATTTAAAGTTATATCTAAGTTTATTGAGGAAAAATCAAGAGTCTTAGATGTTGGATGTGGTGATGGAATTTTGATGGAATTTCTATCAAAAAATAAAGTAGTAGATATTAGAGGACTTGAAATTTCTAAAGAAAAAGTAAAAAAATGTTTGTCTAAAGGTCTAGCTGTTATTGAAGGCGATGCTGAAAATGATTTAAAACAATTTCCAGACTTATCATTTGATTATGTAATATTGAGTCAAACGCTTCAAGCATTTATGAATCCAGAAAAAGTGATTGAAAATTTATTACGAGTAGGAAAAAAAGTAATTGTTACAATTCCAAATTTTGGACATTGGAAAGTTAGATTAGATTTGCTATTTAAAGGAGAAATGCCAGTTACAAAGAATTTACCTTATCAATGGTATGATACCCCAAACCTACATATGTGTACAATTCTAGATTTTTATAATTTTTGCAACAATAGGGGGATAAATATTTTTAAAACGATTTCATTAAATGGACAAACAATCTCAGATATCAAACGTTCAAATTTAAAATATAAAAACCTAATATCTGAGTTAGGTATATTTTTATTAGAAAAGTAAAATGAAAATAGAAATTATAAAATGTTTAGAAGATAATTTTTCATATTTATTAATTGATGAAGTAACTAAGACCGCTATTGTTGTGGATCCTAGTGAGTCAAAACCTATTATAGATAAAATCGAAAGTCTTAATCTTAAATTAAAATTTATATTGAATACTCATCATCATTATGATCATGTAGGAGGAAATAAAGAACTTAAAAAATTATACGACGCTAAAGTAATTGGGTTTGATGAAGACAAACATAGGATTCCTGAAATAGATATTTGTTTAAAAAATAATGAAATCTGGAAAGATGGTATATTTGAAGCAAAGGTTTTTCATATTCCAGGACATACTTTAGGCCACATATGTTTTTATTTTTTTAAAGAAAATATACTTTTTTCTGGAGATACATTATTTTCTTTAGGTTGTGGGAGAGTATTTGAAGGAACTCATGAGCAAATGTTTAATTCTCTTCAGTTATTAAAAAATTTACCATCGAAGACAGAAATTTATTGTGGACATGAATACACATTAAAAAATTCAGATTTTTGTTTAAAGTACGACTCAGAAAATAGTGCACTAATTTCAAAAATTGAATTTATAAAAAATCAATTGGCCAAAGGTCAGCCAACTATTCCAACAACACTCGAAGAAGAGCTTAAAACTAATATTTTTTTAAGATCAAAAAATGTTGAAAACTTTTCAAAATTGAGAGATTTAAAGGATAATTTCTAACTTATTCAGCTTGACTAAAATAAGGCCCTGACTATATTGCTGATAATTAAAAATTAGGATCATTAATGTCATACGCAATTATACAAACAGGTGGAAAACAATACAAAGTATCGGCTGGAGAGATTGTTAAAATTGAAAAATTGCCAGATTCTAATCCAGATACAAAAGTAGAATTTAAAGATATTTTAGCCTATGGAGATGATAAAAATATTGAGTTAGGTGAACCAACAGTAAATGGAGCTAAAGTTGAAGCAGAATTATTAAAAAATGGTAAAGAAAGAACTGTTTTAATTTTCAAAAAAAGAAGAAGAAAAAATTCGAGACGAAAGAATGGACATAGACAGCAATTCTCGTTAATAAGAATTAATAAAATTTTTTCAAAAGATGGTAAAGTGCTATCAGAAGCTGAAAAAATGAAAAAAAAGGAAATTGCAGTTAAAGAAGCTAAAACAGAAAAAATTGAGGCTTCAAAATAAATAGGTAATTTATGGCAACAAAAAAAGCAGGTGGATCATCAAGGAACGGAAGAGATAGCGCTGGTCGTAGATTAGGAGTAAAAAAATATGGTGGTCAACTAGTTGTTCCTGGCAATATTATTGTTAGACAAAGAGGTACTAAAATATTTCCTGGAGAAAATGTTGGAATGGGTAAAGACCATTCAATTTTTTCTGTTGTTAAAGGAAAAGTAATTTTTAAAAAAAGCAAGTCAGACAGAACTTACGTTTCAGTAAAGCCTAATTAATAGACAGATAATTAACATCTGTAAAATCATGAAATTTCTCGATCAAGTAAAGATATATGTAAAAGCCGGAGACGGTGGGTCTGGATCTCCCAGTTTCAGAAGAGAAAAATTTATTGAATTCGGAGGACCTGATGGAGGTGATGGAGGTAAAGGTGGTTCTGTAATGTTAGTGTCAGAAAGAAATTTAAACACATTAATTGATTTTAGATATCAACAACACTTCAAAGCTGAAAGAGGTAGAGATGGTAGTGGAAAAAATAAGACAGGCAGAGGTGGAGAAAATTTATACTTAAAAGTACCAATTGGAACTCAAGTATTTGAAGAAGATAATAAAACGCTAATATTTGATTTTAAAAAAGAAAATGAGGAATTTGTTGCAGCAATTGGTGGTAAGGGAGGATTTGGCAACACAAGATTTAAATCATCAACTAATAGAGCTCCAAAAAAATTTACCAAAGGAACAATTGGTGAAGAATTCTGGATATGGCTACAACTTAAAACAATCGCAGATATAGGAATTATAGGTTTGCCTAATGCGGGCAAGTCAAGCTTATTAGCTTCATTAACAAGTGCAACTCCTAAAATTGCAAATTACAAATTTACAACTCTTAATCCAAATCTTGGGGTTGCAATATACGATGATAAAGAAATAACTTTGGCTGATATTCCAGGATTAATTGAAGGAGCACATAAAGGTACGGGATTAGGTATTAAATTTTTAAAACATATAGAGAGATGTAAAGTATTATTACATTTAATCGATATTTCAGAAAAAAATTTGGTCAATTCATATAGTCAAGTTAGAGAGGAGATGGCAAAATATAGTTCAGAACTTCTAAAAAAGCAGGAAATAATTGTATTTAATAAGACAGATCTAATTGATGATGAAGAAAAAAATAAAAAAATAAAAGAATTTCATGAAACTATAAAGAAAATTACTTTTGAAACATCAACACTCGATAAAAAATCTGTATCTGATATTAAATCAAAATTACTTAATTATGTATCTTAAAGACTCAAAAACAGTTGTTATAAAGATTGGATCATCTTTATTAATTAATGACAAAAAAATTGTCAGAGAAAAATGGCTGACAGAATTTGCAAAAGATGTTCAATATCTCAAAAAATTAAAAAAAAATATCATTTTAGTAAGTTCAGGAGCAATAGCTCTTGGTTGTAAAAAATTAAAACTAAGTAAAAAAAAATTAAAACTTGATAAAAGCCAAGCTGTAGCTTCAATTGGACAAATTGAATTAATGAATCTTTTTAAAAAAACTTTCAATAAGTCAAAAATAAATCTTTCACAAATTTTACTTACACTTGAGGATACAGAAAAAAGACGGAGAGCAATAAATGCTAAAAGAACCTTTGAAAATTTATTTGATCTTGGTTTTATACCTGTAGTAAATGAAAATGATAGTATTGCTACCTCTGAAATAAAATACGGAGATAATGATAGGTTGGCATCAAGGGTCGCTCAGATATCCGGCGCAGATTGTTTAATTTTATTCTCTGATGTCAATGGCCTTTACTCAAAAGATCCAAAATTAGATAAAAAAGCAAAACTAATCTATGAAATAAAAAGTATTGATCAAAAAATAGAAAGATTGGCTACACAAAAAACTGGTGAATTTGGATCTGGAGGAATGAAGACAAAGATTGATGCTGCTAAAATTTGTCAATTTTCGGGATGTCATATGGCAATAGCTAATGGTTTAATAAATAGGCCAATACAAAAAATTTTAACTAAAAATAAATGTACATGGTTTTTGCCTAAAATCTCAAAACTGGATGCTAGAAAAAGATGGATAATAAGTTCAATTTCTCCTAAGGGAAAAATAATAATTGATGAAGGTGCTTTATCAGCTCTGAATAATGGCAAAAGCCTGTTGGCTGCTGGGATTAAAGATGTTCAAGGTAGTTTTAATAAAGGCGATCATATTAAAATTCTTAATAATAGTATGACTGAATTTGCCAGAGGTTTGAGCAGTTTCTCCTCTGATGAAATTTTAAAAATTAAAGGAAAGCACTCTAATAAAATAAATGATATTTTGGGTTATGTTTCAAAATCCGAAGTTATTCATAAAGATGACATGGTATTAATAAAATGAGCAAATACTTAGAAAAAATTGGTTTAAATGCGAAAATTGCCTTTGAAAACAAAATAAGTAAAAAAAAAAAGAATAAAGTATTAAATTATTATGCTGAACTTATCTCAAAGAATCAAAATAAAATTCTAATTGAAAATTCCAAAGATATAAAAGTTGCTAAATCTAAAAAATTAAAAGAGAATTTAATAAAAAGACTCGCTCTTAATAACGAAAAAATAAAATCGATAATTAAATCAATTAAAATAATTGCGAATTTTAAAGATCCAGTGGATGTAGATCTAGAAACTTGGAAGAGGCCAAATGGTTTAAAAATTAAGAAAGTATCAGTTCCAATTGGAATTATTGGTATAATCTATGAAAGTAGACCAAATGTTACATCGGATGTATCTACACTTTGTTTTAAATCTGGAAACTGTGTCATTTTAAGAGGAGGTTCCGAGGCTTATTTTAGTAATAAAATTTTAGCTCACCTTTTTAGAAAATCTCTAGAAAAAAATAAAATAAATAAAAATTTTGTTCAATTCATTGAAAATAAAAAAAGAAAGCTAGTGGACTATATGCTTTCAAAAATGACTAAATACATAGATGTTATAATTCCAAGGGGTGGAAAAAGTCTTGTTAAAAAGGTACAAGAACTTTCATCCGTACCTGTTATTGGACATCTCGAAGGTATTTGTCACACATATGTTGATAAAGATGCGAATATATCAATGGCAAAAAAGATATTAGTTAATGCCAAAATGCGTAATACTAGTATTTGTGGAGCTACTGAGACACTATTAATACATAAAAATAAGTCAAAAAATGTAAATGAGATTTTAAATGAATTGAGTGAAAAAGGTTGTTTAATTTATGCTGATAAAAAAATCTCTAAATTATTTAAAGGAAAATCAAAATTAGCAAATAATAAAACTTGGGCTAAAGAACATTTATCAGCTAAAATTTCAGTAAAATTAGTTGACGACATTCATTATGCAGTTAGTCATATCAATAAATTTGGAACAATGCATACAGATGCAATAATTACAAACAATAATCATTCTGCAAAATATTTTTTAAAAAATGTTAAAAGTTCTATCGCAATTCATAATTCATCAACACAATATGCAGATGGTGGTGAGTTTGGTTATGGTGGTGAGGTAGGAATTTCAACAAATAAACTCCCACCAAGAGGTCCTGTAGGACTCAACCAGCTTGTAAGCTATAAATATGAAATATATGGATCTGGTCAGACAAGAAAGTAGAAAAAAAATAGGAATTCTTGGTGGTACATTTGATCCAGCTCACAGAGGACATTTAAGTATTTCAAAAGAAGCAAAAAAAAGATTTGGTCTAGATAAAGTTATTTGGGCTGTAACTAAAAAAAATCCTTTTAAAGGTAAAAGTAATTTGAATTTAGATAAAAGAATAAAATATGCAAAAAAAATAAACAAAAATAATTTGTTTATTAAAGTTAAATATTTTGAAAATATAATTAAATCTAATCGAACTATTGACTTAATCAAATATATTAAAAGAAAAAATAAAAATGCTGAAATTTATTTTATTATGGGGGCTGATAGTTTAATTAATTTTCACAAATGGAAAAATTCAGACTTAATCTTGGGTATTTGCCATATACTTGTTTTTGATAGAGATAAATATAAGGCAAAATCATTGAATTCTGTAAGCTATAAAAAATATAGTAACAAAAGCATAGAATTTATTAGATTTAAGAAAGTCAATATTTCATCTTCTAAATTAAGAAAAATTTGATACTCTAAAATCAATTAATGGATAATATCTCTTCTCTTCACAAAGATATAATTAATCTTTTAGACTCAAATAAAGCATTAGATATTGTATCAATAGATTTAGATGGAAAATCGTCAATTGCAGATCAAATGATAATTGCTAGTGGAACTTCCTCTAGACACATTCAAGCATTGTCAGAGCAAGTTTATGAATTTTTAAAAAAGAATGGTGTTCATAACTGTAAAATTGAAGGAACAGAAAGCAATGATTGGAAACTAGTTGATGGAATAGATCTTATTATCCATATTTTTAATCCTGAAAAAAGAAAATTTTATGAATTAGAGAAAATATGGTCTGAGCTGATACCTAAAGAAAAAGTAATTATATGAAAAGAAAGTTATATTTATATCCATTTTTTTTACTAATTTTTTTTTTTCAAACCAATTTAGTTAATTCTTCTGAAGACAATGTATATAAAAAAATTGATATTTTCTCAGAAGTTCTAGATAAAATTAATAAAGAATTTGTTGATGAAGTAAATCAAAGTGAAGCAATGGACGCAGCGATTAATGGTGTGCTGCAGTCACTAGATCCATACTCTGCATATATGACTCCAGAATTATATGAAAGTATGCAAACAGAAACTAGTGGTGAATTTGGCGGATTAGGAATTGAAGTAAGTATGGAAGCTGGAGTAATTAAAGTTATAACACCTATGGATGACTCGCCAGCAGCTGAGGCTGGAGTAAAAGCTGGAGATTACATAGTAAAAATTAATGACATTCAAGTACAAGGTAAATCTTTAAGTGAAGCAGTTGATATTATGAGAGGACCTGTGGGAACAGATATAGAAATAACTGTTCGAAGAAGAGGAGAAAGAAAAGCATTAATTTTTAACATAACAAGAGAAAAAATTAAAGTAGCTTCAGTTAAATCTGAAATTTTAGATAATCAAACTGGATATCTTAGACTTACATCATTTAATGAAAATAGTGGTGATCAAATTAAAGATAAAATTAAAGAATTTAAACAAAATGATAAAATTAAAAATTATATTTTAGATTTAAGAAATAATCCTGGTGGTTTACTTTCTCAAGCAATCAAAATCACAGATTTTTTTATTGATAGTGGAGAAATTGTATCAACTAAAAGTAGGAGAAAATATGAAAGTAGAAAGTTTTTTGCTAGAACAGGTGATTTGATAAATGGAGATACCATTGTTGTTCTAATAAATTATGGTTCTGCCTCAGCATCTGAAATAGTAGCAGGTGCTCTTAAAGATCATAAAAGGGCAATAATAATTGGAGAAAATAGTTATGGCAAAGGATCTGTGCAATCTATCATTCCTTTAAAAAATAAAGGCGCAATTAGACTAACAGTTTCTAAATATTATTTACCCTCGGGAAAATCTATATCTGATGTAGGTGTGTCACCTGACATTGAGGTTGTAGAGGGATCTGATGGTTTTAGATTTAATACGGATACAGATAATCAACTTCAATACGCTCTTAAACTTCTTAACGGTTAGAATGATTGATAAATACAAAAATTTGCCACTCCGAAGTGGCGTTGGGATAGTTGTTTTAAATAGAGAAAATAAAGTTTTTGTGGCAAAAAGAATAGATAATAAAAAAGACTTTTGGCAAATGCCACAGGGAGGAGTTGATAAGGGAGAAGATCTTTATGAGGCCGCCATTAGGGAATTAAATGAAGAAACTAGTATTAAGTCAGTAACTTTAATAAAAAAGATAGATAGTTTATTGACATACCACTTACCAGATGAACTCTTGGGGATAATCTGGAAGGGTAAATACAAAGGACAAATACAGCAATGGTATATAATGAGATTCGATGGTGACGAAAATGAAATAAATATTAAAACTAAAAACCCAGAGTTTCTTGAATGGAAGTGGGTTGATATAGATGAAATTACTAAATTAGTTGTAAATTTTAAACTTCATGTATATGAAAAAATTCAGCAGGAAGTAAAAAAAATATTAATTAATTGACTTTAATACTTCAATTTTCTGATCTAATAAATATTTTTCTTGATCACTAATTTCAGAGTTACCAAGCTCCTCTTCAGCTGATTTCTGAATTTCAGATATTTTTCCTTTATCAATATCTTTTAAATTTAAAATAAGACTAGTTAATATAGAGAGATTATTATTTTTAAACTCAATTATACCATCATTTACATAGTAGCTATCCTCTCCAGATTTTGAAAAGACTTTGATAATCCCTGGTTTTAAAAATGAAATGATAGAAATATGATCCTTTAAAATTCCAATCTCACCTTCATATGCTGGCACTACTACTTCAGTCACATCATCTTTTAATAAAAAAGACTTTTCAGGGTTAACTATTTCTAATGAATATTCCTCGCTCATTATGCAGCAGCTTCTTTAGCTAAATCCTCTGCTTTTTGAATAGCTTCCTCAATAGTTCCAACCATATAAAATGCAGCTTCAGGTAAATGGTCATACTCACCTTTACAAATAGCATCAAATCCTTTTATAGTTGATTCAAGGTCTACAAGTTTTCCAGGTGATCCAGTAAATACTTCAGCTACAAAGAAAGGTTGAGACAAAAATCTTTGAATTTTTCTAGCTCTAGCAACAATTAATTTGTCTTCTTCAGATAATTCATCCATACCTAAAATCGCAATAATATCCTGTAAAGATTTGTAAGTTTGTAAAACTTTCTGCACTTCTCTTGCTACTCTATAATGTTCATCTCCAACTATTCTAGGATCTAATATTCTAGAAGTTGAGTCCAAAGGGTCTACCGCTGGATAGATGCCAATCTCTGCAATTTGTCTAGAAAGTACCGTTGTTGCATCTAAATGGGCAAATGAGGTAGCTGGAGCTGGGTCAGTTAAATCATCAGCAGGAACATATATGGCTTGTACAGATGTAATCGAACCTTTATTTGTTGTCGTAATTCTTTCCTGCAGGTTACCCATGTCCGTTGCTAAAGTTGGTTGGTATCCCACTGCTGAAGGTATTCTACCTAGCAAAGCAGATACTTCAGATCCAGCTTGTGTAAATCTAAATATATTATCAACAAAGAATAAAACGTCTTGTCCCTCTTGATCTCTAAAATATTCTGCAACAGTCAGACCAGTCAATGCTACTCTTGCTCTAGCTCCTGGAGGCTCATTCATTTGTCCGTATACTAACGCTGCTTTAGACCCTTCTCCATCTGGCTTAATAACACCAGAGTCTATCATTTCGTGATACAAATCATTACCTTCTCTAGTTCTTTCCCCTACGCCGGCAAAAACTGAAAATCCACCATGAGCTTTGGCAACATTGTTAATTAATTCCATGATCAGAACTGTTTTTCCAACACCAGCACCACCAAATAAACCAATCTTTCCTCCTTTTGCATAGGGAGCTAAAAGATCAATGACTTTAATACCTGTTACAAGTATTTCAGTTTCTGTAGATTGATCATTAAATTCTGGAGCTGATCTATGTATTGGCCAATTGTCTGAACTTTTTACATCACCTTTTTCATCAATTGGTTCACCAATCACATTTATAATTCTTCCTAATGTTTCTGGTCCTACAGGAACTTTAATCGGTGCTGCAGTATCTGTTACTTCATCTCCTCTTTTAAGTCCCTCAGTTGCATCCATTGCAATCGTTCTCACACTTGACTCTCCTAAGTGTTGAGCAACCTCTAAAACTAGTCTATTTCCACCATTATCACACTCTAATGCTGTTAAAATTTCTGGTAGTTCTCCTTCAAATTTTACATCAACTACCGCCCCAATAATCTGTGTTATTTTCCCTTTTCTCATAATTATAAACTTTCTGCTCCTGAAATTATTTCTATTAACTCTTTAGTAATTGCTGCCTGACGACTTCTATTATACTCAATAGTAAGTTTGTCAACCATTTCACCTGCGTTTCTGGTTGCGTTATCCATAGCACTCATCCTCGAACCTTGTTCGCTAGCTGAATTCTCTAACATCGCTTTAAAAATCTGAGTTGAAATATTTTTAGGCAATAAATTACTTAATATTTCGTCCTCCTCTGGCTCAAATTCATAATTATCATCAGATGAATTTGTTTCCTCATCAGTTGTTTTTAAAGGAATAATTTGTTGCTCCTGTGGGATTTGGGTTATTACATTTTTAAATTGGTTGTAAAATATTACACATACATCAAATTCTTTATTTTCAAATTTTTCGATTACTGTCTTGCCTACTTTATCCGCATCAAAATAATTTACATTTTTTGATTCTTTGAAAGAAATTCTCTCTATGATATTATCACCATAAACACGTTTTAACTGATCATAACCTTTTGTTCCAACTGTAATGATTTTCAATGTTTTTCCTTCATCTAATATTTTTTGAAAATATAATTTTGCTTTTTTAATTATGTTAGTATTAAATCCACCACAAAGACCTCTATCTGATGTCATAACAACACATAAATGAATTTTATCCTCTCCTGTTCCAGAAAGTAATTTTGGAGCATTCTCAATATCTGATATTCCACCTGATAAGTTTAAAATAATATTATTCATTTTATCTGAATAAGGTCTTCCTTTTTCAGCGCTTTCTTGCGCTCTTCTTAGTTTTGCAGCTGCTACCATTTTCATAGCTTTTGTTATTTTCTGTGTTGATTTAACACTCGAAATTCTCTTTTTTAGATCATCTAAACTTGCCATAATTTTAAGCGCTAAAATCTTTTTTAAGTTGGAGAATAATTTCGTTTAAAATTTTCTCGTGCTCATCATCAAGTTTTCCAGATGTAGTAATAGCTTCGATGATTTCAGGTTTTTCAGCTTTACATTTTTCAATTATTTTATTTTCGAAACTTGAGATATCTTTTTGTTCAATATCATCAAGATGCCCTTTTACACCACAGAAAATAGAAATTACTTGTTCTGCCACAGTCATTGGTGAATACTGATTTTGTTTTAGAAGCTCAGTTAATTTTGAACCTCTATTAAGTAATTTTTGGGTTGATGCATCAAGGTCTGAACCAAATTGTGCAAATGCTGCCATCTCTCTGTATTGTGCTAGTTCTAATTTCATTGAACCAGAAACTTTTTTCATCGCTTTAGTTTGCGCTGAAGATCCCACTCTTGAAACTGATAATCCAACATTTATTGCAGGTCTAATACCTTGGTTAAAAAGCTCCGTTTCTAAAAATATTTGACCATCGGTAATAGAGATTACATTTGTTGGTATAAATGCTGAAACATCCCCCCCTTGAGTTTCAATAATAGGTAGAGCGGTCAGAGATCCACCACCATGTTCATCACTTAACTTGGCTGCTCTTTCAAGCAATCTGCTGTGTAAATAAAATACATCACCTGGATATGCCTCTCTTCCAGGCGGTCTTCTCAACAAAAGAGACATTTGTCTGTAAGCTACAGCTTGTTTTGATAAATCATCATAAATTATTAGAGCATGCATACCATTATCTCTAAAGTATTCACCCATTGCACATCCAGTATAAGGTGCTAAAAATTGTAATGGTGCAGCATCTGAAGCCGTTGCAGCAACTATTGTTGTATATTCCATTGCTCCAGCCTCCTCTAATGTTTTTTCTATTTGCCTCACAGTAGATCTTTTTTGACCAACTGCTACGTAAATACAATATAATTTTTTCTTTTCATCTCCAGACTCATTAATTTTCTTCTGATTTATAATTGCATCAATAGCAACTGCTGTTTTGCCAGTTTGTCTATCCCCGATAATTAGCTCTCTTTGTCCTCTTCCAATTGGTACCAAACTATCAATTGATTTTAGGCCGGTTTGCATTGGTTCGCTAACTGATTTACGTGGAATTATACCTGGAGCTTTAACTTCAACTCTGCTTCTCTTTACACTTTTATCTAGTGCGCCCTTCCCATCAATTGGATTTCCTAAACCATCAACTACTCTACCAAGCAATTCCTTGCCAACTGGAGTATCAACAATCGCACCTGTTCTTTTTACAGTATCACCTTCTCTTACTGATTTATCGTCACCAAAAATTACGACACCTACATTTTCACTTTCCAAATTTAATGCCATTCCTTTTGAGCCATCAGAAAATTCTACCATTTCACCCGCTTGAACATTATCTAAACCATATATTCTAGCAATACCATCTCCTACTGATAAAACCTGACCTACTTCAGTTACTTCAGCTTTATCTCCAAATTTCTTAATTTGCTCTTTTAATATCTTTGTTACTTCTGACGGATTTATTTCCATTTATGCCTCTATCATTTTATTTTCAATTTGTTGTAATTTATTTTTAATAGAGGTGTCTACCATAATACTTCCAACTTGTATTATTAATCCTCCAATTAAACTTTTATCGAACTTATAGTCTAATTTTATTTTTGAACTAAAATTTTTTGACAAATCGTTTTTAATTTTATCGATTTGATCATTTGATAATTCTTTTGAAGATATTAATTCAGCTTTAACTTCACCTCTTTTTTTTGAACAAGTATTGACAAAGTCCTGAAGAATTAATTGCACAAAAAAAAATCTTCTTTTTGAAATCAAAAAACTCAGAAACTTAATAAGTAATTTATTTAAATTATACATCTCCGCAATTTTTGATAAAATATTATTTAAATCCTGAACTGAGTTTGTCGGGTCTTTTATTAAAGAATTAAAATCTTCGCTTTCCTGAATTAATTTTAAAAAGAGGTTAGAGTGACCTTCTACTTCTTCTAATGAATTCTCTTCATTAGATAATTCATAAAGTGCTAACGAGTATCTACTCGCGGTTGTCACTGAAAAACTGTTATTTTTACTCAATTTTAACTCTTATTATTACTATGATTTTCTCGTGTAACTAGCACATGACTCTGTTGTCTTCAAGTATCAGATTGACCAAATATTGTTAAATTTTAAAGTTAATTGAAAGATATTGGGTCAACATCAACCGTCAGTTTTATTTCTTTTGGTAATTTATAATTATTCAAGATTTGACTTAGTTTTCTTTGTATTTTTCTATTTTTATTTGATCTAATAAGTAATCGATTTCTATATCTCCCCCTGACTTTATAGATTGGTGCGTTAACGGGTCCAAGAACTCGATCATCTAGATTATTTACCAAATAATTCTTAAGATTATTAGACTCTTGTTCTAATTTTAATTCTTTAGGAGATGTCAAAATCAAAGATACAAATCTTTGAAAAGGGGGTAAATTATAATTTTCTCTTAATTTAAGTTCATTATCTAAAAATATAAATGGATCAGGATCTGTAATTTGACTAATTATTTTTTGATTTTTTCCAAAAGTTTGAAAATATACTGTTGCAGGTTTGCCTGCTCTGCCAGCTCTTCCTGAAAGTTGATGATAGAGTTGTAAATTTTTTTCTGCCACTCTTAAGTCGTGACCATTTAATGTTAAATCAATATCTAACACAACAATACAATTCAATTTAGGAAAATGAAAACCTTTTGAAATTAATTGAGTACCTACTAAAATATCAATTTCACCACTAACTATTTGATTTAGTTTTTCTACAGAGGATTTTTTACTCATTGTGTCACTTGAAAATATTGAAATTTTTTTGTCAGGAAATAATAATTTTACTTCCTCAGCAACTCTTTCAACACCACTTCCGCTAAAAACTAGATCACATTCATTACCTTTTTTACAATCTCTATTAAGATCACTTTTAAAACCACAGTAATGACATAAAAGTTTTTTTTTGTTTTTATGAAAGACAAGATTAATCGAACAATGCGGACAAGAATATACATTTAAACAATTCTTGCATAATGCAAATGGTGCAAAACCTCTTCTATTAATAAAAAATAATATTTGATCTTTTTTAATTAAATGCTCTTTGACTTTCTCTATAGTTTTATTTGATATCCAAGAATTTTTATTAAGCTTATTTAAATTCAGATCTATTATTTCGTAAGAGGGTAAATTTGCTTCTTTATATCTTTTTAATAGCCTAGAACCTGAATACTTACTTTTTTTTACGTTTGAATAAGTTTCGATTGACGGCACAGCAGTAACTAAATTAATTGGAATATTCTCAAATTTTGCTCTAGAGATAGCCATATCTCTAGCATTGTAAATTACTCCCTCATCTTGTTTAAAAGATTGATCATGTTCTTCATCAACTATTATTAACCCTATATTCTTAAAAGGTAAAAATAAAGAAGATCTAGCTCCAATTACAACTTTTATTTTTCCAGAAGAAAGACCGCTCCAAATTACTTTTTTTCTTTTTAAACTGATGCCAGAATGCCAAACAGATGGATTAAATCCAAAAAATTCTTTGAATTTTTTCTCAAATTCAGCTGTTAATCCAATTTCAGGCAATAGTATTAAGGCTTGCTTATTTTTTTCTAAAATATCAAATATGTGTTTAAAATATACAATGGTTTTTCCAGAACCAGTCGTGCCCTGTAATAAATGAACCCTAAATTTATTATCTTTATTTTTTAATTCATTTAATATTTTATTTTGATCTTTAGATAGTTTAAATTCTTTAGAACTATTTCTTTTTAAAAAAAAATTATATTCTTTATCATCAAAATTTTCGATTGCCTCACCACTTAATAAATGTAATTTTAAAGACATACCTTTGGGAACTAAATTGTATTCCGAAAACCAATTTAAAAACTTTATTGTCTCTTTTTTTAGAGGTTTAATATTTAATTTTTTATCAATTTCTTTTATTTTGAAACTTTTATTACTATTTTTTTCAAAATTATCCCAAACGACTCCTGTAATCTTAGATTTACCAAACGAGACCTTAACATACTCTCCAACTTTTAAATTTAAATTACTTTTATAAGTAAATGGGTAATCAAAAATATTTGGTAAAAGAACTGGATATTTCATAAATAAAGTTATGAAATATATTAAGAGTGAATCTGCCTTTTATCTACAGATAATGCCGCCTCTTTAATTGCTTCTGAAAAAGTTGGATGCGCATGACAAGTTCTTGCAATATCCTCAGAACTAGCGCCAAATTCCATAGCTACAGACATCTCAGCGATCATTTCTCCTGCATGTGGACCAATAATATGCACTCCTAAAACCCGATCTGTCGAGCTATCGGCTAATATTTTAACGAATCCCTCAGGCTCATTTATCGCTTTTGCTCTTGAATTTGCCATGAATGGAAATTTTCCAATTTTATAGCTAATATTTTTTTCTTTAAGTTGTTCTTCATTTTCACCTACATAAGCAACTTCTGGAGATGTGTATATCACCCCTGGTATCAAATTATAATTTACATGTCCAGATTGACCTGCAATCAATTCTGCAACAGCAATTCCCTCTTCCTCTGCTTTGTGAGCAAGCATAGGACCATCTATTACATCACCTATTGCATAAATATTTTTTATATTTGTCTCAAAATTTTTATCTACTTTAATTCTCCCTTTTTTATCAAGGATCACACCAATTTTATCTAGGTTTAAATTGTCAGTATATGGTTTTCGACCAACAGAAATAAGAACTACATCTGCCTCAAGTTTGCTTTTTTTTCCATTATTAGAAATATCAACTATAACTCCTTCACTACTTTTAGAAATTTTTTCAACTTTAGTATTTAAATCAAATTTAATATTCTGTTTTTTTAAAATTTTCATAAACTCGCTAGAAATTTCTTTATCTAAACCAGGGGTTATATGGTCAAGATACTCTACAACTTGTACTTCGGTTCCTAGTCTTGACCAAACTGATCCCATTTCTAATCCAATATATCCTCCACCTACTACAATCATTTTTTTTGGAAGCTTAGAAATAGATAATGCCCCTGTTGAGGATAATATTTGCTTTTCATCGAACTCTATTCCAGGGAGAGGTAAAGGAGCTGAGCCAGTACTAATGATTATTTTACTAGATTTTATCTTTGTCTCTTGATCATTATTTTTTACTGAAATCTCGTCTTTAGCTATTAAAGTTCCGGTCCCCTTAATGTACGTGACCTTATTTTTTTTAAATAGAAATTCTACACCTTTCGTCAATGTTGATACTGACTTTTCTTTATTTTCCATCATTTTTTTTAAATTTAGTTTCACCTCACCTGTCTCAATACCAATGTCTGCAAAATTTTTGGCTTTGTGAAAATTCTCAGAAAGATTTAATAAACTTTTTGATGGTATACATCCAATATTTAAACAAGTTCCTCCTAAGGAGCCTCTTGACTCAATGCACGCAGTATTTAATCCTAATTGTGCCAATCTTATAGCGCAAACATATCCCGCAGGACCACCACCAATTACTGTAACATCAAATTTATCATTCATTATATATTTAAAAATAATCTCCTTGGATCTTGAAGATTCTCCTTAACAGTTTTTAGAAAAGTGACAGATTCTTTTCCATCTATTATTCTGTGATCATAAGATAATGCTAAATACATTATAGGTTTAATTTTAATTTCACCATCAACGTTAACTGGTCTCTCTACAATATTGTGCATTCCCAATACTCCTGATTGAGGAGGATTCAAAATGGGAGTTGATAACATAGAGCCGTAAACTCCTCCGTTACTAATTGTAAATGTTCCTCCCTGAAGATCATCAATTGATAAATTTCCACTATTGGCTTTTTCAGATAGTCTTTTAATTTCTTTTTCTATATCAGCAAATGACATTTCATCTGCATTTCTCAAAACTGGCACAACTAGACCTTTATCGGTACCAACTGCAAAACTTATGTTATAATAATTCTTATAAATAATATCTTCACCCTCAATTTCTGCATTTATTGTTGGAAACAATTTTAGCCCAACAACACATGCTTTTACAAAGAAAGACATTAGTCCCAGCTTTATGCCATATCTATTTTTGAAATCCTCTTGGTTGTCTTTTCTCATCGAAATTATCCCAGACATATCAACTTCATTAAAAGTTGTTAACATTGCAGCATTTTCTTGGGCTTGTTTAAGTCTTTTAGCTATGGTTTGTCTTAACCTGGTCATTTTAATTCTCTCTTCCTCACCATATTGAATTTTTCTTTGATTAGGTTGTGGGTTGGTGCCCATTAAAGTTAAAAGGTCACTTTTTAATATTCTACCATCTCTCCCTGTTCCTTTAACCTTTTCTACATCAATATTATTTTCACTTACAATTTTTCTTACAGCAGGCGAAAGAACAATAGGATTAGTTTTTATGGGTTTGGTTGTTTGAACCTCATCGGTTAATATAAGAGGGTCTTCTTTGATCTCATCTAAAAGTTCCATAGGTTCTTCTTTGCTTGTTAGAGAAGTTTCGTTTGATTTTGGATTAGGTTTTTTTTCCACATCTAGATTTATGACATTAGTCTCTATCTCTTTTTTACTATCTTCAGTGATGGCTTCTATCTTCATTTCTTGTTTCGAAGACACTTTTTTCTCTATATTTGATTTTTCATTAGAAACTGAACCTAGCACTGCACCAACCTCAACAGTATCTCCTTCTTGTGAATTCATTTCTGATAATATGCCACTTATTGGAGAGGGGACCTCTAAATTTACTTTATCAGTCTCAAGTTCAACAATAGCTTCATCCACTTCAACTGAGTCGCCGGCTTTTTTAAGCCACTTTGAAACGGTTGCCTCTGTTATACTCTCTCCTAATTCTGGAACTAATATTTTTTCACTCATTATTCAAAAACTTTTTTTATAATTTCTTCTTGTTCTACCAAATGCCTTTTTGCGTAGCCAGTTGCAGGTGATGCATCAGGATTTCTTCCAATATAAGAAATATTATTATTTTTAGCTTTAATAGTTTCTAATGTCCATTGAATATAATCCCTCACTGAAAACCATGCTCCCATATTTTTTGGTTCCTCTTGACACCAATAGAATTTAGCCTTATTTGCATATGGCTTTAGTTCTTTGACTAAGCTTTTTACAGGAAAAGGATATAACTGTTCAATCCTAAATAAAATTACATCATCTCTTTTAATTTTTTCTCTTGCAGCTAATAAATCAAAATAAACTTTTCCAGAACAAAGAATAACTTTTTCAATTTCGTCAGGATTTTTTAATTTTATAAAATTTTCGTTATCATTATTTAATGCATGATCCCATAAAATACGATGAAATGATGTTTGCTTATTAAAATCCTTAATATCTGAAACACAATATTTATTTCTTAAAAGTGACTTTGGTGTCATTAAAACTAAAGGTTTTCTGAAGTCACGATGAATTTGCCTTCTAAGAGCATGGAAATAATTCGCTGGTGTAGTACAGTTCATCACTTGAAGATTATCATTAGCACATAACTGCAAAAATCTCTCTAATCTTGCAGATGAATGCTCAGGTCCTTGGCCTTCATATCCATGAGGCAATAACATTACTAATCCAGAAGCTCTCTGCCATTTTCTTTCACCCGAAGATATAAATTGATCTATAATGACTTGTGCTCCATTCGCAAAATCACCAAATTGTGCTTCCCAAATTGTTAGTGTATTTGGCTCAACTAAACTGTATCCATATTCAAAACCAAGAACTGCTAACTCTGAAAGAAAACTGTCAACAATCTCAAATTTTTTTTGTGTTTTTGAGATACTATTCAATGGTATATATCTAGAATTATCGTGTTGATTGCGTAAAACTGAGTGCCTTTGGCTAAAAGTTCCTCTTCCAGAGTCTTGGCCTACAAATCTTACCGGAAAACCTTCATCTAACAATGATCCAAAAGCAAGTGATTCTGCTGATGACCAATCAATATTAGAACCTTGATCGATTGTTTTTTTCCTGTTTTGAAATATTTTAGTAATCGTCTTATGAACATTAATCTCATCAGGAATTATATTTATTTTATCTGAGATATTTCTTAAGAAATCTGGATCTGCACCTGTAATCCCCTTTTTATCTTTTCCTTTTTTAGGCTTATAACTCGACCAAGCTCCTTCAAACCATTCTATTTTTGGTTTGTAATCTTTTGCAGTTTTAAATTGATCATCTAATAAAGTTTTAAATTTTTTAATTTGATTATTTAAATCATTTTGTGAAAGTAAATCCTCATCTATAAGTTTTGATCCATAAATTTTTGCTGCAGAGGGATGTGATCTTATTTTTTTGTACATAAGAGGTTGAGTGAAAGAAGGCTCATCTCCCTCATTGTGTCCAAATCTTCTATAACAAACTAAATCTAAAACCACATCTCGATTGAATTTAAGCCTGAATTCTGTTGCAATTCTTGATCCATAAACTACAGCCTCTGGATCATCTCCATTAACGTGTATTATTGGAGCCTCAACCATCTTAGCAATATCTGATGGGTGAGGTGAAGATCTTGCAAATCTTGGGCTAGTTGTAAATCCAATTTGATTATTTACAATTATGTGAATTGTTCCACCTGTATTATGACCTGGCAAACCAGACATTGCAAAACATTCAGCAACCACACCTTGTCCGGCGAATGCAGCATCTCCATGAATTAAAATTGGAATAACCTTATTTCTTTTTGTATCTTTGTGAAAAAATTGCTTTGCTCTGGTTTGACCTAGGACTACTGGATTGACTGCTTCTAAATGTGAGGGATTATCAGTGAGACTTACATGAACAACATTTCCATCAAATTCTCTATCAGAAGATGCACCCAAATGATATTTTACATCGCCAGCGCTATCTTCTTCTGTATTATTAATTTCACCAGCAAACTCATTAAATATTCTTTTGTATGATTTTTGTAAAACGTTAGCTAAAACATTTAGTCTTCCCCTGTGGGACATACCAATTTTTACTTCTTTAATATTTGACTGACCACCAATTTTAATTATTTGCTCTAACGCGGGTATCAAACTTTCACCACCATCAAGACCAAATCTTTTTGATCCCACATATTTTGTATGCAAGAATTTTTCAAAACCTTCAGCTTGTATTAATTTGTTTAAGATTGCATTTTTTCCATTTACTGTAAATTTTAATGCATTTTCATCTTTTTCAACCCTATCACGAAACCATTTTCTTTCTGTTGGATTTGAAATATGCATATATTCGTAACCAATGTTTCCACAATAAATTTTTCTTAATATAGAAAGAATTTCTTTTATATTAGAATATTCTTTATTTAAGACACCATCTAAGTAAATTTTTTTAATATAGTCATCTTTTTTAAATCCATAATTTTCAGGATGTAGTTCGTCAAGATACTCACTTTCTCTCATTTCTAGTGGATCAACTTTTGATAATAAATGACCTCGCTGTCTATAAGCTCTAATCAAAGAGACTGCTTTTATAGAATTACTGTTACTTGCAGCTATATCGTTTTGATCTGTTTCTTTATTTTGACTTTCTAGAGTCTCAATTTCATTTTCAAGTATTTTACTCTCATCAATTTTATTTTTTCTTGGGTTCCAAGATGGTCCATTAACCTCTTTAACGATTGAATTAATATCATCGCCAATATCTATAAAATATTTTTTCCAACTCTCTGGTAAATTTGGATCATTATTTACATACTTCACATACATCTGCTCTATAAATGCACTATTTGATTTATTAAGAAATGAAGTTTTTTTGTATTCTAAATTTTTAGATGATGACATTTTTAATAATAATTATACACGAATAAGGTGTTATCAATTAGACAATTTATTCAATAGAGTTATTCCAATTTCAGATGGTGATTTTGCCATTGTAATACCAGATTTTTCCATAATTTTAATTTTTTCATCAGCGTTACCTTTTCCCCCTGATATTATTGCACCAGCATGACCCATTCGTCTACCAGGTGGTGCTGTAATTCCAGCTACAAATCCAACCATTGGTTTTTTTATCTTATGATTTTTTATAAATTCAGCAGCCTCTTCTTCAGCAGTACCCCCGATCTCACCAATCATGACTATAGACTCAGTTTTTTCATCATTTAAAAACAGATCAAGACAATCAATAAAATTTGTACCATTTATTGGATCTCCACCTATTCCTATACATGTAGATTGGCCAAGGCCATTTTCTGAGGTTTGGGCCACAGCCTCGTAAGTTAGTGTTCCTGACCTAGAAACAATTCCTACTGTTCCTTTTTTATGAATATTTCCAGGCATTATTCCAATTTTACATTCATCAGGAGTTATTATACCTGGACAGTTGGGACCAATAAGTCTCGATTTAGAGTTCGAAAGTCTTCTTTTTACTTTAAGCATGTCTAAAACTGGAATTCCTTCACTTATACATACAATCAATTCTATAGATGAATCAATTGCCTCTAGAATTGCTGAAGCTGCAAACTTTGCGGGAACATAAATCATTGTTGCATTTGCACCTGTATGATCTTTAGCTTCTTTAACGGTATTAAATACTGGTCTTTCCAAATGAATTTGACCTCCTTTTTTAGGAGTAACTCCACCAACCAAGTTAGTTCCATACCTAATAGATTGTTCAGAATGAAAAGTTCCATGGGCGCCAGTGAAACCTTGACAAATAACTTTGGTATCCTTGTTAATTAAAACTGACATTATTTTATTGCCTCAACAATTTTTTTTGCCGCATCGGATAAATCATTTGCAGAAATAATCTCTAACCCTGAATTATCTAAAATTTCTTTTCCCTCTTTGAAATTTGTGCCTGCTAGTCTCACTACTAAAGGAACTTTAATTTTAATTTCTTTTGCTGCATCTACAACACCTTGTGCGAGCACGTCACATCTCATTATTCCTCCAAAAATATTTATTAGTATTCCTTTAACATTTTTGTCAGATAAGATAATTTTAAATGCTGCCGAAACTTTTTCTTTAGAAGCGCCGCCACCTACATCTAAAAAATTTGCAGGCTCTTCTCCATATAATTTAATAATATCCATGGTAGCCATTGCTAATCCAGCACCATTTACCATACATCCTATATTTCCGTCCAATTTAATGTATGCAAGATCATGTTTGCTTGCTTCAATTTCAGTTTCTTCTTCTTCATTAAAATCTCTTAGTTTCTGAATTTCTGGATGTTTAAATAATGCATTTTCGTCAAAAGTCATCTTTGCATCCAAACATACAATTTTGTTTTTTTTGGTTAAAATGAGAGGATTTATCTCTACTAAATTTGCATCTGTATCAATGAACATTTTGTAAATTGATTTTATTAAATTGATTGCTTGTTTACTTGCATCGTTGTCTAAATCAAAAATTTTAATAATTTTGTTACAGTCTTCCTCTGAAATACTTTCATTAAAATCTACTTTAGTAGTAATTATTTTATCTGGTGATTTTTCAGCAACTTCCTCAATATTCATTCCACCCTGATCGCTGGAAATAAATGCAATTTTCGCAGAAGCTCTATCAACAAGACAAGACAGATAGAATTCTTTTTCTATTTCTGATGCAGTTTCAACATACAATCTTTTCACCTCTCTTCCTGAGGGTCCAGTTTGATGGGTAACCAATTTTTTACCAAACAATTTTTTCGCTTCCTCTTCCAAAAGAGCAATATTATCAACAATTTTTACTCCTCCAGCCTTTCCTCTACCTCCTGCATGAATTTGAGCTTTTAATACATACTTATCTGCTTTGAGATTTTTTACTTTTTCAATTAATTCATTTACATTAAGAGCATAAACGCCTTCGGGTACAACCGCGCCATACTTTTTAAGTATTTCTTTTGCCTGGTGCTCGTGGATATTCATTTAATCTTTGTTTAAGTCAGGGTCTATTTTAGATGCTGCATCCCATAATTTTATTACTGCTTCTACTGAATTATTAAACTCTGTTTTTTCATTTTCATTAAGGTCGATTTCCTCAATTTTTTCAACACCTTCATTTCCAATGATAACAGGGACTCCTGCATATACATTATTAATTCCATACTCCCCATGTAAATATGCTGCACATGGTAAAAGTTTTTTTTGATCTTTTAAAAATGCTTCAGCCATCTCAACTCCAGATGCTGCAGGTGCATAGAATGCTGATCCTTTTTCTAAATATTTTACAATTTCTGCTCCACCATCTCTAGTTCGCTGATTAATACTCTCTAATTTTTCCTCCGAAATCTTTCCCTCTTTCACTAACTCCATCAATGGTTGACCAGAGACTTTTGTAAATCGTGGAAGAGGTACCATTGTATCTCCATGTCCACCCATTACCATAGCATCGATTTCTTTAACAGGCACATTTAATTCTTCTGACAAAAATAGTTTAAATCTTGAACTATCCAATATACCCGCCATACCTACAACTTTATGAACGGGAAGTCCTGAATATTTTTGAAATGCCATTACCATTACATCCAATGGATTTGTAATACAAATTACAAAGGCATTAGGCGCATTATTTTTTATTCCTTCTGCAACTTGTTTAATAATTTTTAAGTTAATTCCTAATAGATCGTCTCTACTCATTCCAGGTTTTCTAGGAACGCCTGCTGTAATTATAATAACATCTGATCCTTTTATATCTTCATACTTATCTGTCCCTGAAAATTTTACATCAAATCCATCTACCGATGAAGATTGGGCTATATCTAAACCTTTTCCCTTTGCTACTCCACTTGCAACATCAAATAAAACAACTTCATCCACCAGTTCTTTTAATCCAATTAAATGAGCTAAAGTTCCTCCAATTTGACCTGCCCCTATTAAAGAAATTTTACTCATTTTATTTCATTGTTGGCATAATAAATTCAGGATTAGATCTTATTCCTGATGGCCATCTAGAAGTAATAGTTTTTAATTTAGTATAAAATTTTACACCTTCCATACCATGTGTTCCACTATCTCCAAATAATGACCTTTTCCATCCTCCAAAACTATGGAAAGCCATTGGAACTGGTATTGGAACATTTATCCCTACCATTCCAACCTGAATTTTACTTGCAAATGTTCTACCAGCATCTCCATCTCTAGTATAAATGCTAACTCCATTTCCGTATTCATGCTCATTAATCATTTTTGTAGCCTCTTCAAATGTTTTTACCCTAACAACAGATAAAACTGGTCCAAATATTTCCTCTTTATAAATTCTCATATCAGTAGTCACATGATCAAAAAGACACCCACCAATATAAAAACCATTTTCATATCCCTGTAATTTCAAATTTCTTCCATCAAGAGCAAGTTTTGCTCCCTCTTTAACTCCTAGATCTACATAGCCTTTTACTTTTTCTAAATGTTCTTTGGTTACTAAAGGGCCCATCTCAGATGATTTATCCATACCGGGTCCAATTTTTAATGCTTCAGCTTTTTTTGATAGTCTTGAAACTAACTCATCACCTATATCTCCCACCGCTACTGCTACTGACTGCGCCATACATCTTTCTCCAGCTGAACCATATGCAGCACCCATCAAACCATTTACGGCACCATCTAAATCACAATCTGGCATAACAACCAAATGATTTTTCGCTCCACCTAATGCTTGAACTCTCTTTTCATTTTTAGCTGCATTTTCATATATGTACTTAGCAATAGGAGTTGATCCAACAAAACTAACAGCTTTAATATTTTGGTTTGTTAATATAGCGTCAACAACCTCTTTATCACCATTTACTACATTAAAAACACCCTCAGGAAGACCAGCTTCATGAAGAAGTTCAGCCAATTTCATCGGACATGAAGGATCTTTTTCTGATGGTTTTAAAATAAAACTATTTCCACATGCAATAGCTAATGGAAACATCCACATCGGCACCATAGCTGGAAAATTAAATGGGGTTATACCAGCTGCAACTCCTAAAGGCTGTCGCATTGAATAACTATCAACGTTTGTTCCAACATTTTCAGAAAACTCTCCTTTAAGTAAATGTGGAATTCCACATGCAAACTCTACAACTTCTAATCCTCTTATTAATGACCCTTTGGCATCCTCGTAAACTTTTCCATGCTCTGAGACTATTAGTTTTGCCAGTTCATCAAAATTTTTTTCTATAAGCTCTTTAAATTTAAACATTATTCTAGCTCTTTGAAGTGGAGGATTTAATGACCAAGTCTCAAAAGCTTTTTGTGCAATTTCAACTGCCCCATCTAAATCTGATTTTGAGGCTAAAATGACCTCAGATTCTTGTTCTCCAGTAGCAGGATTAAAGACTTTACCTTTTCTTTCTGAATTGCCTGATATTACTTTTCCACCAACAAAATGTTTGATTAAATTCATGATTGAAATTATTTAATTAAGTAATCAAGCTGTTGCAAGCATTTTCTTTATCTCTGCAATAGCTTTTGCAGGATTTAAGCCCTTAGGACAAGCATTTGTACAATTCAAGATAGTATGACATCTATAAAGTTTAAGTTCGTCAGCAACTTTTTTAAGTCTTTCTTTTCTGTCCTCGTCTCTACTATCAATTATCCACCTGTAAGCTTGAAGTAAAACTGCAGGACCTAAATATTTTTCACCATTCCACCAATAACTTGGGCAGGATGTTGAACAGCATGCACACATTATACACTCATATAAACCATCTAATTTTGCTCTATCCTCTTTTGTCTGAATGTTTTCTTTGTCATTTATTTTTGTTGTTTTTAGCCAAGGTTCAACAGACTCGTATTGTTTATAAAGAGTGCTTAAGTCTCCAATTAAATCTTTTAAGACTTTTAAATGTGGTAATGGATAAATATCGATATCTCCATCTAATTCAGAATGAGATTTGGTACACGCTAAACCATTCTTTCCATTCATATTCATTGCACATGACCCACATACTCCATGAGCACATGATCTTCTATATGCAATAGACGGATCAATTTCGTTTTTGATTTTATTTAAAATATCTAAAACTTTAGAAGAGCAATTATCCATATCAACTTCATAAGTATCAATTCTTGGATTTTCATTTTTAGATGGATCCCATCTATAAATATTTACTTTTCTTATGTTTTTCGATCCTGTTTTATCTTTGTAATATTGACCTTTTTTTATTTTTGAATTTGACGGTAAATTAAACTGTACCATTAATATACTCTTTCCTGAGGAGGAAAATATTGTACATCATTAGTTAGTGTTGATCTATGAACTGGTCTATAATTTATTTTTGTTTTAGAGCCATTGCACCATGAGAGAGTATGTTGCATATAATTTTCATCATCTCTTTTCGGAAAGTCTTCTCTTGCATGTGCTCCTCTACTTTCTTTTCTGTGATAAGCTGAGTCCATAGTAGTAATTGCTTGTCTAATTAAGTTATCGAATTCTAAAGTTTCGACTAGATCTGTATTAAATATTAATGATTTATCTTTAACAGATAAAGATTCCATGCCCTCAAAAGGTTTTCTTATTTCATCAACACCTTCCTTTAATGTCTTTTCACTTCTAAATACAGCACATTTAGACTGCATCGTTTTTTGCATTGATAATCTAAGTTCAGATGTAGGGTTAGAACCTTGAGAGTTTCTAAGTTTATCAAATCTATCTAGACATCTATCAGTCTCACTTTTATCGATTTCATCATGTATCATTCCTGGTTTCACAAGTTCTGCTGCTCTTTTTGCAGCTGCTCTTCCAAAAACTACAAGATCAATTAATGAGTTTGAGCCCAATCTATTAGCACCATGAACAGATACACATGCGGCTTCTCCGATCGCCATTAAACCAGGAACAGTTTTCTCCGATCCATTAACTGTAAGAACTTCGGCCTTATAGTTTGTTGGTATTCCTCCCATGTTGTAATGGACGGTTGGAACAACTGGTATTGGCTCCTTAGTTACATCAACGTTAGCAAATAATTTAGAAGCTTCAGAAATACCTGGTAATCTTTCTTCTATAACTTTAGGGTCTAAGTGATCTATATGAAGATGAACATGATCTTGTTCTTTTCCTATACCTCTACCCTCATTTATTTCTACCGCAATTGATCTACTTACTACGTCTCTTGATGCTAAATCTTTTGCTTTTGGTGCGTAACGCTCCATAAATCTTTCGCCTTTTGAATTTACTAAATAACCTCCTTCACCTCTAACACCTTCTGAAATTAAAGTTCCATGGCCGTATATGCCAGTAGGGTGAAATTGTACAAATTCCATGTCTTGTAAAGGTAAACCAGCTCTTAAAACCATCGCATTACCATCTCCAGTACAAGTATGAGCAGAAGTAGCTGAGTAATATACTTTTCCATACCCTCCTGTTGCAATAATTGTAATGTGAGATCTGAATCTGTGTATGGTTCCATCGTTAAGGTTCCAAGCAATTAAACCTTTGCATGCTCCATCTTTCATTATTAAATCTAAAGCAAAGTACTCAATAAAAAATTCTGTATTGTGCTTCAGGGCTTGACCATACAAAGTGTGAAGTATCGCATGACCTGTTCTATCAGCAGCCGCACATGTTCTCTGGACTGTCTCGTTCCCATAATTTTTTGTCATACCTCCAAAAGGTCTTTGATAGATTTTTCCATCTTCTGTTCTACTAAATGGAACTCCATACTTTTCTAATTCTAGCACCGCTGCTGGTGCCTCTTTACATAAATATTCAATTGAGTCCTGGTCGCCCAACCAATCTGCGCCTTTGACTGTATCATACATGTGCCATCTCCAGTCATCCTCACCCATATTTCCTAACGCTGCAGAAATACCTCCTTGTGCAGCAGAAGTATGACTTCTTGTGGGAAATACTTTTGACACACAGGCTGTTTTTAGACCAGCTTCACTTAGGCCAACTGCAGCTCTTAAACCTGAGCCACCAGCACCCAAGACAACCACATCATATTCATGATCAATTATTTTGTACGAACTCATAACTATAAATTAAATACTAAGATAATTATTAATAATGGAAATACTATAGCAAAGATATTTAAGGTTTTATTTGCGGCATTTTTGATATTTTTGTCTTCAATATAATCTTCAAAAACCTCACTTATGCTTAGTGCAGAGAAAAAATATGCAAAAATCAAAAACATGCTAAATAATAATTTGGATGGCTGTGAAGATATAAATGTCAGAACTTCATTATAGCTTTTGTCATAAATAGAAGCCAAACTCATTGCAAACCATATCATTAAAGGTATTAAAATTGCTGAACTTATTTTTAAAAACAACCATTTCTTAGTTACAGATCCCATTAAATTATTAACCTTCCAATAGCATAAATTGAAACTGATATAGGAAAAGAGCCAATCAAAACAATCAATCCAGATATTTTTGTAGTTTTGGGTTCAAAACCATATCCTAAGTCCATTACCAAATGCCTTATCTCACTGAGAACTTGAAATGTAAAAGACCAGATTATTCCAATACAAATAAATTTACCGAAAAAAGAAGACAAAAAAGAACTTGTGTATTCATAATAACCCTCACCCAATAATAATGAAGCTATCCATAAACCTATTAAAGTAATAGCAAAAAAATTAATTATACCAGTTATCCGATGTGATATTGAAACCAATGAGGAAATGTGCCAGTTATAAATCTGTATATGTGGTGATATTGGATTTTTATCTTCCATAAAAATCTTTTTCTATTAAAGCTTCAGCGATTTCAACAGCATTAAGTGAAGCACCTTTTAATAAATTATCTGATACTATCCACATATTAATTGAATTAGGTAGTGAAAAGTCATCACGAATTCTTGATACGAATGTTTCAAATTTATCTTCAGCTTCAACTGGAGTAATGTAACCACCATCTTTATGTTCATCAACTACTTTACATCCTGGAGATGATGATAAAACAGTTTTTACCTCTTCTAAGTTATGTTTCCTGTTAAATTCCACATTCACACTTATTGAGTGAGATACGAGAACAGGAATTCTTACACAAGTAGAGGTAATACTAATTTTATTATCTAAAATTTTTTTCACTTCATCATGATTTTTTTGCTCCTCTTTTGTACTTCCGTTTTCAAGAAAGCTATCGATATGTGGTATTGCATTGAAAGCTATCTGCTTAGTAAAATTTTTAGACTGAACATTTTTGTTTTCCAATACTTCTTTTGTTTGAGATATCAGTTCATCCATGCCAGCTTTTCCCGCACCTGATACTGATTGGTAAGTTGATGCAACTATTCTTTTGACATTATATAAATCGTGTAAAGGTTTAAGAGCTACAACTATTGGAATTACAGAACAATTAGCATTTGCTATAATATTTTTATTTTTAAATTTTGGTAATTCTTTTGAATTTACCTCAGGTACAATTAAAGGTATTTCAGGATCTTTTCTAAAAAATTTTGAATTATCAATAACAATTGTTTTTTCGGCAGCTATTGGCGCCCATTTTTCAGCTATTGCTGATCCAGCCGCAAAAAATGCTATTTTTACTTTTGAAAAATCAAACTCCTCTAAGTTTATTACTGTATGTTCTTTCCCTAAAAAATGTATTTTTTTTCCAGCACTATTTGGGGAAGCAACTAAATAAGCTTCGGTTACAGGAAAATTTTTTTTTTCCAAAACTTCAATTAATTTTCTACCTACGTTTCCAGTTGCACCAACTATTGCTATATTCATGATATTTAGAGTTTTATACTAAATGAAAGGTAAATCACAAACTTTTCCATCAAAATGATTACCATTTATATTGATTTTGAAGGATTTCGACTCCTCAAAGTGAGGTTTATTTATCATTGCAATTCCAATAACTTGGCCGAATGTTGGATTATAACATCCAGATCTTAATTCTCCAATTACTTGATTATTTTCATCAATTAAATCCATTGAACCAGTAACATTTATTTCCTTAGTATCAATTTTCACTCCCATCAATTTTTTTTTAATTCCCTCTGATTTTATTTTCTTTAATTTTTCTTTACCTAAAAAATCTACGTCACTGTCAATATTGATGTATTTATCAAATCCACATTCATATGGATTGTCTCCGTTGTCCATATCATTACCGTGTGAAAGTAAACCACTCTCAATACGTTCAATTAAATTTGGTCCACCTGGTTTAATATTAAATTCTTTACCAATTTCGAAAAGATGATCATATAACTTTAAACCAGACTCGTTGTGTTCCATATAAATCTCATAGCCACCTTGTTTAGACCATCCAGATTTTGCAATGAGATGTTTATCTCCACCAAATTCAAAATAATCAAAGCCAAAAAATTTTAAATTTACAATTTTTTCTCCAAAAACTTTTTCCATTAATTGAAATGATTTTGGTCCTTGCACTGCCATTATGTCAACATCAGGTTCAGAAATTTTTACATCAAATTTGTTTCCAATCGCCAATCCTTTGGCAAATAAAATTACATCTGAGTCAGCTAAAGATATCCACCATCTATTTTCATTTAGTCTTAAGACTACAGGATCATTTATTAAACCAGCATTATCATCAATTATTGGGCAGTAATAACATCTTCCATCTTTAGATTTTGATAAATCTCTACATGTCATTAATTGAACTAATTTTGCAGAATCTTTACCAGAAATTTCAACTTGTCTTTCAGCAGCAACATCCCAAATTTGAACATGCTCTTTCAAGTGATGATAAGCATCTTCCACAGAACCAAATGCTGCTGGCAACAACATATGATTATAAATGGTGTAAGCAGTCACACCTTGTTTCTCAATTCTAGAAGTATACGGTGTTCCCCTTAGTCTTCTTGATTTGGCTATTAAAAAGTTTTTCATTTATTTTTCCGCATTACTGTCATCTTATTTCAATTTTGTAAAGAAACTATATTAGCTAAGCTCTTTAGCTTGTTTTCTTAATTCAAACTTTTGAATTTTACCCGTTGATGTCTTTGGCAATGGAGCAAATACTACTTTCTTTGGAAGTTTAAACCCAGCGAGGGTTTCTCTACAAAAAGTAATAATTTCCTCCTCTGTACTAGATTTCCCTTCTATCAACTCCACAAAGGCACATGGAGTTTCTCCCCATTTCTCATCAGGCTTTGCAACCACTGCTGCTAGAGATACTGCAGGGTGTTTTGATATTGTATTTTCGATTTCAATAGATGAAATATTTTCTCCACCAGATATAATAATATCTTTAGACCTATCCTGAATTTTTATATAACCACTTGGATGAGTTACAGCTAAATCTCCTGAATGAAACCATCCACCTTCCATAGATTTTTCTGTTGCCTCTTTATCTTTAAAATAGCCTTTCATTACAACATTACCTCTAATCATTATTTCACCCATAGTTTTTCCGTCATGAGGTATTGGTTTCATAGTTTCTGGGTCCATGACAACAACACCCTCCGTGTTTGGATATCTTACACCTTGTCTAGCCTTGATTTCATTTTGATTGTCTTGATCTAATGCATTCCACTCTTCATTCCATGCACATTGTAAAATATGACCATAAGTTTCCGTTAAACCATAAACATGCATTACTTCAAATCCAAGTTTTTTCATTTTTTCAAAAATTATACTAGGGGGAGGAGCGCCTGCAGTTAACACGTAAACTTTTCTTTTTAATTCTTTTTGTTGATCTTTTGGTGCGTTAGCCAACATATTTAAAACAATAGGAGCGCCTCCAAAATGAGTCACTTCATATTTATCTATCAACTCAAATATTTTTTTTACATCAATGTTTCTTAAACATATGACTCTTCCATGAATCATTGACATTGTCCAAGGATAGCACCATCCATTACAATGAAACATCGGAACTGTGTATAAAAAGTTTAATTTATTAGGCATGTTCCATGCTACAGCACTTCCGGTTGCCATTAAATATGATCCTCTATGATGATAAACTACTCCTTTTGGATTACCTGTTGTTCCTGATGTATATCCTAAAGCAATTGCCTGCCACTCATCTTTAGGTAATTTCCAAATATAATCCTCATCACCTGTATTTAGAAAATCTTCATATTCCAGAGAACCTATTGCTTTAGAATCTTTTAAATTCGCATCTTTATCATCAATATCTATTATTTTAATTTCCTGCTTCACGTCTTCTAAAGCTTTTTTGATTACATCGTGAAATTGTCTATCTACTATTAATACTTTTGCCTCACTGTGATTTAAGATGTAGCTTATAGTCTTAGAGTCAAGTCTTGTATTAATTGCATTTATTACTGCACCAACCATTGGAATAGAATAATGTGCCTCAAAAATTTCTGGAGTGTTAAACGCTAAAACAGATACTGTGTCACCAGTTTTAATACCAATCTTATTTAGTGCACTGGCAAACTTCACACATCTTTTATAAACTTCGCTCCAAGTATATTTTCTACTCTCGTAAACTACAGCCTCATAATTTGGGTAAATATCTTTTGCCCTCTCTAAAAACGATAAAGGCGTTAATGGAACATAATTAGCATCATTTTTATCCAAATTTGTCTCATAATGGTTCATGCTAATTAAATTTATAGTTCATAATATAATTACTTCCAGTTGTAGCAGTAATATAACTACTTTCTATTCTAGGAAGTACTCTATTGAAGAAAAAGTTTGCGGTTTGAATTTTGTCCTCATAAAAGTCTTTATTGCTGTCATATTCCTTAAAAGAAACTTCAAGCACTTTCAACCATGCATGTCCTGTAGCCACTAAACCTAAAACTTTTAAATAATCATTACATGCTCCACTAGCATCCTCTGGAGAATTTTTGATTTTTTCTTTCATCCAATCAGTAAATTTGGATAAAATATCTAAATGATAATTAAGTTGTTTTATAAATGGCTCTGCTTTTTTGTCTGTGATGTTAATCTCGTCTTTAACTAGGTTTAAATAATTTTCAATAACATCGCCATTTTTATTAATTAGCTTTCTAAAAACTAAGTCAGCCGCCTGAACTGAATTTGTTCCCTCATAAATTGGTGTAATCCTATTATCTCGATAGAATTGTTCAATACCTTGATCTTTTGTAAATCCATACCCTCCATGAATTTGCATTGCTTCACTGGTTATCTCCATTGCATTGTCTGTGAAAAGTGATTTAACAACTGGTGTCATTAATGAAACGAGATCTGAAGCCTCTTGTTTTATTTTTTCATCAGAATGATTCAAACTTACTTCAATTTGCTGAGACAGCCAGAAACTCAAGGCTCTTTGTCCTTCTATCATAGATTTCATGCTTAAAAGTGATCTTCTTATATCAACATGATCAATAATAAAATCTGCCCCATTATTTGATTTAGAATTAAATGCCTTCCCCTGTTTTCTTTCTTTAGCATAAGTAAGAGAATTTTGGTATGCAATTTCTGAAATTCCAAGTCCCTGAATCCCAACAATTATTCGTTCTAAATTCATCATTGTAAACATAGAGTTTAGACCTTTATTTTTAGGTCCAATCATATATCCAACAGCATCATCAAAATTTAAAACACATGTTGCAGATCCTTTAATTCCCATTTTATTTTCAATAGAGCCTGTTGAAACACCATTTCTTGGTCCAACAGTTCCATCTTTATTTAAAACGAATTTGGGAACTAAAAATAAGCTAATTCCTTTAGTCCCTGCCGGAGAGTCTGTTGATCGAGCTAACACTAAATGAATAATATTTTCTGTTAAATCTTGATCACCTGAGGTTATGAAAATTTTTTGTCCACTTATCTTGTATGTTCCATCTTTTTGATCTACAGCTTTAGTTTTTAACAAACCTAAATCTGTTCCACATACTGGTTCTGTAAGACACATTGTACCACTCCATTTCCCCTCTACCATTTTAGGTAAATAAGTATTCTTTATTTCTTCATCTGCATGTCTTAGTAAACAATTATATGCTCCAATTGTTAGTTCACTATAAAGTTTAAATGACAAGCTTGCTGATGAAAGCATTTCATCAAAAAATGTACTGACTGTTTTTGGCATTCCTTGTCCACCGTATTTTGGATCACAAGATAAAGAAATCCATCCATCTTCTATAAATTTTTGGTAAGCCTCTTTGTATCCTGGGGGTGTTCTTACAACCCCATTTTCAAGAACTGCAGGTGTTTCATCTCCACTTTTTGCAAGGGGTAAAATTAAGTTTTGAGTTATTTTAGCTGCTTCATCCAAAATATCTTTTACTAATTCTGAGTTAACTTCCTTGTATTTTTCAATCTCATTATATTTTTTATTGTTTCTCAATTTATCAAAGAGAAACATCATATCTTCTACAGGTGCATTATAAGTTGGCATAAGTATACTTTAGAATAAATGTTAAATTATTGCAATTTTGAAATTATCGCATCACCCATTACTGATGTAGATACCTCTTTCATTCCTTTGGAAATAATATCTTTAGTTCTAAGACCTTCGTCTAGAACATCTTGAACAGCTTTTTCCAAACTATCTGCTTCTTTATCAAGGTCTAAGGAATATCTCAAAGCCATAGCAAAGCTTAAAATTGTAGCAATTGGGTTCGCTATACCTTGTCCAGCTATGTCCGGTGCAGATCCATGAACTGGCTCATATAGTGATCGCATATTACCATTTTTATCTTTTGCTCCTAAAGAAGCTGAAGGTAAAAGTCCTAGAGAACCAGTAAGCATTGCTGCTTCATCAGATAACATATCACCAAAAAGGTTATCTGTAACAATCACGTCAAATTGTTTTGGATTTCTTACTAATTGCATTGCACAATTGTCAGCAAGCATATGCTTTAATTCAACATCGCTATATTCTTTTTCATGAATTGATTGAACTTCTTCTTTCCATAATTGGCCAGCTTCCATTACATTTGATTTTTCACAAGAAGTAACTTTATTATTTCTTTTTCTTGCTAAATCAAATGCAACTCTAGCTACTCTCTGAATTTCACTTGAGGTGTAAACATGTGTATTTATTCCTTTTCTTTCTCCATTATCTATAGGCTTAATTCCTCTCGGTTCACCGAAATATATTCCTCCAGTTAGTTCTCTTACGAAAAGTAAGTCTAAATCAGAAACAAGCTCGGGTTTTAAACTTGATGCATCAACAAGTTGTTTAAAACATATTGCAGGTCTAAGATTTGCAAATAACTTTAATTCTTTTCTTAATTTTAAAAGTGCTCTCTCTGGTTTTTTAGAAAAGTCAAGATTATCCCACTTCGGTCCACCTACTGCACCTAAAATAACTGCTGCACTTTCCTGTGCTTTATAAAAAGCCTCGTCAGTTATTGGTGAACCATGCTTATCATAAGCAGCTCCACCAACTAGGTCTTTGTCTATTTCAAAATCTAAAGATTTTTTTGAGTTGAACCATTCAATTATCTTTTCAACCTCGGCCATAACTTCCGGACCAATGCCATCACCAGGCAATAGTAGTATTTTTCTCTTTTTAATTTTAATCACTAAAAATCCAAGGCTTTGATGTTTTTATTTTATTTTCGTAGGAAATTATTTTGTCTGACTTTTCTAATGATAATGCAATATCATCAAGTCCTTCTATCAAACATTTTTTCTTAAATTGATCTATTTCAAATTTGATCTCTTTATTTCCAAAATTTATTGTTTGTTCAGGCAAATTTACAGAAATTTCCTCTTTTCTTTTTGAATATTCTGAGATCTCTTTAATTTGGTCTTCTGAAATTGTAATCGGCAAGATACCATTTTTAAAACAGTTATTGTAAAATATGTCTGCATAACTTGAACTTATCACACAAGTAATTCCAAAATCTAACAAAGCCCAAGGTGCGTGTTCTCTTGAAGATCCGCATCCAAAATTTTTTCCTGCTATTAAAATTTTTGAATTATCGTAAGGACTATTATTTAAAATAAAATCATTAATTTCTTTTCCACTTTGGTCATATCTCATTTCAAAGAATAAGTTTTTTCCTAATCCTGTTCTTTTAATAGTTTTTAAAAACTGTTTGGGAATTATCATATCTGTATCTATGTTTACGATAGGAAGATAAGCAGGAATACTTTTGATTGAACTAAATTTTTTCATTTAATTTTGGTACTTTCTTACATCATCTAAATTCCCAGATATTGCAGCTGCTGCAGCCATTGCAGGGCTAACTAAATGTGTTCTACCACCTCTTCCTTGTCTTCCCTCAAAATTTCTGTTTGATGTCGACGCACATCTTTCCTCTGGCTTAAGTTTATCTGCATTCATAGCTAAACACATTGAACAGCCTGGTTCTCTCCATTCAAAACCTGATTGTAAAAATATTTTGTCTAAACCCTCTTGTTCAGCTTGCTCCTTAACTAATCCAGATCCAGGAACGATCATTGCATGCACATGATTGGCAATTTTTTTATCTTTAAGAATTTTAGCTGCTTCTCTGATATCTTCTATTCTTCCATTAGTGCAGCTTCCAATAAAAACTTTATCTATCTTAATATCTTGGATTTTTGTATTTGGTTTTAAACCCATATAATTTAATGATCTGTTAATTGAATTTTTTCTATCTGGATCAGTTTCGTTTTCAGGACTCGGAACTTTACCATCTATTTCCACCACATCTTGTGGAGATGTTCCCCAGGTTACCATTGGTTTTATTTGAGAACCATCTAATGTTAACTCTTTGTCAAAGTTTGCATCTTTATCAGACTTCAATGTGTGCCAATATTCTAAGGCTTGATCCCAGTTTTCTCCCTTTGGTGACATTGGTTTTCCTTTTAAATACTTAAATATTTTCTCATCTGGTTGTATAAGTCCTGCTCTAGCACCACCTTCAATAGTCATATTGCAAATTGTCATTCTCTGCTCAACACTTAGATCAGAAATAAGATTTCCGGCATACTCAATTACGTAACCTGTACCTCCTGCTGTACCTATTTTTCCAATGATTTGTAAAATTACATCTTTCGATGTTACCCCAATAGGTAACGACCCATTAACACTTATCCTAAAATTTTTTGATTTCTTTTGAACTAAAGTTTGTGTTGCTAAAACATGTTCTACTTCAGACGTTCCAATTCCAAATGCTAAAGCTCCAAATGCACCATGTGTTGCGGTATGACTATCACCGCAAACAATAATATTACCAGGTTGTGTAAATCCCTGCTCTGGCCCAATGATATGAACAATACCTTGTCGTTTATCATCCATTCCGAATAACTCTACTCCAAATTCTTTACAATTCTTATTCAAAGTTTCAACTTGAATTCTTGAATCTTCATCAGCTATTCCCTCTGATCTGTCAGTAGTAGGAACATTGTGATCTGCGACAGCAAGTGTTAATTTTGGATGTCTGACTTTTCTGTTAGAATTTCTTAGTCCCTCAAATGCCTGGGGGCTGGTCACCTCATGAATTAAATGTCTATCTACAAATAATAAAGATGTTCCATCTGGTTGTTCATCAACTAGGTGATCATTCCAAATTTTATCGTAAGTTGTAAGAGACATTTAGAAAAAAATTATTTTT
>CACLYY010000005.1 GCA_902611265.1 uncultured Pelagibacteraceae bacterium
ATTTAGTTTGAAATTAGTAAACTATGAGAGAGTAAAACCTGAGTATAAAAATCTGAAATATAAAAAAATATTAGAATTTTTATCAAAAATGAATACATCAAAACAGGATATTGCTTTATGTGTAAATAATAAAATTCTTGAAACTGGAACTTCAAATCTTTTATTTGTCTATAAAAAAAAGATTTATTCACCAAAATCGAATTATTATAAAGGAACAAATATTAAGTTTTATGAAAAAAAATTTCATATTTTTAAAAAGGATATTTACCTAAAGGATATCAAGCAGTTTGAAGAAATTATATTAGTTGGATCAGGAAAAGGTGTTGTATCTGTAAATTTTATTGAAGGTTATAATTGGAAAAGAAAAAGTAAAGAAACGTTTAATAAAATTTTTAAAACTTTTAAAAATGAATTCAGCAAAAATAAATATAGATATAACTAATGAGAGACCCAAATAATCCATGTCTTTTTTGTAATGTTCCATCAAGTGAGTATATATTTAAAAATAATTTAGCCTTTTCTACTTTTGATTCTTATCCAGTTTCAAAACATCATGCGCTAATAATTCCAAAGAGACATGTTGAAAACTATTTTGATATGTCAGAGGAAGAAGTTGTATCCTGTAATAAGCTAATAAAAAAAATGAAAAATAAAATTCAAAAACTTGATCCAACAGTAGAAGGTTTTAATATTGGCACAAATTCAGGTAAAATAGCAGGGCAATCAATAATGCATTGCCATATACATTTGATTCCACGAAGAAAAAATGATGTGGATAACCCGCAAGGAGGTGTGAGGGGAGTTATACCTTCAAAACAGCATTATAAGCGTAAAAAATAAATTTTTACAATATACCAGTGCTAAAATGTCACTTTATCGTAGTTGATCTATTTTAATAAGTATACTAAGAATCCAATTGCGGAAGGAACACCATAATGATTTCAACAAATCCATTTTTTATTTTATCCCAGAGTGTACCGGCTATTTTAATGCAATCGTTCGTTATACTTATGGGTATTTTAATACTAGTGGGGACTGTTATGGATATTATCCATAAAAAAAATGTTAAATACTTTTTTCAAAATGCAAAAAAAGCAAAATTGTCAGCTAAAAAAGAGTTAACAACGTCTGAAAGAATATCAGTAATATCGAAGACTATTGCAAGTGATATAGCAACTACTTCTGAGTTAGGAGCAGGTAAAAGAAGATTGGCACATGTAATGGGAATGTATGGAACAATTCTGTTTTGGGTTGGATCAGTTGTGATGATATTTTTTTATACTTCTCCAAATTCAGTAACACCTGCCATTTGGCCAATCATTTGGCATGTTGGTGCAGCTTTAACAGTTCTAGGTGGTGGTTGGTTTTGGTTTTTTTTAAGAGTTGATGTCTACTCGGAAGCTCAACCATGGTACAGAATAATCCAAGCAGACTTATTTGTACTTGCATTGATTGCATCCTCATTATTCGGATTAATTTGGTCATATCTTCAATCTTTAAACTTAGTAGGCAGATGGGATGATTTTGTATTTTTAGGATTATTTATAATTGCAAATTTAGTTTTATTTGGTGGTGTATATTGGTCTAAATTTGCACATATGTTTTATAAACCTGGTGCCGCTTTACAGAAAAATTTAGCAGAAGCTGACGGATCTAGAGATAATCTTCCACCAGAAGCTGATGCTCCTGAGCAATTTGGCCTAGGTATAAAAAGAGAAGAGCCAAAACATTATTAATATGATAAAGAACTTAAAGGAGAAAATATAAATTATGTCAACTTTTGTTTACATGACTAGATGTGATGGCTGTGGTCATTGCGTGGATATTTGTCCATCAGATATAATGCATATCGATGAAACGATTAGAAGAGCAAAAAATATTGAGCCAAACTTTTGTTGGGAATGTTATTCATGTGTAAAAGCATGTCCTAACCATGCAATTGATGTAAGAGGTTATGCAGATTTTGCTCCTATGGGTCATAGTGTAAGAGTTAGAAGAGAAGAAGAAAAAGGGACTATATCTTGGAGAATAAAATTTAGAAATGGAACTGAGAAGAATTTTGTTTCGCCTATAACAACCAAACCTTGGGGAAAGTTTATTCCAAAATTAGCAGATGGAGATAAACCAAATCAAGGAGAGATTAACTCTCAAATTTTATATTCAGAACCAGAGGGATTAAATACAAATAAAGAGTTACCAAAAGTTGATAAGAGTGCTTTTAAAAAAGGAGTTTATTATTAATGGCTAGAAAAACGATTGTAGAAAATTGTGATATCTTAGTTGTCGGTGGAGGTATGGCTGGAACTGGAGCAACTTTCGAAGCTAGACATTGGGGAAGAGATTTAAAAATAGTTTGTGTTGAAAAGGCTAATATAGATAGAAGTGGTGCTGTAGCTCAAGGTCTATATGCAATCAATTGCTACATGGGAATGCAGTGGGGTGAAAACCAACCAGAGGACCACGTAAGATATGCGAGAAATGATTTAATGGGTTTGGTTAGAGAGGATCTTGGATATGATATGGCGCGTCATGTAGATTCAACTGTTCACATGTTTGATGAGTGGGGTCTACCTATGATGAAAAATAAAGAGACAGGCCGTTATCAAAGAGAGGGTAAATGGCAAATAATGATACACGGTGAAAGTTACAAACCAATTGTTGCAGAAGCAGCAAAAAAATCTGCGGATAAAATTTACAATAGAATAATGATCACTCATCTTTTAATGGATGAGAACAATGAAAATAGAGTTGGTGGTGCAGTTGGATTTAATATGAGAACTGGTGACTACCACGTATTTAAATCAAAAACAGTTATTGTCGCTGCAGGTGGGGCTTCACATATCTTCAAACCTAGAGCTGTTGGTGAGGGAATGGGAAGAACTTGGTATGCGCCTTGGAGTAATGGATCAGCATATGCATTACCTATTGCTGCAGGAGCTAAAATGACTCAAATGGAGAATAGAATTGTACTCTGTAGATTTAAAGATGGTTATGGTCCTGTTGGAGCATATTTTTTACATTTAAAAACATATACTCAAAATGCAAATGGTGAAAATTATGAGAAAAAATGGTACGAAAAAACAAAAGAATTAGTTGGAGAATACATTGATCATCATCCTACTCCTACATGTTTACGTAACCATGCCTTTATTCAAGAGACTATGGCAGGTGGCGGGCCCATTCATATGGTTACGAAAGAAGCATTCCAAGATCCACACCTAGAAACAGTTGGATGGGAAAACTTCTTAGGAATGACAGTTGGACAAGCAGTTGTATGGGCTTCTCAAAATATCGATCCAAAATATACAAATCCTGAATTAACAACATCTGAACCATATGTTATGGGTTCTCATGCTACATGCTCAGGCGCATGGGTTAGTGGACCAGAAGATTTATCTCCGCCTGAATATTTCTGGGGATATAACAGAATGACGACAATAGAGGGCTTATTTGGAGCTGGCGATACAGTGGGTGGAAGTGCTCACAAATTCTCTTCTGGATCATTTACCGAGGGAAGATTAGCTGCAAAAGCTGCTGTAAAATATATTGAAGATCAAAAAGCTAATGATATTAAGGTAAGCGATAAGCAGTGTGATGATTTTAAAGAAACTATCTACAAACCACTCGAAAATTATACTGTTGGAAGAAACGAAATAACTGGAGGAACTGTATCACCGAGTTATATTTCACCAATCCAGGGCTTACAAAGATTGCAAAAAATTATGGATGAGTATGTAGGTGGTATTAGCTACAATTACATGACTAACGAAAATACTCTTAAAAAAGGTTTAGAACTACTTGCATGGCTTGAAGAAGATCTGGAAAATGTAGGAGCCGAGGACTATCATCAACTGATGAGAGCTTGGGAGCTTAAACATAGAACTATCACATCTCAATGCGTTACAGAACATACCTTGTTTAGACAAGAAACTCGTTGGCCAGGTTATTACTACAGAGGTGATTATATGAAACTAGATGATGAAAATTGGCATTGCCTAACTTTATCTAGAAGAGACCCAAAGACAGGTAAGTTTACTATGGAAAAGGCACCTGTTTATCATATAGTTGATGAAAAAGAGAAAAAAGAAGCTTCTTAGAACTCAATAGATCATAAAATGGCTTTATTAGATAAATCTGATGAGGAAATTATTAAAATAGCCGAACCTATTTGGGCAAACTTAGTTAAATCCTCAAATATTAAAGATTATGGTGGATTTACAAGAGATTTGTCATCACAGATGATGTACGGAGCAAATGAGGTTGAGTTAGGTAAGCAATGGGCAAGTAATAAACTTATTTCAAGTTTAGCAGAAGGCTGTAAGGCAATAGGGTGCTTAAGACGTGGACTTTATATAACTATACTTTACAAACAAACTAGCACTGAAATACCAGGAGATTTTTTAGGTCGACTTGTTCTTGGAGATGAAGGGGATGAGGTTAAAGTTTTTGGGGCAACAATCTTTTAAATAAGTAAAAAATTATTTGCTTTTAATACAACTTGTGGTATCCCGCGAGTATGTTTCAAATAATAAATCAAAATTTAAAAAAATTACCTTCATTATTTGAAAATCAATTAAGCAAAATAATTAAATCATTTTTATATCTTTTTATTTTCTTTGCTTGGGGCATTATAATTTTAAGTACTGCTCAAAATTTTATATAAAACATTCATATTTATTGACTTTCAACTATTAGAAGAATAGTTACTGCTTATGGAGTATTTTCTTCCAATTGCACAAGTTGAAATCAATATCTTATACATTTTTGGTCTAAGTTTAGCTGTAGGAATTTTATCAGGTTTATTTGGAGTAGGTGGAGGGTTTTTAATGACACCATTTTTAATTTTTATGGGTGTGCCACCAATATATGCTGTTCCAAATGAAGCAAGCAACATTCTTGGAACTTCTGTTTCAGGCTCTACAACACATTATCTTAAAGGAACGCTTGACTATAAAATGGGGTTCATGATTGTAATAGGTGGGATAGTAGGAACAGTTCTTGGAATTATTACTTTTTCATATTTTAAAGATATTGGAAAAATAAATGTAGTTATTTCTCTTGCATATATGTACATCCTAGCAATTTTAGGAACCTTTATGCTAATTCAAGGTGTTTCAGAAATTGATAAAGCTAGAAAAAAAATTACTGAAAGAAAAAAATTACATAAACACTATTGGATACATGGATTGCCTTTGAGAATGCGTTTTAAAAAATCTCAACTTTATGAAAGTGCGTTCACTCCAATTATAATTGGTTTAATTGTTGGTTTTATAGCAGCAATTATGGGTATAGGTGGTGCTTTTATATTAGTTCCCGCAATGATTTATATTATAGGAATGCCAACAAGACTGATTCCAGGCACTTCTCTTTTTGTAACTATATTTGTAAGTGCAATTGTAACTATTCTTCATGCATTAAATTATGGAACAATAGATTTAATTTTAGTTTTTGTTTTAATCTTAGGATCAATAATTGGAGTCCAGTTTGGTCAAAAAATTGGAGAAAAAATTGATAGTTCAGAATTTAAAACCATTTTAGCAATTCTTTTACTACTAGTTGGTATTGCTATCGCATACGATACTTTTATAAAAGATGAAAATTCTATTAATACTAGTGTAAATACAGCCGAAAACTTAGGAGTTTTAAGTCAATTTATTTTAAATTTTTCAGAAGATATGCCAATATTTTATGGCCTTACTTCAGTGCTGCTTGCAGTAGTTCTTGGAGTTGGCGCAGCAATGATAAGAAGAGTTTATTCCAACTGGAACGACTCAAGGTTAGCTAAATTGAAAAAGTAACTAGGCGCTTCTGTACAGTTTAGTCATTACAAACTCTTTATGACCCAATGCCTCTGCACAGGTTAACCTTCCATTTGCAACTCTAATGGTTGATTTTATCAACTCATCACCAGCTTGACTTAAATTCATCTCTCTTGATAAAATTTTAGATACATCAACATCAATATGTTCGCTCATTGTTTTGGCAGTGAGCGGATTTGCGGTCAATTTAATTACTGGTTCTATTGGATTTCCAATTATATTACCTTGTCCTGTTGGAAATAAATGAATATTAAAGCCACCTGCAGCCTGTAAAGTAACACATTCTGCTGCAGCTGATGAAGTGTCCATAAAGTATAAACCAGCTCCTTTTGTTGGTTCTTCTGCAGGTTCTAAAACATCAATAAATTGACACCCACCAATCTTTTGAAAGTTGCCAAAAGCCTTTTCCTCAATAGTAGTTAATCCACCAGCTATATTTCCAGCTGTAGGTTGACTTTCAGACAGATCGTCAGTTGCTTCTTTCAAAATAAAATCATTATAATCGTTCCATGTTTTTTTGAATTTTGCTTGTGCCTCAGGTGTTTTTCCTCTTTTCTCACAAACTGTTTCAGCTCCAGTTAACTCTGAAGTTTCTCCAAAACATAAATGAACACCTAGCGGCTCTAATTTATCCATAAGGTTACCAACAGTTGGATTTGATGCTAGTCCAGATGTTGTATCAGATTCACCACATTTAACTGAAATCCATAAGTCACTAAGAGGACATTCTTCTCTTTGTTTTTCAGACGCCCACATTGAAAATTCTTGTGCTTTTTTTGATACTTTTGCAATTGTATCTATATCACCTACACCTTCTATACTAAAACCTTCAACTGGTTTTCCTGTTTTTGCAATTGCATCTACAATTCGTTTTGTCCATTTAGGTTCAATACCAATTACTATTACTGCTGCTACATTAGGATTTTTTCCTGTTCCGATCATTGTTCTAAAGTGTAATTCTAAGTCAGCACCAAATTGTAATCGCCCATAAGAATGAGGTAAAGCAATAGTCCCTTTTATATTATTTGCTACAGCCTCAGCACAAGCATTTGAAATATCATCGACTGGAAGAATTATGACATGGTTACGCGTTCCAGCTCTTCCATTTTCTCTTTTATACCCTAAAAAACTTTTTGGAATTTCCATATATTACCACTTTTTCGTTTTTACATTATGAACATGAACATGCTCACCTTTTTTAATATTTTTAACTACTTTTCCAATATCATGTCCGTATTTTAAAATTGTATCCCCTTCATTTAGGTCAACCATCGCAATTTTATGACCTAAAGGTATTTCGTTTTTCGATTGAATTGACAGAGATTTATCATTTTCCATAATCCAACAATTACAGTCTTGATTTGGCGTTATTTTTTCAATAACAACAACACCCACATTATCTTTTTCATCGTGGATTATTATATCTGTGTTAGACATTGTGACGATTTCTTTATTTGAATTTTTGTCAATCTTATATATTAATCGAACACTTTAACAAATAAAAAAAGATTTAAGAAAGGCTAAACTATGACCAAAATGACAACTGAAGAAGCGTTTATAAAAGTTCTTCAAATGCATGGAATTGAACATTCATTTGGAATTATAGGATCAGCCTTTATGGCAATTTCTGATTTATTTCCTAAAGCAGGTATTACCTTTTGGGATGTTGCTCATGAGACAAATGGTGGTTTAATCGCTGATGGATATACAAGAGCAACGGGAAAAATGTCAATGGTTATTGCTCAAAATGGGCCAGGAATAACTGGTTTAGTAACTCCAATAAAAACAGCTTATTGGAACCATACTCCATTGTTATTAGTTACTCCTCAAGCAGCTAATAAAACTATGGGACAGGGTGGCTTTCAAGAAGTTGAACAAATGAATTTATTTAAAGATATGGTTTGTTATCAAGAAGAAGTTAGAGATCCTTCAAGAATGGCAGAAGTATTAAATAGAGTTATAGAAAAAGCATTTAGAGGATCGGCACCAGCACAAATTAATGTTCCAAGAGATTATTGGACACAAGTTATAGATATTGAACTACCTCCTATTGTAAGATTTGAGAGACAAGGTGGAGGAAAAGAAGCAATTGATAAAGCTGCAAAATTATTATCAGAGGCAAAATTTCCAGTAATATTATCAGGAGCTGGAGTTGTAATTGGTGATGCAATAGAAGATTGTAAAAAACTTGCAGAAAAATTAGATGCACCAGTTTGCAATGGATATCAACATAATGACAGCTTTCCAGGAAGTCATCCTCTTGCAGTCGGACCTCTGGGATACAATGGATCAAAAGCTGGAATGGAATTAATCTCAAAAGCTGATGTTGTTCTTGCACTGGGAACAAGATTAAATCCCTTCTCAACGTTACCAGGATACGGAATTGATTACTGGCCAAAAAACGCAAAAATAATTCAGGTTGATATGAATCCAGATAGAATAGGATTGACAAAGAAGGTAACAGTTGGAATTTGTGGTGATGCAAAAATGGTGTCTCAACAGATTTTAGAAAAACTTACACCAACTGCAGGTGATAATGGTAGAGATGAAAGAAAAAATTTAATTCATAAAACTAAATCTGCATGGCTTCAAACACTTACTGGTTTAGACCATGAAGAAGATGATCCTGGAACTGTTTGGAATAAAGAAGCAAGAGAAAGAGATGCAGATAGAATGTCGCCTAGACAAGCTTGGAGAGCTATTCAAGCAGGAATGCCAGAGGATGTAATTATATCGAGTGATATTGGAAATAATTGTGCAATAGGTAACGCTTATCCTACATTTGAAAAACCAAGAAAATATTTAGCTCCAGGTTTATTTGGCCCATGTGGATATGGATTTCCATCAATATTAGGCGCAAAAATTGGTTGTCCAGATACTCCAGTAATCGGTTTTGCTGGTGATGGTGCTTTTGGGATAAGTATGAATGAAATGAGCTCATGTGCTAGAGAAGAATGGCCTGCTATTACAATGGTAATATTTAGAAACTATCAATGGGGTGCTGAGAAAAGGAATTCGATATTATGGTTTGATGATAATTTCGTAGGCACAGAACTAGATCCTGAATTGAGTTATGCAAAAGTAGCCAATGCATGTGGTTTAAAGGGTGTTACTGTGAAAACAATGGAGGAAACAACTAAAGCAATTAAACAATCTTGTGAAGATCAAAAACAAGGAATTACAACATTTATAGAGGTTATTTTAAATCAAGAATTAGGTGAACCATTTAGAAGAGATGCTATGAAAAAACCGGTACAAGTTGCCGGAATTAATAAAAGCGATATGAAACCTCAAAAAGGTTTAATTTAATCCATCAATAGATATTTCTTATACAAAGTTTTATTTTAATCTATATATTTGATTGTATGGATCATAAAGATATTAAGATTGGGTCTAATAGAAGTTTTGGTATCGTTTTTTTTGTAGTTTTCCTATTAATTTCAATTTATCCATTTTTAAAAGATGGAGATATTAGACTATGGTCATTAATAATATCAATTATCTTTTTATTTTTAGGACTTTTAAATTCAAACGTATTAAGTCCACTAAATAAATTATGGTTTAGATTTGGTCTTTTATTAGGAAAGATTATTTCTCCGATTATTATGGGAATTATCTTTTTTTTAGTAGTCACACCAATAGCTATAATTATGCGACTATTTAAAAAGGATATACTTAATCTAGAGTTTAAAGAAAATAATACTTATTGGATTGATAAAACAGGTCCTAAAAGTAAAATGAAGAACCAATTTTAAAATATGAGCTTTATAAAAGAATTTTGGGAATTTTTAAAAATAAGAAAAAAATATTGGCTTCTTCCGATCATTATTGTTTTAGTGTTATTTGGAGGATTAATTGTACTTAGCCAAGGATCAGCTGTTGCTCCATTTATATATACAATCTTTTAGTGAATTCAATTTTAGGAATATCTGCTTTTTATCATGACAGTGCCGCATGTATTCTTGTTGATGGTAAAATAGTTGCAGCAGCACAAGAAGAGAGATTTACTAGAAAAAAACATGATCCAAGTTATCCAAAAAATGCAATTAATTTTGTTTTAAAATATGCTAATTTAAAACTAAGCGAAGTTGATCACATAGTTTTTTTTGAAAAACCTTTTTTAAAATTTGAAAGATTGCTAGAAACATATGTTGCTTTTGCACCTAAAGGGTTTGTTTCATTTGCAAAAGCTATGCCTTTATGGATAAAAGATAAACTTTTTCAGAAAAACTTTTTATTTAATAAACTCAAGGAACATGACAAAAATTATATTTCAGATAAAAATATTTTTTTCTCTGATCATCATTTAAGTCATGCATCGAGTGCTTTTTTTCCATCACCTTTTAAAGAAGCAGTTATATTAACAGCAGATGGTGTAGGTGAGTGGGCTACTACAACTGTTGCTGTAGGAAAAAATAATAATTTAGAAATAAAAAAAGAAATACATTTTCCACATTCTCTTGGTCTACTTTATTCAGCCTTTACATATTACACAGGGTTTAAAGTAAATAGTGGTGAGTATAAATTAATGGGTTTAGCACCTTATGGAGAGCCCAAATTTGTGCAAAAAATTAAGAAATTAATAGATATTAAAAAAGATGGGACTTTCAGATTAGATCAAATATATTTTAATTACGCAACTGGACTGACAATGACTAATAAAAAATTTGATGAATTGTTTGGTCAAAAACCACGTGATCCAGAAAAAGATAAAATTACCCAATTTCATATGGATATTGCAGCCTCAATTCAAAAAGTGACAGAGGAAATAATGATTAAATTAGCTAGATCGATAAGAAATGAATATAATATTCCAAATTTATGTTTAGCAGGTGGTGTTGCATTAAATTGTGTTGCAAATGGCAAAATTCTAAAAGAAAAAATATTCGATAATATATGGATACAACCTGCAGCTGGCGATGCCGGAGGTTCATTAGGTGCAGCATTAGCACTTTGGCATATTGAACAATCAAACGAGAGAACAGCTAATTTAGAAGATGATATGCAAGGATCGTATTTAGGAACTGAATATAGTCAGGAACAAATTGAAAAGGAATTAAAAAACATAGGGGCAAATTATGAAATACTAAAGTATGAGGATTTAATTGATAAAACTGCAGAATATTTAGCAAATGAAAAAGCAATAGGATGGTTTCAAGGAAGAATGGAATTTGGTCCAAGAGCTTTAGGAGCTAGATCAATCCTCGGAGATCCTAGGTCAGAAATGATGCAAAAAAATCTTAATTTAAAAGTTAAATATAGAGAGAGTTTTAGACCGTTTGCACCATCTATTTTAAGAGAAGATTTATCAGAATGGTTTGAGATGAATGTTGATACGCCTTATATGCTTTTAGTAGCCAATATAAATTCAAAAAAGAAGATTGAAATGACAAAAGAGCAAAATAAACTTTTTGGTATAGATAAATTAAATATTAAAAGATCTTCAATACCAGCTGTAACACATGTAGATTACTCTGCAAGAGTTCAGACTGTTAATATAAATACAAATAAGCGCTATTATGATTTAATTCGAAAATTTAAAGAAAAAACAGGTTGTCCTGTGATAGTAAACACATCATTTAATGTTAGAGGAGAGCCAATTGTTAATACCCCAACGGATGCTTTTAACTGTTTCATGGGCACTGACTTAGATTATTTAATTATTGGAAATTGTGTTTTAGAAAAAGTAAAACAGGATTCTAAGTTCAAAAAAGACTATTCATCTGAATTTGAATTGGATTGATATTCTACATATTTAAATTTTTTAAGATATTTTTTGCAATAATATTGTGTCCATTTTGATTCCAATGGGTATCACATAAAATATGATTAATTTTATAATTATCTAAACCAGAACTAAGCAAATTAAATTCATTAGTTGTATCAATAAATTTGATTTTGTACTCATTCGACCATGCTTTTAAAAGCTTGTAATGCTCACTCTCATATAAATTGGTTTCTTCTAGAATTTCTATCGCTGAAGGATAGTATACTAATACTAAATTTATATTCTTTGAAATAAGATATTTATTTATTTTTGATAAATAAAATAACACTTTTTTTTTACCTTCACGAACCCAAGGTTCCTCTTGTAATTTCTTATCAAATCCATAGCCAAATCTTTCGTAATCTAAATATTTTTTGAAATTAGAAACGCTATTTTTGTTTTTAATACAATTAAGTGCTCTATCTTGTACAGTACTAGCATTAAATATCTCAAAAAATTTAAATATAAAAGAATTCTGTTTAAAATAATTTTTAAATTTATATTTAAAATTTTTGCTTTCATTTTTTTCATCTGAGTTCCACTTTCTTACGATATTTCCTTTTTTATCTTCTCTATAAAATATACCTTCATCCTGGATGTCGGACGTATCAATAAACAGATAGATAGTGTGGAAATTTATTTTTTTTTCATCTATAAAATATTTTAATTTTTTATAATAAATTGATGGTGAATAACTTACATAGGCAAGATTTAAAAAATTGTAATTTTCATTATTATCAATTAAATTTTGAATGAAGTGATCGTCATAATTTATACCTGAACCATATACAAAAGAGTCACCCATAAAGCCTATAGAGGGTATATTCTTATCAATTCTGTAATTTTTGCCTATCCTCATTCCATATTGGTTGGTGACTACCTGATATTTGATTTCTCCCCAAAGTTCAGGGAGATCAATATTGTTTGAAATTTCATGATGAAATCTTTCTGATTTTAAAGAGTAATTTTTAGTTGTCCCTATTTTTTTCTTAACACTATTGGGTAAAATTAGATTTATAATTAAGTCAAATATTAATACTATACAAATAATTGATATAAACGTTTTTAGAAACTTCATTGAAAAGATTATATTTTCTTAATTTATTAAATGAATATATAATCTTATCAATGTATAAAAATTATAAATTACTGTTGTTTTTAGGTATAGCAGTAATTTTTCTTTATTACAGCGTTGGAAAGTATGAGGAATTTAGTTTAAAAAAATCAATTTCAGCATGCGTGCTTGCAAAAAGTAAAATTACCAAAGAAATCACACCTAAAGAGGCTAGAAATATTTGCGAAGATGAAATTAGAGAAAAGTTAGATTAATTAAAGAAGACTAGGTAGCCAAGTCGAAAATTTTGGAAATAAAATCATTAAAATTCCATAAATTATTCCAACTATTGTAAATAATGGAACTTCTTTAAATGCATTAGCAGGGTTTTCTTTTATAACACCAGCAGCAGTGTATATGCCAACACAAACTGGTGGAGTAATCATTCCTATTCCAGCGAAAGCTACAAAAACAACATATAAATGAAGCAAGCTTTGATCAAACGATAAAGTTAACGCTGCAAAAATTGGAACAGTTAAATAAAATACTGGAACTATTTCTATAAATGTACCTAATATTAAACATATTGTACCTAACATTATCCAGAATAAATTTACACTTACCCCCATATCTGTAAAATAAGTTATAATTTTTTGTGGTGCTTGAGTGTAAGTAAGCACAACACTTAAAAAAGTTGCTGTTGCAATAATAGAAAATATTACTGCAGTAATAATAGCGGTGTCTTTCAAGCAACTTAATAAAGATGAAAAAGTTAATTCTCTATAAATTAAAAAACCTATTGCGACCGCATAAACACCTGCTATAGCTGCAGACTCTGATGGTGTTAAAAAACCAGCGTATATTCCACCCAAAATTATTACTGGAGTAATCAAGGCAGGAAGTGCAGCAACAAATGAACTAAATCTTTCTTTAAAAGTAGCTTTTTTATCTGCTCTTATATGTCTGCATTTAAACAAAACTAACAAAACCATTAGAACAAGAAGTATAATTCCAGGAATTACTCCAGCTGCAAACGTTTTAGAAACTGGAACATATGTCAGTGCACTAAATAAAATAGCAGCATTTGATGGTGGTATCAAAGCCTCAAGCAATGCTGCAGATGCAGCAAGCACTACTACAAATGGAGTAGGATATCCTTGCTCTATCATTTTGGGCATCATGATTGTTCCAACGGCCGTAATAGCGGCTAATATAGATCCGCAAAAGGCTGCAAAAAAACCCATAGCAATAACCATGGCAACTCCAAGTCCTCCTGGCCAATGTCCAACTAATGTTGTTGCAAATTTTACAAGTCTAAGTGCTGCACCCCCTTTTAACATCGCCATTCCACTAAATATAAATAATGGCACAGCAATTAGTACATGTTTAGTGAGAGCTCCAAAAGAGACTTGAATTAAAACCGACCAAGGTAAATTTAAACCACCTATAGCTGCAATAGAACTTCCTAGGCCAAAAACTAAAAAAATTGGAACTGAAATAATTAATGTAAATAGCGATAAAATTGATGCTAATGCAAACATTTATTTTTTTATTAAATTGATTATGTTGTCGAATAACAATTCTAAAGAGGTAAGAGCTAATATTAAAAAACCTACAGGGAAAGCTAAAAACATCCACCATATTGGAATACTAATTTCAATTTCCATAACTTGGCCTAAATTGAAATACATTATTGTAGCATCAAGACCTGCCTTAAAAAAAATACATGCAGATATCAATGCAACCATGTTTACAATTAAAAATAAAAATTCTTTATTTTTTTTTGATAATAAAGGGGTTAAAAAATCTACTTTTATATGTTGCCCTTTTTTTAATAATGGGCCTAAAAGTGGAAAAACTAACCAGCTTACTAAGACAGGTGGTAATTCAATAAACCAAGCAAATCCAGTTCCAGTTATAAATCTTGTCGTTGCGCTCAAAAATAAAGCGGCAACCATAATAAATATTATCAACATTGCGAGAGTTAAAGAAGCCGAGGCTAAATAATTATTAACTGCTCGCAATGCTTTCATTTTTAAAGAATAGACAAATAACTTTAGTTATTTTTAGCGTACTCTTGAGCTGCTTTTAACGCATCAGCATCAATCATTTTTGCCATTGCAGGCATAACTTTATCTTTCATTAACTTATCAAATTTGGCTTTTTCAGCTCCTGAAAGAGTAGTTACAACACCACCTCTGTCTTGAAATTCCTTTAGAACAGTTTCACCGTGATCCATAATTCTATCTGTTGAAAGTGTTCCAACTTCTTTACCAACGTCCATTATTATTTTTTGTAAGTCTGCAGGTAAACTATTAAACCAAGTAGAATTTGCCATGATATATGCATCAGCATAGTATTGATAAGGCTTTTGAGCATATTTTAAAAATTCCCACCAACTATAAGCTTTAATACTTCCAGGAGGACTATTTATTGTATCAATCATGCCAGATTGTAGTGCATTATACACTTCACCAGTTTTTAAAGATACACGATTTGCTCCAAGAGCATCCCACATAGGCTCTTCACTTTTAAGCAGTCTTCTTGCTTTTAAACCTTTCATAGCATCAATACCAGTTAACTCTCTCGCACTAGAAATAGACATTACTGGTCCAACAGGGTTATACATTACTAAAGTTGAATTAGTTTTTTTTGTTAATTCTCCCCAAATTTCTTTTCCTTTAGGAGAATTTTGAAAAAACCCTCTTTGTTGTTCCCAAGAATTAAATAATCCTGGGAAAGAGGCTACATTAAAGTTTTTATTTATTGGTGGAAAACTTACGACACCAACTATTCCTCCTAATTCAACCGCACCTGAAGTTACAGCTCCCATTACTTCTCTAATTCCAAAAAGTTGTTTTGATGGATAAACTTCTATTTTTAATTTTCCATTCGCTCTTTTATTAACTTCATCAGCAAATATTTGAGCATGTTTTGCACTATGGTGTTTAGGACTCCAGTGAACTGAAAGTCTTCCCACTATTTCAGCAAATGCTGCCGATGAAGATACTAAAAATGAAATAACTAACACAAAACCCATAAAAGCTTTGCTAATCGATTTAAATTTAATCATTTTTTCCTCTCTATAATTTTTTATAAGAACAGTTTATTATTTGACAAAGATAAGACAATCTAAATTTATTCTATTATCAATTGAATAAATAAAATTATTAGAATAGATTAAGAATATAGCTTATTGTATGAACCCAACAGATATATTATTGAGCATTGCAATAGTGGGAATTTACACTCTCATTTATGTGTATTTAAAATCAAAATATAATGATAATAAAAAAATTTTCAAATTGTTTTCTATAGGTTTTATTTATGCAACTATAATTACAGGTATACTTTATTATTTAATTAAGTTTATAGCTTCATAAGTTTACGTGATACACAAATTAGAATTAATATATTTTAAGATGAGAGCTTTGGCTGAAGCTCCACGTATGCTTTTTCATTATACAGGTATTGAATATGAAGATCTTATGTCGTGGGATTATTATGATAAAGAATGGTCTGAAGTAAAACCTAATATTCCATTTAAACAATTGCCAATGTTAATTATAGATAAGAAACACAAGCTTTGTCAAAGTATGGCAATAATGACATTTATAGAAAATCTAGCAGGAATTAACATTACCGATCCAATACTAAATGCTAAAGCAAATGCTATTATGCAAAGTTCTCAGGAGCTTTTTATGCCGCTAAACCCAACAGTAAATTTTGCAAAAGGAGAGAAATTTATTAAAAAAAAAGATGACATGATGCCATTTTTATTATCAAGATTTGAGGATCTAGAAAAAGTCTTGAAGGAGAATAACAAAAAATTTTTTATTTTTGATGAGCCAAGGGCATGTGATTTTGTAACATTTCATCATTTAGATCTGTCAAAGTTATTGGATCCAACTATTATAAAAAAATTTCCTAGATTAGATAAATTTCTTGATGATGTAATGTTAATTAACAGTGTTAAATCTTATTTAGATAATCGACCTAAATTGATAGACGTAAGTATTGAGCCAAAATTAATTATTGATGGTGTGCCACACCCAACTGGTGTTAAAAAAACCTAATTAAAGTTTAATATTAAATTTTTTTTATTTACCCAGTGTAAGGCAACACTCTAATAGTTTTTCCGTATATTATTACCACACGTTCACCATTATCAATTCTGATATCATCTCCTTGAACGATAGCCACATCCTTATCAGCTCCATCAACATTTATTATATATTGGTATCCTTGATGATTACCAAACATTGCTTCTGTGACATAGCCTAGCGCAGCGCCACCAATTGTTGCATAAACAATTGCAATTTCCTCACATTTTGCACCAGCTATTAATTTTTTTCCATCATCACATATTTGAGTTCCAAGGAGACCACCAATCATTGCACCTGTTGATGCACCAATTAGACTGCCTTCACCTTTAACTTTAACAGGCAATGATGAAACTATATTTCCGTATTGAATATTTTTAACTTTTTGAGCATCTGACCTTTTAACTGATGACGGGTTTGTAGTGTTACATGCAGTTAAAATAAAAAAAAATAAAACAAAAATAGATTTGATTTTCATATTTAAAATTTAAATGTAAAATTTGCCATAATTAGGGCACGTTGAAAAAAGTATTTTAATCAAAACTTGTTTGCAACAAAAAATAAAAGTAGTATAAATCGACGTGAATTTAATGGCGGGGTAGCTCAGTTGGTTAGAGCGCGGGACTCATAAGCCCGAGGTCAGTGGTTCGATCCCACTTCCCGCTACCATTAATCAAATCTTTTTATAAATTCAGGATCTATATGTATTACGTAATTTTCTAATGCCTCAGCAACTGCAGTCTCATTTGTCAAAGATAAAAAAGCGATTTCCCCAAGAAGTTCAAATCCTTTTAGAAAAGCCTCATCTCCTTCGTATCGTAAAACATTTTTGGTTTCTTTAAAACATACTGTTCCCAATATATATTGAACATAATCTGCAACAGCAATTTCGTGTTTTGTAAATTTACTTTTAGGAATATTAAACTCATCTTTTAAAGCAGAGTGGTGTGCTAATGCAGAAAACGCCCATCTTACTAAAACTATTTTATCTCTTTCAGTTGTTTTTTGCATTAGGCAGTTTGCGAACTTATCAGAGTATTGTCCTGCTAATGAGCTATTTTGATAAAATGTGACTAAAATTAATATTAAAAATAACTTTTTCATTTTAGTATGTTATTCATTAATGACCTGGAAAGTCCATCAAATTTTCAATTTTATACCCTTTTTTTAAAAGATTATCACAACCTCCTAAATCAAAAAGATTTATAACAAATATAAAAGCTGCAACTTTACCCTTTGATATTTCAACTAACTTTGCTGCAGCTTCTGCTGTACCTCCCGTAGCAATCAAGTCATCAATTATCAATACTGAGTCATTTTCTGAAATAGAATCTTTGTGAACTTCTATCGTTGCTGTTCCATATTCAAGTTCAAAATCAACAGAGTGTACATCAGCAGGCAGTTTATTTTTTTTTCGCAACATTATAAATGGTTTTTTCAATAAATATGAAACAGCAGACGCGAATACGAAGCCGCGAGACTCAATTGCTGCAATTTTATCTACTTTAAACTTTTTAGATCTCTCTATAATTTGATTAATTGTTTCTTCAAAAGCATTCTCATCTTTTATTAAAGTGGTGATATCCCTAAATAAAATACCTTTTTTGGGATAATCCTTAATTGAGCGAATATAATCTTTTAAATCCATAAATGTTATTTATAAATACATTATAAGTAGTTTTTACATGGCAAATAATAAATTAGCAATAATTGGAGGAAGCGGTCTGTACGACGTCGAAGAGTTTGAGGACAGAGAATTAATTGATTTAAATACTCCTTGGGGAAAACCATCGGATAAGATATTAAAAACTAAATACCATAATAAAGAAATATATTTTTTACCAAGACATGGAAGAGGGCATTTTATATCTCCATCAAATATAAATTTTAGAGCAAATATTGATGCATTAAAACAATTGGGTGTAACAGATGTTGTTTCTATATCTGCAGTTGGCTCACTAAAAGATAATTTGCCTCCAGGAAAATTTGTAATTATTGATCAATTTATCGATAGAACTTTTGCAAGAAATAAGACTTTTTTTGATGAGGAAATAGTTGCCCATGTATCAATGGCACACCCAACTTCAAAAGGTTTGATGAATGCATGCGAGGATGCAATTAGAAAGGAGGGAATAGATTATCAAAGAGGAGGGATTTATGTAGTGATGGAAGGTCCTCAATTTTCAACTTTGGCTGAGTCGAATCTTTATAGATCTTGGAAAGCTGATGTAATTGGAATGACTAATATGCCTGAGGCTAAATTGGCAAGAGAAGCAGAAATTAGATATGCATCTGTTTCAATGGTTACAGATTATGATTGTTGGCATCCAGATCATGAAAATGTTGATGTCCAAAAAGTAATAAGAGTCTTATTAGAAAATGCTTCCAAAGCAAAAGTGATGATTAAAAATTTAATTGATAATTTCGAGAGCTATATAGACCCATATGATCCAACTAATAATTGCTTAGATGTAGCTATTATTACTGCTCCTGAAAATCGAACCCAAAAAACAAAAGATAAGTTAGAAACTGTTGCTGGTAGAGTTCTTAAAAAATGAAACAAATATTAATTTTAATATTTTTTTTATTAATAAATACAAATTCATTTGCTGATAAAAGATTTGAAAAGGATATAAAAAAAATTTCTAAGTTAAATTCTTTTGTAAACAATAAAGGTGAATATTATCAAATAAATAATAGCATTGATAAAGATAAAACTTTAATTTTGATTTACACACATGGTGCTTGGGGTGGCGAACAAAAAGTAAATGGATGCAAGAATATTTGGGGAAAAATACCACCTGTAATCTACCAATTAGATGGAAAGAAAATTAAAGATTTAACTATAAAAACATATCAATTGTGTTCTGGAGTAAGAGGCTGGACTCAAAGTGAAGAAGATAAATTTTGGAAAATTTACGACAAAAATAATCAAGACGTAAATAGTGTACTTAATCTTAAAGATAAAAATGGTATTTTGTTAGTTAATAAATGGAAGGGGCCCAAAAGAAGAAATAATGTTATGAAAGTTAAGATAGATGAATTTAAAAATAATGGATTTAAAAATATAGTTTTATCAGGACATTCTGCAGGTGGATGGGACTCGCTTACCTTAAAATCAAACTTCCCTAATGATATTAAAGGTGTAATAGCTTTTCATCCTGCGCAATCGAGTAAATTCGCAAGTTCAAAAAATCCACATCAAGGTTGGATAAATTGGAGAAACTATAAAATATCATTAATAAAATTAGAACATTTAGAAAATGTTTTAGTTTTTAGTCATATAAAAGATAAATATGAAAATTCTAAAACATTAAAATTTTTATCTGACTCAGAAAATGTAATATTTGTTGATGTTAGCGATACCAATTGTAAAAAAAAATTAACAACTGGTGGATGGCATGGAATAACTTTGACAAAGTGTTTTGCTGAAAGCGACCCAAGAAGTAAAGAAATAATTGAATATTTAGAGCAAATTTATTAAATGAAAATCAAACTAATATTAATTTTTTTACTTTTTTTAAATAATTTTGCTTTTGCTAAAACTAAATTTGAAAAAAGATTTGAGAAAGATTTAAATAAAATTTCAAAATTAAATTCCTTTGTGGATAACGAAGGCAGTCCTTATCTATTAGATAAAAATATTGATAAAGATAAAACTATTATTTTAATTTATACACATGGTCAGTGGGGTGGTGATCTAAAATTAAATGGTTGTAATAGGCGATGGAGCAAAATACCACCTGCAATCTATCAATTAGATGGAAAGAAAATTAAAGATTTAACTATAAAAACATATCAATTATGTTCTGGTGTAAGAGGTTTGACTCAAAGTGAACAAGATAAATTTTGGAAAATTTACGATAAAAATAATCAAGACGTAAATAGTGTACTTAATCTTAAAGATAAAAATGGAATTCTTTTAATAAATAAAAAAAAAGACCCACAAAAAGCAAAAGTAATGAAGTTAAAAATTGATGAATTTAAAAAAAAAGGTTTCAATAATATTATATTATCTGGACACTCAGCGGGTGCGTATGGTTCTTTCCAATTAAAATCAAATTTTCCTAAACTAATAAATGGAGTAATTTCTTTTCATGTAGGTTTTGGTGGTAAATTTGCAAAAGCAAAAAATCCAGATCAAGGTTGGATAAATTGGAGAAACTATAAAAAATCTCTAATAAATTGGTCTCAGATAGGTGAGGTTATATTATTTACTCATGATAAAGATTGGGCTGATACAAAAAAAACCTTAAGTTTTCTAACAGAGTTTGAAAATATCAAATTTTTTGATTTAAGTGATACGAAATGTAAAAAGAAAAAACTATTAGCTGACTATCATGGAATAGCTTTAACAAAATGTTTTGCAGACAAGGATCCTAGAAGCAAAGAGATAATTAAATATTTAAATAAAATTTATTAATATGAGAATAGAAGGAAAAGAATATCGAACAATATGGTATGATGAAAGTGTTGTTAATATAATTGATCAAACTAAGCTACCACACAATTTTGTTATTAAAGAATTAAAGACAGTAAAAGATGCAATTAATGCAATAAAGGTAATGGAAGTAAGAGGTGCTCCGCTAATTGGAGCAACTGCAGCTTATGGAATTGTTTTGGCTATTCAAGAGAGTAATGATCTTGAATTTATTAAAAAAAGTTCAGAAAAATTAGTCAATGCAAGACCAACGGCAATCAATCTACAATGGGCAGTTCATAGAATGAGTAATAGGTTGTCTTTTGTAAATCCAAAAGATTTATTTGATGTTGCATTGAAAGAAGCTAACGAAATATGCAATGAAGATATAAATTTCTGCAAAAATATTGGTTTGAATGGTCTTAATATTATTGAGGAAATATATAATAAAAAGAAAAAAACAGTAAATATACTTACACACTGTAATGCTGGATGGCTAGCAACAATCAACTGGGGTACAGCAACTTCTCCGATTTACCATGCACATAAAAATGGTATTCCCGTACATGTTTGGGTCGATGAAACCAGACCAAGAAATCAAGGTGCAAATTTAACTTCATTTGAATTGAATGAAGAAGGAATACCAAATACAATAATTACAGATAATACGGGTGGAATATTAATGCAAAGAGGCGAGGTAGATATGTGTATTGTGGGTACTGATAGAACTTTATCAACAGGTGATGTTTGTAATAAAATTGGTACTTATTTAAAAGCTTTGGCTGCACATGATAATAATGTACCTTTCTATGTAGCTCTACCAAGTTCCACTATTGATTGGGAAACAAAAAATTATAATGAGATACCAATTGAAGAGAGAGACGCCGAAGAACTTTCTTATATAGAGGGTAAAGATGATAAAAATAACATCAATAAAGTTTTGATTTATCCTGAAAAGAGTAAATCCATGAATCTTGCTTTTGATATTACACCTGCAAAATATGTGACAGGCTTAATAACAGAAAAAGGTGTGTGTGAAGCATCTACAAATGGTCTAAAAAAAATGTTTAAACAGTAATGAATAGAGTTAAAAATATATTATTTATAATGGCTGATCAGTTAAGATTTGATTATCTATCTTGTTATGGTCATCCACATCTTAACACACCTCATATAGATGGATTAGCAAAAAAAGGAGTATTGTTTGAGTCCGCCTATGTTCAAGCACCTGTTTGTGGGCCTTCAAGAGCATCATATTACACTGGGAGAACAGTATTTAGTCATGGTTCAACATGGAATCAAATACCCTTGCCAATAGGAGAATTAACTATTGGGGATTATTTAAGACAATCTGGGATAAGAACTGGTGTTGTAGGCAAAACTCATATGAGACCTGATTTAGATGGAATGAACAGACTTGGAATATCTAAAGATACAGAAATAGGTCTAACAGTTAGTGAGCCAGGGTTTGAGCCTTACGAGAGAGATGATGGACTTCACCCAAATAACAATATTAAAAATTCAAACAAAAAATTATCTTACAATGAATGGTTAAATAAACTTGGATATGAAGGAGAAAATCCATGGGATAGTTGGGCAAATTCATCAGAAGATGAAAATGGAAAAATTCTAAGTGGTTGGAGGTTAAGAAATTCAAATAAACCTGCAAGGGTTAAAGAAGAACACTCTGAAACTGCATTTATGACAAACCGTTCAATGGAATTCATTCAAGAATGTGAAGATAAGCCTTGGTTTTTACATTTATCTTACATTAAACCTCATTGGCCATACATTGCTCCCGCACCTTATCATAATATGTATTCAGCAAATCAATTTTATCCAGTTCATCGAAGTAATACTGAAAAAGAAATAGATCATCCTGTTTACAAAGCATTTATGGAAAATAATATTTCAAAAACTTTTTCAAGAGAAGAAGTGAGAAATACTGTTCTGTCAGGATATATGGGATTAATAAAACAAATTGATGACAATCTTGGAAGATTATTTAAATTTCTAGAAGATAAAGATTTTATGAAAAATACTATGATAGTCTTTACTTCAGATCATGGTGACTACCAGGGTGATCATTGGCTAGGTGAAAAAGAATTATTCCATGAACAAATTGTTAAAGTCCCAATGATTATTTATGACCCTAGTAATTTGTCTGACAATAATAGAGGTACAAAAGAAAAGAGATTTGTTGAAGCTATTGATTTACTCCCAACTTTCTTAGACTCTGTTGAAAGTAAAGTAAGCAGACATCGTCTAGAGGGACAGTCTTTACTTCCAATTATAAGAGGTAACAAAGTATTAAATTGGAAGGAAAGTGTATTTAGCGAAATTGATTATTCATTTAATGAGGCCAGAAAAATTTTAAATATTGGTCCATCTGATGCTAGGGCATATATGATTAGAAATAATAAGTGGAAGTATATTTACTATAAAGGATTTCCACCCCAATTATTTGACTTAAAAAATGATCCTGATGAATTTAATGACCTTGGACAGTCTCCTAAATATTCAAAAATAGTTGATGAAATGAAAGATATTCTCCTAAATAGGATTACTAATCGAAAAAATAGAGTTGCAGCAACAGACGAATTTGTTTTGAAAGAAAGAGATTATACCAAAGAAGATGGAATTATGATAGGTGTATGGTAATGAATCCTTTGGTATTATCTTTAATTGGTTTAGTCTTAGTCGGTGTCTCTGCAAACTTATTAAAATTAATTAAAAAAAATAAAATTTTTTTATTAATTTCAATATTACCTTGTATTTATATTTTTATTTATGGTCTATATGCAACTTTTGGACCGATTGATTTATACAAAGACGGCACCGAAAATTTTATTGCCCAGAACCCTGGAAAAGATTTACCAGTAGTATTTGTACTTTTGAAGTTTTATCAATATATATTGATCCTCGTTGGTGCTATTTTTGGATTAATTTATTTTAATTATTTTCGAAATTTTAATACTTCTACGGAGTCATCAGACTAGGCAAATACAAACATATAGCTGGAAAAGCTATAATTAATGCAAGTCTAATTACATCAGTCATTAAAAAAGGAAGCGTACCAAACCAAATAGTTTGTAAGGGTGTTTTCTGCATAACACCTTTAATTACAAATAAATTCATACCAACTGGGGGAGAAATTAATCCAAATTCAACAACAATTACCGCAAATATTCCAAACCAAACAGGATCTATTCCTGCATCAACTATTACTGGATAGAAAACTGGAATGGTTAAAAATAACATTGCTAACGAGTCCATTACAGTTCCAAGAATTAAATATATTGCACAAATTACTAGAATTACCCCTAGCGGAGTAAGCTCAAGATAATTAATAAAATCAACTACTGCAAAAGGCAATTGTGTAACAGTTATTAGATAATTAAATATACTAGCTCCTATCACAATTAAATATAATGATCCAACCGTTTTGATAGTTGTCCAAACTGCATCTTTTAAAAGATTTAATTTTAATTGACCTCTAAAAAATATAAAAATTAATACTAATATTACTCCTACAGCTGCACTTTCAGTTGCTGTAAAAAAACCTAAGTAAAGTCCACCCATCATGATTACAAAAATTAAAAAAATAGGAAAAATTTTTGATAGAGCAGAAATTCTCTCTTTTAATGGCATCTTAACTCCGTATCCACCTTGTGACGGATAAATTAAAAGATAAACCCTTATTGCAATCATATAAAGTACAACAGCAATTATCCCAGGAATTAATGCAGCAAAAAAAAGTTCCTGAACAGATTGTTCTGTTAAATATGCATATATGACCAATATTACACTTGGAGGAATAATAATCCCTAGTGTTCCACCTGATGCAATAGAACCACTGATTAGAGCATCACTATATCCATGTCTTCTCATTTCTGGACCGGCCATTTGGGACATTGTAGCAGCAGTAGCAATTGATGATCCACAAATCATTCCAAAACCAGCACAGGCACCTACAGTTGACATTGCTAGTCCACCTTTATAATGACCTACAACTGCATAAGCTGCATCATAAAGATTTCTTGATAGATTGGAGCTATTTGCAAGATTTCCCATCAAAACAAATAGTGGCAAAACCGATAAAGTGTATTTAGATACAGCGTCAAATGGGGCGGTTCCTAGTACAAATATCGCTGGATCAAAACCTGATATCATTGCAAAACCAGTAAAGCCAACTACTAACATTGCAATACCTATTGGAACGTTCAACACCATTAAAATTAAGACCGCAGCGAAAGCTAAGCCACCGTTAATTACAGCCTCAATTCCCATTAAACCTGTTTCTCTAAATTATTTACTAAAAGAGTTTTTACAAACCAAACTAGAATAGCAAGTACACTTAACCACATACCAATAGAGCATATGAAATAAAATGGATAAAAATAAAGTTCTAGATCGATAGTTACTCTTTGATTGTTCATAAATTTGTAAGAAGTTAAAGTTGTCGAGTATGCCATTAATGACATTATTGAGATCATTAAAATAAACTTTAAAATCACTAAATAAGTTTTAAATATCCCTAAATTTAAATTATTAATAAAGTCTGCTGATACATTTGCATTTAAGAAAAAAGCTCTTGGCATAGCAAGAAACGCAACTAAAGCCATTCCTATCTCAACTAGCTCAATTGTGCCTGTAACTGGAGAGTTTAAAAAACGTCTACCAAAAACATCACAAAAAGTTAATACAGCTAATAAAAATAAAATAATACCCGAAGCCATGGCTGAATAATCAAAAACTCTAGTGACTTTAGAAATCATAAAAATGTTGCTTCAAATTCTTTAAACATTACCATATAAACTGTACCAAAAACAGAAAGTATTACTTATGAAATTTATTTCCTTTTCGCATAACGGACAAAAAAAATTTGGCATTATCAACAATAATAAAATAACAGATTTGACTGGAAAAATTTCTAATTCAAACACATTAAAAGATTTAATTTCAAACAAAGGAATCCATGAAGCAAAAAATTATGCAAAAAATAATCCAGGAGATTTAAATGTTTCAGATGTTGAATATTTACCATTAATACCAAATCCAGGAAAAATTATATGTGTTGGTTTAAATTATAGTGAACACGTAAAAGAAACTAATAGGACAGTAGAGGAAAATCCTGTTATATTTCATAGATTTCCAGAAAGCCAGACAGCTCACTTGCAATCTATTCAAAGACCAGTTGTCTCACAAAGCTTAGACTTTGAGGGTGAGATGGCGGTAATTATGGGTGAAGGTGGAAAACATATAAAACCAGATGATGCACTAAATCACATAGTTGGATATTCTTGTTATAACGAAAGTACTGTTAGAGAATGGCAAAGACATACAAGACAATTTGGAATGGGGAAAAACTTTGAAAAAACAGGAAGCTTCGGTCCACATATGGTCTTAGCAGAAGATATAAAAGATTATAAAAATCTAACTATTGAAACTAGATTAAATGGTGAGGTCATGCAGAATGCAAAATTAAGTCAACTCATATTTGATATACCCATCTTAATTTCTTATGTTTCTAAAGCTATGGCTTGGAGAGCAGGAGATGTTCTTGTAACTGGAACGCCAGGAGGAGTAGGTTTTAAAAGAAACCCACCAATATTTATGAAACCTGGTGATAAAGTCGAGATAGAAATTACTGAAATTGGTATTTTATCTAACACAATTAAGGATGAAATCGTCTAGATTTCACTATAGACTTTCTTAAATTATTTTTAACAGAGGGAAATTAATATGAAAAAAAAATTAATTGGAATTGTTTTAGGAATCTTTTCCTTTGGCATTATTAGTTCAGCTTCTGCTACTGAATTAAAGTTGGCAACTTTTGAACCACCAAAAGCATTCATAGCAAGTAAGATTTTAGCTGCTTGGGCAGATAAGGTAAATAAATGCTCAAATGGTGCTTTAAATGTAAAAATGTATGCAGGTGGAGTTTTAGGAAGTCCTCCTAAACAATATGATATTGTAACATCAGGTGTAGCAGATATCTCTTGGACAGTATTAGGATACATTGGTGGTCAATTCCCACTAAGTTCTGTTGTTGAATTACCATTTTTAACAAAAACTTCAAAAGCAGGATCTAGAGCTTTGAACACTCTTTATGAGGAAGGTTACCTTGATAAAGAAATGGCTGGAATTAAACTTATAGGTTTACATTCCAACCCTGGATATCAAATCCATATGAAGGATACAAAAGTAGTCAAACCTGCAGATTTCAAAGGTAAAAAAATGAGAGTACCAAGCAAAATAGCTGGAACTATACTTAAAACTTTAGGAGCAACAGGGGTAAAAGTACCAGCGCCCGGAACTTCTGAAGCATTAAACAAAGGTGTTATAGATGGAACTCCTTTTCCTTATACAGCTATTGGTTCATTTAGATTATTCGATGTAACAAAATATCATACAGAGGTTAACATTACTAATGCAACATTTGGATTAATAATGAATGAAGGAAAGTATAATGACCTTTCTTCAGCAGCAAAAGGATGCATTGATAAACATTCAGGTCAGTGGTTCGGAGACTGGGCTTCTAATCTAATTGATACTCAGAATGCTAAAATGAAGGTACAGGTTGAAAACACGCCTGGTCATGAGATTACTGTTGCATCAGACTCAGTTCTAGCTGAATACAAAAAAATATTAGCTCCAATCGAAGCAGACTGGTTAGCAGAAATGAAAGGCAAAGGTCTTGATGGAGATGCTGTTTTAAAAAGAGCAAGAGAAGTAATTTCTAAAATAGACGGTTAATCGTTTAATTCTGAGCCCGCTAATTTCATAGCGGGCTCTTTCAAAATCTAGTATATTAATAAAATGGCAGTCAAAGCACTTAGTTATATTGGAGTTAATTCTGATAAATTTGAGGATTGGTCTATTTATTCTCAAAAGTACTTAGGCATGCAAAAGGTAGATCGTGGAAAAGATATTTTATCTTTTCGTATGGATGATCAAAAACAAAGATTAACTATCACAGGCGAAAATGGAGATAACCTCGGTTTTTTAGGGTGGGAAGTTGAAACTAGAGAAGATCTTCAAATTTTTGCATCAAAACTTGAAAAAAATAAAACAGTTGTTCAACAAGGTAAATCTTCTTTAGCAGATAAACGTTTTGTTGAAGATTTAATTTTTTTTGATGATCCTCAAGGGAACCGTATAGAACTTGTTTATAAACCAATGTTAGACACTGATCCTTTTAAGCCTGGAAGACCTATTTCTGGATTTAAGACAGGAGCCTTAGGAATGGGCCACGCTGTTGTTCATGTAAAAAAAATTGACGATTTAATACCTTTTTATAGAGATATAATGGGCTTTAAAATTAGTGATTATAGCCATACTCCTATATCATTATGTTTTTTTCATGTTAATGGAAGGCACCATAGTTTAGCGTTGTTTGGTTCTGGAAGAACAGGCTTTCACCATTTTATGGTTGAATATAATAATCTTGATGATGTTGGCCAAGGTTATGACATATTACAGTATAAAGATAATGCAATCGCTTATACAATGGGAAGACATACAAATGATTACATGACATCTTTTTATTCAATAACACCATCTGGTTTTTTTATTGAAAATGGCTGGGGAGGGCGAATTATTGATCCCGCAACTTGGCAACCTATAGAAACATTTGAGGGACCTAGTTTTTGGGGGCACGAAAGACTTTATTTACCTGATGAAGAAAGAATGAAATTCAGAAATAAAAGACTTGAGACTGCATCTCAAGGAAAACAAGCGCCATTGTTAATCGATTGTCCTTGGTTATATTCTAACTTAAATAAAAAAAATTAATAAAAATATCAATGAGAGAATTTGATATAGTTATTGTAGGATTAGGTCCTACGGGGGGAACTTTAGCAAATCTTTTTGCTATGCATGGTTTTTCAATTTTAATACTGGATAAAGAAGAAAGCTTTTATCCATTACCCAGAGCTGTTCATTTTGATGACGAAATAATGAGGGTATTTCAAACTATAGGGATAACAAAAAATTTTTTGAAATATACTATTATAAACAAAGGTACAAAATTTGTTAATTCGAAGCAAAAAGTAATATTAGATTGGCCTAGACCAAAAAAAATTACAGATAATGGTTGGTACCCAAGTTATAGATTCCATCAACCAGATTTAGAAAAACAGCTCAGAAAAAGATTAAAAAGTTATAAAAAAGTTTTAATAGAGCAAAATGCCAATGTATTAAAAATTAAAAATTCTAAAAATAATGTAAATATCAAATATATAAATTCCAAAAGCAAAAAAATTTTTCATATAAAGTCAAAATATTTAGTTGGATGTGATGGAGCTAATTCAATTACTAGAAGACAAATGAAAACAAAGATGAATAACTTAGGGTTTACACAGAAATGGGCAGTTGTAGACCTAATTTTAAAAAAGAATAAAAAAAATTTACCGGATAGGACAATTCAGTATTCAAATCCTAAACAACCGGCAACTTACTGTAGAAATGTCGGCAAAAGAAGAAGATGGGAATTTGCAATTAAAAAAAATCTTAGCGAAAAAAAAGTTTTATCTGAAAATTATATTTGGAATTTTTTAAAACCTTGGATTAAGAAAAGTGAAGCCATACTTGAAAGGAAGACTGTTTATACCTTTAAATCAGAAATAGCGAAAAAATGGCGTAATGGTAGAATATTTATTGCTGGAGATGCGGCTCATTTAATGCCTCCATTTATGGGACAAGGAATGTGCGCTGGAATAAGAGATGCATCAAATCTAGCATGGAAAATTTCATTATGCTTAAGGGTTAAACATAATGAGGCTCTTTTAAATTCATATCAATCTGAAAGGTCGCTTAATGCTAAAGAATATATTGAAACAACTATGCGAATGGGAGAGTTTGTAAATGCAGTAGAGTCTATACAAATAACCAAAAATATAAGTTCTAATGATAAAGGCATTAAAAGTATGCAATCAATTAAACCAAAATTAGGAGATGGTATAGGACATGTGAAAGATAAAAATAGAGGAAAAATTTTTCCTCAATTTAAAATAAAAAATAAAAAAAATTTGGACGATTATTTTTCAAAAAAAGGAATTATAATACTGTCATCTGGAATTAGAGCAAAAAATATAAAAAATTGTTCTTTACTAAAAGTGAAAAACTTAAAAAGTATATCAGCCTATTTAAAAAATATTAATTCAAAAGCTATTTTAGTAAGACCAGATAGATTTATTTTGGGTTCTGCTAACTCTAATCAAGAATTTAATTCGATTTTAAAAAAATATTCAAATATATTAAGATAAATTAAAAAGCTTATTTACTGCTTTTATTTTTGAATGATTATCAGGTGCAATTTCTCCGTTCGGCATAAATAAAGAGTTTTCAAATCCTACTCTTATCTTGCCACCCATACTAACTGCCTTTTCTAGACAACTCATTTCTTCTTTTCCAAATGCACATATAGACCAGTCAAAATTAACACTATTTGCTTTCATTTTTTCAATGAACTCAGGAATTTTTTCTGGATAACTAATTTTTCCAGTATAATGACCAATTACAAATAAACACCACACCCCATCTACAGGAATTTCTGATTTTTTCAAAAGATCAATTAATAAATCTATGTCATCTGGGTTATACAAAATATGTTGAATTTTTGTCCCAGCTTCAGTCAAATATTTATACAATTTAATATCTTCGATTGTGGGTTTTCTGGAGGGTATTAATTCAGATGTGCCAATAGAAGTTCCTGGTGGGGTAACATCATAAGCAAGTTTCCTCATATCATCCGGGGAATATTTTCCTATTGCTTCAGTTGTAACTTGTATGTGCATATTTGGAACTTGAAATTCTAATTCTTTTAAAGCTTCTTTATACAAGCCGGCATCAAGCACATGTTCTCCTTTATCATTTCTTACATGTAAATGGATAGCTTTAGCACCTGCTTCAAAGCAGTTTTTAGCTACTTCAACAGTCTCTTTTATTGTTAAAGGTACCTCAGGATGATCTTTCTTTACTTTTCTAGCTCCATTTGGAGCAACCATTAAACTCGGTAATTTATCTGGTTGAAAAAAGGCCATATATTGATTCTAATCAAAATTTAGAATTATTATATATAAATAAAATGAAACTACAAAAAAAAGAAATTATTAAATTTGCTAAAATGCTTAATGACAAAAAATTATCAGCATTAAGATCAGGTAATATTTCAATAAGATATAAAAATGGATTTCTAATAACACCATCAGGTCAAAAATATTCATCTTTAAAAGTAAAAGATATTGTTTTTGTAAATCTAAAAGGTGAGTTTAATAATAAACAAAAACCTTCCTCTGAATGGAGATTCCATCAAGACATATATATTTCAAAGACAAATGCTAAAGCAATAGTTCATTCTCATTCTACAAATGCTACAGCTCTATCAACACATAATAAAAAAATACCTTCATTTCATTATATGGTGGCCTTAGCTGGCGGATCAGATATTAAATGTGCAAAATATGCAACTTACGGAACGAGAGAATTATCAAAAAATATTCTTAAAGCTTTAAAAAACAGATATGCATGTTTAATCGCCAATCATGGACAGATTACATTTGGATCTAGTCTTACAGAAGCATTTGAATTAGCAGAGGAAGTAGATAATCTTGCCAAACAGTACATCAAAGCTCTCTTATTGGGACGGCCTAAACTTTTAAGTTTAAATGAAATGAAAAAAGTTTTAAATAAGAGCAAAAAATATAAAAAAAATTAGAATGACAACAAAAGTTGGAGAACATATTACACTTGATATTTTAGGTACAAATAAAGAATACGATCCAGCTTTTTATGAAAAATTAGTCTATAAAATTGCAAAAATTGCAAAAGTAACAGTATTAGAAATAACAAAATATAAGTTTGAACCACAAGGATTTACCCTTGTAGCTTTACTTGCAGAAAGCCATATAAGTTTTCATACATTTCCTGAAAAAGGCATAATAAGTTTTGATTTTTTTACATGTGCAAAAGTATCCCCTTTAGTAGCTTTGGATGTTATTAAAGAGGAAATTGATCATACAAATATAATTATTAAAAAATTTAATAGGGATACTATAGACCATTATCATGACAATTATAGCTCGCCGGGTCTAAAGAAGTCTTACATAGTTAAAAAAATTTTAGAAAAATTTAAATCTGAGGTTGGACAGCAAATAGAAATTTTAGAATTAGAACAGTTTGGTAAAGCACTATTCATAGATAATGAAATTCAGGTGGCAGAGAGTGATGAGCACTTATATAGCTCAACATTTGTTAACTCTGGACTTAATCTAAATTCAAATAAAGAAAAAGCTGCAATAATTGGTGGAGGTGACGGAGGTGTTGCAAGAGAGTGTATCTCAAAAAATTTTGGTTTTATTGATTGGTTTGAATTAGATCCAGAGGTTGTAAATGTTTGCGACAAACATTTAGCAAAAATTGGAAACAAAGCCACAGAAAAAAATTCAGTAAATTGTGTTTGGGGAGATGCTTTTGAAAGTATTAAAACAGTTAACGATAATACTTATGATCAAATATTTGTTGATTTAAATGATGATCAGTACTGCATCGATCTAGCTGCAAAAAATATGAATGCATTAGAAAGAATATTAAAACCAAAAGGTATAATAACAGCTCAGGTAGGCAGTCAGGATAAAAAACCTGATCAAGTAAATAACTGGCTTAATGTATTTAATAAAAATTTTGGTAATACAAAACTATCGAGAGTTTACATACCTAGTTTTGACTGCTCTTGGAACTTTTCATCATCTATAAATCATTAGAATTTTCTTTTTTATTCTATCAATTTATGAAATAATTAAATTTTAACGGAGGAAATAATGAATATATTAAAAAAAACTTTTTTTTCGATTATAATTTCTTTATTTTTAATCAGCAGTTCTAATGCTGATAAAATAAGAATTGGAACAGAGGGCGCTTATCCTCCCTGGAATTCAAAAGATGCTTCAGGGAAATTAATTGGTTTTGAAGTAGAACTAGCTTGGCAGTTATGCAGATATATCGGTCAACAATGTGAAATAGTTGAACAAGATTGGGACGGAATGATACCGGCATTAACATCTAAAAAATTTGATGCAATAATGGCCGGAATGTCAATCACTGAGGAAAGAATGAAAACAATTAATTTTTCACAAGGATATGCAGATGAAGTTGCATCTTTAGCAGTTATGAAAGGTTCAGACCTTGAAGGAATAGACACTCCTGATGCTGTAAACTTAAACCTTGGCGGATCAGCTGTTAATAAAGCAATGAAAACATTAACATCTGCTTTATCAGGAAAAACAGTTTGTACTCAAATTGGTACAATTCACCAAAACTTTCTTGAGTCTGGAGATGTAGGAAAAGTAAATTTAAAAACTTACAAGACACAAGATGAGGTTAATCTTGATTTATCTAACGGAAGATGTGATGTAGCATTAGCTGCTGCGGTTGCATTTACCGATTATGCTGAAAAGTCTGGTGAAGCCGTTGTACTTGTGGGACCAACTTTTTCAGGTGGTGCATTTGGTAATGGTGTTGGAGTAGGTATTAGAAAGGATGACACTAAACTTTTAAAAGCCTTTAATAAAGCTATAGATAAAGCAAGAAAAGACGGCCATATTAGTAGAATTGCTATTAAATGGTTTGGTTTTGATGCTTCTATGTAATTAATTTTAGATGTGGCGACTATAATATATAGTCGCCAATCTATATGGAACTTCTATCATTTGGAGATACTGGTTGGGGAGACGAACTATTTTTTGCAACCCTAATGACTATTGCTGTATCGATTGCTGCAATGGCAATTGGATTTGTGTTTGCATTAGTATTTACTCCTTTAAAATTATCTAAAAATAAAACACTTAATGTAATTGGAAATTGTTACACTACAATTATTAGAGGTGTTCCAGAACTATTAGTAATTTATTTATTATTTTTTGGTGGCACAGGTGCCGTAATGTATGTTGCCTCAATTTTTGGATATGATGGTTATATTGAGATTAATGCATTTGTAACTGGTGCTCTTGCCATAGGGATTATATCAGGAGCATATTCAACAGAAGTTTTTAGAGGAGCAATATTGTCAATTGATAAAGGTCAATTCGAAGCGTCTCAGGTTTTAGGAATAAAGAAAAGTATTCAATTTTATAAAGTTATTTTACCCCAGATGTTGAGACTATCTATTCCCAACCTAAGTAATGTTTGGCAAATAACATTAAAGGATACATCTTTAATATCTGTAACTGGATTGGTAGAAATTATGAGACAGTCCTATATCGCAGCAGGATCTACAAGAGATCCATTATTTTTTTACTCTGTTGCTGCAGTTCTATATTTAGTTCTCACATTTTTAAGCATGAAAATAATCAACAAATTAGAAGTTAGATTTAATAAAGGTTACTAATGGATATAAATTTAATGATTAGTGTTTTTCCCAGCTTGTTAAATGGGACAGTAATAACTCTAAAGCTTTTAATATCCTCTATGTTTTTTGGACTGTTAATTGGTCTATTTTTTGCAATTTTAAGAATTAACAATAATCCTCTAATTAATAAGTTTGCCTACGGATATTCTTATTTTTTCAGAGGCACACCATTGCTTGTTCAATTATATTTAATCTATTATGGTTTAGCTAATATTGAATTTCTAAGAAATTCATTTTTATGGGTGGTTATCAGAGAACCTTATTGGTGTGCAATTATTGCATTTTCGCTAAATACTGGAGCATACACATCTGAAATTTTAAGATCGGCTTTCCAAACAATAAAAGAGGGTTATATAGAGGCTGCACAAAGTTTAGGTGTCTCAAAGAAAATTACTTTTTATAAGATACAAATTCCAATAGCAATAAAACAATCACTACCTGCTTATGGAAATGAGATAATTTTAATGCTAAAAGGCACATCTTTGGCAAGTGTAATAACAATTATGGATTTAATGGGAGAAGCTAGAAAAGTAAACGTTTTAACTTTTAAGCCATTCGAAGCCTTTATTACTGCAGGAATAATTTATTTATTTTTAACTTTTATAATTCACAATATTGTAAAGTATTTAGAAAAAAAATACGGATTTCAAACATGAAAGTAGCTTGTATTCAATTATCTAGTGGGGAAGATTATACTAAAAATTTTAAAGATATTATAAAATATGTAAATCAAGCGATAAAGAACCAAGCAGACCTAATAATTACACCAGAAACTTCTTCATTAATGTCGGCTGATAAAAAAAATTTATTTAAATATTCATTTGAAATGAAGAATGATCCAATAATAAAAAAAATAAAACTAACAGCTAAATCAAAGAAAAAATGGATACTCCTTGGCTCAATGTGTATTAAAGAAAAAAACAAATTAAGAAATAGATCTATTCTTATTGGACCAAATGGAAAAATAAATACTTATTATGATAAAATAAACATGTTTGATGTTAAAGTTTCAAAAAAAGAACAACATAAAGAAAGTAAAGTATTTAAGGCAGGTAAAAAGTTAGTATCAGCTACTTTGCCATGGGGAAAAATAGGTCTTTCAATTTGTTATGATTTAAGATTTCCAGAACTTTACAGAAACTTATCAAAAAGAAATTTAAGTTTTATAACTGTTCCGTCGGCATTTACCAAAACAACTGGCCAAAGACATTGGTTAACTTTGTTAAAAGCAAGAGCTATTGAAAACTTTTGTTATATTTTCGCTCCAAATCAAACTGGAAAAAATACGATTAAAAGAGAAACTTTTGGACATACGGTCATTATTTCACCCGATGGTAAAATTATGGCTCTCAAGAAATTTGGAAAAGGAATTATATATTCAAATATAAAACCAAAAATAGCTATGGATTTAAGAAAAATAATTCCAAGTATAAAATAATTAATTTAAATTTTTAAGTAAATTCTATTTAAATAAAAAGTTAATGTGAGTGCTCGTAAAATCAAAAATATAGTGAAAGAAATCCATAGACCTTGATTACCAAAACCTTCAACAAGTATAAATGAACTTATTAAGTGAATAATAACAGAGACAAACATGGCATTTCTCAACTCTTGGGTTTGAGAAGCTCCGATAAATATTCCATCTAATTGGTAACAAAATGATGAAACAAAAGGTAATAACACTACCCAAAATGAATACTGGTAACTAATATTTCTTATATTCTCTATGTCGGTCATAAAATCTATAAATGAATTTTTGGAAAATAAGTAAAATAAAGAAATCAATATCCCTGTTAAAGAACTCAAAATAAATGAATTTTTAACTATTTTTATAAAAAGAAGTTTATTTTTTTTACCAATGGAATATCCAACTATACCTTCTGTTGAAAAGGCATAAGCATCTAAGATAAATGCAGACAAAAAAATAAGATTTATTAAAATTGTATTAGCTGCAATAAATTTTTCGCCAATTCTTCCACCAAGATAAGTAAACCAAAAAAAAGAAAAAGTTAATAATATAGTCCTTAAAAATATATTTAAATTTATCTCTAATAAATTTTTTAATTTTGAGGTATTTATAATTTCCTGTAAATTAAAGTTAAAAGAGACATATTTTCTTAAATAATAGAAAATATAAAATAAAAATAAAAGTGATGTTATTCCTGTGGCAAGTAAAGTCCCATAAGCGACACCTTTAATATTTAAATTGAATTTTAATACTAAAATAGTGCTAAATAAGATATTTAGAATTGATAACAAACCAATTGCAAGGCTTGAAATTTTTGTCTTTTGTAATCCAATAAATAAGCCTACTACAATATAAATTGTTAATTCAAAAAGAGATGAGTAAATTCTTATATTAAAATAATCATTAAATTTATTTTTTGTATCAATTGATAAATCAAAAAATATTAGACATAAATTTAATAATTGTTTTTGGAATAGTATTAATAAAATTGATATTGAAATTACAAATAGTAGATTTCTAAAAACTATATTTAAGATGCTTTTATAATCATTTCTTCCATATGATTGACTTACTAGCCCCACAGTTCCCATCCTTAAAAAACCAAAACTCCAAAATACTAATGAAAAAAAACTAGATGCTATACTCGTTGCAGTCAGATAACTTTGATCACTCATATTTCCCATTAATGCTGTATCAACAATTCCAACCAGGGGAATTGCAAGATTGGCAAAAAATATCGGTATAGATAGAGTTAATATGTATCTGATTGACGATTTATCGCTCACTTATTGATTAATAGCTTGTATATTCTTTAATTTCTTTGATTTTAGAACCTGTATGATTATTCATTTCCAGTTTAAGTTTTGCTCTGTCATCATTTAAAAAATGTACGTCTCTTGAAAGTTTTATAAATTTTTCACCAAAATCAGAATTTTTTTCACATAATCTTTTATTATCTTCAATAACCCAGAGTTTTGAATTAATTTCTTTTAATGAATTGAATAATTCAAGTAATTTTTCATCTGATTCAACATTTTTATTCAATTGATCTTTAAGTACACTATATTCATCGTTTATAAATTTTAGTTTCTCAAGATCCTTAATTTTTTCTTTTTTTATTTCCAGAATAGAGATTTTATCTAAAAGTTCACCAACTGATACTTCAACTAGTATTTTATTCATAATTTTTTATAGTGTGTTAAGTTGTTTAAAATATGTCTAATATTCTCATAATTAAACATGGTTCTTTAGGTGATATAGCCCAGGCAAGTGGTGCAATTCAAGATATTTCTGATTTTCATAAAGATGATAAAATCTATTTATTAACATCAAAGCCTTACATTGATCTTTTCAAGCAAAACCCTCATCTAGAGGACACAATCTTAGATAAGAGATTATCAAGATTTAATTTGATTTATTTATTCAATCTTATGCGCAAATTGAAAAAATACAAATTTATAAAAGTTTTTGATTTACAAAATTCTTCTCGTTCAAATTTCTATAAAAAAATATTATTTCCTAATGCCGGCAATCTTATTTGGTCATCTTCTGAAACTACATTGCCAAATGGCAAGTCTAAAGTTGAATTTGATAAAAATCCTGTTCTAGATAGATTTAAACATCAATTAGAAGCTTCAGGTGTAAAAACTATCAAAACTATGTTTCCTGATTTTAAGTGGGCTTGCTCAAATATAGAGAATATAAAAAAAAAATTTGATTTAAATAAATACATAGTTTTATTCCCTTTCTGTTCACCACATTTAACAATTAAAAAATGGCCTTATTACAACGAACTCATAGAGTTAATAAAAAAAAAATTTGAAGATGAATATCAAATTGTTGTTGCTCCAGGTCCTAAAGAGATTGATATGACAAAAGAGATTAATGCAATTACAATTTTAAACCAAAAAAAATCTTTAAGTATACAGGAACTTGCATCTTTAATAAAAGGAAGTAGTTTTGTTATATCAAATGATACGGGACCAGCACATATTTCTTCACACCTTGGTGTTAAAGGAGTAGCATTATTTGGATCACATACAACAGCATACAAAGTAAGTATAGAAAGAGAAAATTTTAAAGCAATCCAAGTAACAGATCTTAATAAACTTTCACCAGAAAAAGTTTTTGAATATTTTTTACAATCTTTGAATTAATGGAAATAAATTCGCTTTTTTTTATAAGTGTTGTTCCTGCTATTGTTTTATATGGGATTGCAAAATCTGGTTTAGGAGGTTCAATATCGTTGATATCTGTTCCTTTAATGACTGTTGTGATGCCATTACAACAAGCACTTGCTATAATTTTACCAATTTTAATTTTCTCAGACATGATAGCTGTTTATCGATTTAGAAAGGAATTTAATCTTAACATCCTGAAGTTAATAGTGCCCTTTGCAGCTGTTGGAATTATAATTGGTTCACTTACTTTTAGTTTTTTTCCTGAAAATTTATTAAAATTTATTGTTGGAATAATGGGTTTTTTATTTGCAGGACATTATTTTTTATTTAAAAAAGAAAAAACAACTCCAGCTAAGCAAAATTTTTTAAAAGGTGCTATATGCTCATCAATAGCAGGATTTTCAAGTTTTTGTGTACATGCAGGTGGAACTCCTACGAGTCTTTATTTATTACCATTAAGATTAAAAAAAGAAGTTTACGTTGGAACTAGAATAATTTTTTTTAGCTGTGTTAATCTAATTAAACTTCCACTATACATATATTTATCAATGATGAGTTTTGATACATTGTATCAATCCATCTCCCTTTTCCCTCTAGCTATAATTGGAATATTTATTGGCTACAAATTATTAAAAATTATAGAAGAAAATTTATTTTATAATATTCTTTATGCATTAATTCTTTTAAGTAGCACTAAACTCATTATAGACTTTATTTAAATATTTAAACTTCATCAGTAAATTTTTTAAGTATAATAGGAAGAAAAGCTACAATAATTAATATTCTTAAAAAGTGATGATAGCTAACAAAAATTGGATCAATATTATAAGCTACACTTATTACAACCATCTCATGTATGCCTCCTGGAGCAAAACTTAGAAATGTAGGAATGAAATCAAAACCAAGAAATTGTAAAAAATAAGCCGTTACCATTGCAACGATTACAAGAATTGAGCTCACCATAACCCCATGAAATATATAAAAAAATAATTCTTTTAGTTTTAAACCATTTAATCTACTTCCGAGTGCTGTTCCTAAAAAAATAAAAGCAATATTTATTATAAAATCAGGAAATCTAGCATTTACAATTTCAAAAGTATAAAATAATCCTGACAAAGCCATCGCTCCAACAAGAATTGGAGATGGAATTTTTAGTTTTTTTAAAAATATTGAAAATAAATAACAAATTAAAATTAAAAATATAATTTCAAAACAATATCTTAGATTATAGACATTATCGTAATTATATCCTTCGATCTCTGAAAAACCCAAATTACTAATAAATAGAATTGGTACAAAACTAACAATAAAAATTACTCTTGTTGCTTGTGGTATTAATACTTGCTTATGATTATTTTTTTTACCATATTCTAAAAGTGCTGCTGCAATTGGAACAAATGCACCTGGCAGAGCTGCTAAAGTAGCAATTAATTTATCAAATTTACAAACTTTAACAAAATATAAACCAGCCAATATTGTACTTACAATTGTACATACCAACATTGCTACAGATGAAAATACCCACAAATGTATTTTGTATAATAAAGATACATTTAGAGTCCCGCCAAGAATTATTCCAACCATTAAAAAAATAGGATTTAATAATTTTGTGGGAAATTTTATGTTAAATTTTGTAAAAGCAACACAAAGATTCAAACCTAGAGAACCTAATAACCATGGTAAAGGCAGACCAATTATAGTTCCAATATAACCACCTATAATACCAATAGCGAGAGCTTTATAGCTGGTGCTCAAATCTTTAAAAAAGTTTTGAAATGATAAAGTATTTAACATTTACGTAATCATTATTGACACTAAATATAAATCTATGTTTAATATCAGGTATAATTATAATAAGAGAGGAAATAATGAAACTAATTAAATCTTTAATTACAGTTTTATTCTCAACTTTACTTTTAATTTCAGCAACAACCTCAAGCTCAGTAGCAATGGATAAATTGCACTTTGTAATTGGTGGTGGTGCTGGAGGTGGTTGGGATGGAACTGCTAGAGGAACAGGAGAAGCTTTAACAAAAGCTGGAATGTTAAAAAGTGCATCATTTGAAAATATGTCAGGTGGTGGAGGTGGAAAAGCTTTAGCTTACATGATTAACACAAAACCTGCTAATACAATTCTAGTTCAATCAACACCATTAGTATTAAGATCAATCACAAGACATAAAGGTTATGTAAAAGGTAATGGTACTTTATCTTATAAAGATGTTGTGCCAATTGCTGGAGTTATTGGTGATTATGGAGCTATTGCAGTTGCAAAAAGTTCACCTTTTAAAAACTTTAAAGATGTAGTTGATGCATACAACAAAGATCCTAATTCAGTTAAGATGGCTGGTGGTTCTGTAAGAGGAAGCATGGACCATTTAATTGGTGCTTTAGCATTTCAAGCTGCAGGAGCAGATCCAAATGCAGTTGCATATATACCATATGATGCTGGAGGAAAAGCATTAGCTGGACTTTTATCTGGGGAGACTCAAATTATATCAACAGGCTTAGGTGAATTGATGGGTGCAAGAGACCAAGTAAGAATTATTGGTATTACTGCTCCATCAAGAGTATCTGATGCTCCAGATGCACCAACATTAAAAGAACAAGGATATGATGTACAATTCGTAAACTGGAGAGGTTTTTTTGGTCCTCCAGGAATGAGCAATTCTGATAAATCAAAAATTGCTAAAATGTTAGGCGACGTACAAAAAACTCCTGAATGGGAAACTGTAAGAGCAAGAAATGCATGGGTAAATATTTATAATCCAGAAGGAAAGTTTGTTTCTTTCTTAGAAAAACAAACCGAAGAAATGACAGCTCTTATGAAAAAACTAGGAGTAATTTAATCTTTAAGATTATTTAAAATAGAGCAGTGAATATAAATACAACAAAAATTATATCACTGCTCTTTTTTATTTTCTCAGCATTCTATCTATACACCGCTTATCAAATTCAGGTTTTTGCATTTGATGAAAATGCACCATTTAATGCTAGAACATTTCCAATTTATTTAGGTTATGCAGGATTATTTTTTTCTGGTTTAAAAGTTGTTCTACCTGAGCCTTACACCATAAAAGTAGACCATAAAAATCTAGAGTATAAAAAAACAGTTATACTTATAGTAATTGCAATTATTTATGGGGCTACAATTTTAAAAGTTGGATATTTTTTAACTACTTCATTATTTTTATTTTCATCTTATTATTTTTTAGGTGAGAGAAGGTGGGTCTTAATGTTTTTATTATCTTTTCCCTTCGTAGCAGCTTTTATGTACCTTCTTCATGGCATTCTTGATATTTATTTAAGAGATCCATTCTTGCAATCAATTGGAGTTATGGGATGATTGAAGGGATTTTAATTGGTTTAACCACAGCTCTTACACTTCAAAATATTTTAATGGTAATGGTTGGGTGTTTTTTTGGAACTATTATTGGAATGTTGCCAGGTCTTGGTCCAATGACTGCAATTGCCTTAATGATACCAATTACTTATGGATTTGACCCTGCTACAGGGTTAATTCTTATGGCAGGCGTTTATTATGGTGCTGTATTTGGTGGCTCTACTTCTTCAATATTGCTTAATGCACCTGGTGTCCCAGGTACAGTTGCTACCTCATTTGATGGCTATCCAATGGCACAACAAGGAAAGGCAGGTAAAGCGTTAGCAATTGCTGCTTGGAGTTCTTTTGCAGGTGGAACATTATCAGCAATTTATCTTTTGTTTATGGCACCTAGTTTATCTAAAGTAAGTTTATCATTTAGATCGCCAGATTATTTTGCTTTAATGATTTTAGGTTTAACTGCAATTGCAGCTTTTTCGTCCAAAGGTCAATTTTTAAAAGCAATGATGATGGTAGTATTAGGTTTAATGTTAGCTTCAGTTGGCCAAGATAGCTTATCCGATATTACAAGATTTACATTTAATAATATGAATTTAACGGATGGAATAAGCTTTGTTCTTGTTGTAATGGCTACATTTGCAATGAGCGAAGCACTTACAATTATTTTAAAAAGAAATGATCCAACTAGTGCTGCTAAACAAGTTTCATTGACAGAACTTGGTTCAATTAAAATCAATAAAGAAGAAAGATCAAAAATGTACAAAACAATCCCAAGATCATCCATAATTGGTTTTTTAATTGGAGTATTACCAGGCGCAGGTGCAACAATTGCATCTTTCTTAGCTTATGGAATGGAAAGAAATGTAGTTAATGATGAAGAAAAAGAAAAATTTGGAAAAGGAAGTGTAAATGGTTTGTCAGCTCCTGAAACCGCAAACAATGCAGCGTGTTCTGGTTCATTTGTTCCCATGTTAACGCTAGGTATACCAGGAAGCGGAACTACAGCAGTTATGTTAGGTGCACTATTAGGTTTTGGAGTTCAACCTGGACCAAGATTATATATGACAAATCCAGAAATTTTTTGGTCAATAATAATGTCAATGTATATAGGTATGGTTATATTATTGATTTTAAATCTTCCTTTAATTCCATATATTGCAAGAATTCTTGCTGTCCCTAAAAATTATTTAATACCTTTAATATTATTTTTCTCAGTTACAGGAATTTATGTAATGTCTTTCAATAACTTTGATATTTATTTAATGATTGGAATTGCAGTTGTTGCAACATTTCTAAGATTATATGATTTTCCCATGCCACCTCTGATACTAGCTTTTGTATTAGGAGGATTAATGGAAGAAAACTTGAGAAGATCTTTATTATTAAGCAATGGTTCTTGGGAATTTTTATGGGACAGAACTTTAACTGCATTCATTTTATTAACTACAATTTTAATTATAATTTGGCACGTTTATAAAACTATGTTTAAAAAGACTAATAATTAAGTGATATAAATTTTATCAGACAAACCGTAACAAAGTATAGCCATCATTATTAGAAACACTGTAGGCGCTATAATCCCTTCATCTGTAACTTTTTCATTAAGACCTGTTTTATCAATCTTAAGCGAGTAGAAATTTGTTCCCAAAACGCATGCATGTATAATAAATATTAAATTAAAAAATGCCCAAGTACCTTCTACTCCATTTGGCCTTACAAACATTATATAAATAGCCATTATTACCCAACCAAGCATTAGCGCTCCAACAAATCTAATCATAACTGCTGCACTATGATCTATACCAAACTTATCCATAAATTTTTTAGTTCCAACAATTGTTTGAAAACAATATGCAGCTATTCCTATAAAATGTGCAAGAAATACAATTAAGTAGAAAATGTTGTTAAATTTAGCGATCATATTACTATTTTATAAGATTCTCTTATATTTTTCAATTGCCTTATCCCAAAGAAAGTTTGTAGAATAATTTTTAGCTTCTTTACCATATTCTAAATATTTATTTTCTATAAAAAGAGTGTCTATACTTGAGTAAATATCTTCTAGTTTATTGCCATCACAAATTAAACCAGTTTTTTCGTGTATAATTGCATCTGCCGCACCTCCATCTTTTCCTCCAATTGATGGAACTCCATACTGTGCAGCTTCCACATAAGCAATTCCAAATCCTTCAACTGATTTTTTATAAATCACAGATGGCATTACAAAAATATTTGATTTTGCAATAAGAGCATTTTTTAAATCAGTTGGTATATCTTTTAAAAAAGTTACTTGATCTTCTAAATTTAGCTCAACAACTAATTTTTTTAATTTTTCTTCCTCATCTCCATACCCGATGCATGTGTAAATTATATCTGGATAAATTTCTTTTAAGTTTCTAACAGACATAATTACTTTTTCATGATTTTTTCTTTTATCAAATCTTGAAACTGTAATTAGTCTATTTTTCTTTCCTTTTAATATTTCCTCAGCTTCATCCAAATATTTTTTTGGAACTTCAACTACTGGGTCTACACCAGGATTAATAACAATTATTTTTCTTTCATCCACCCCTAGGTCTATAGCTAAGTTTTTTGTATAATTTGAATTTGCAACAACATGATCAACATTATTTAAAACAGATAGTACTTTCTTATTCAATCCAGAGCCTTTAGGGTGATTTATTTCCTTTGAATGAATTAGACAAATTTTTTTTTTATTTGTTTTAATTAATTCTAAACTTTTCCAATGATCTGCAATTAAGCATTCTACGTTTTTATTATTTTCAAGATAATCATTAATTAAATAAGATTTTCTATATTTTCTGATTAGCTTAATTCCACTGACTCTTTCAATTGAAAATGAAACAGAATTATCAAATTCTTCGTGATTTTCATGGTAATCTGCAAAAACTTTTATTAGATTTATTTTTGCTAGAGATCTTGCCAATCCCCACATGAGATTTTGCATACCTCCTAATTCTGGCGGAAAAGTTCTAGTAATTAATAAATACATTATTTATTAAAACCACTTAATACTGCAGCCCATACTTGGAAACTGTTCATTAGGACCTTTATTGGATTTTGCAATCATTTTCATAGCTTTTTTAAGTTCACTATCTCCATTTTCTGTAGGTTTTAAGTTTTGTAACTCTCTTATTCTTCCTCTGTATTGAAGTTCAAGATCTTTATTATATCCAAAAAAATCTGGAGTACAGACTGCACCATAAGTTTTTGCTACTTGTTGAGTTTCATCTATTACATACGGAAAATTAAAATTATGATTTTTTGAGAATTTAACCATATTATCGAATGAATCTTCTTCATATCTTTTTGGGTCATTTGACATTATTGCTAGAGATTTAATACCGTCATTCTCTAAATCCTTACAGTCTTCTACAACATTTTTGATCACGGCCAAAACATAAGGACAGTGATTACAGATAAACATTATTAATGTTCCATTTTCACCTTTTACATCATTCAATGAAATTATTTTATTGTCTATTGATTTAAGTTCAAAGTAATCAGCTTTTTTACCGAAGTCGCAAATTGGTGTTTTTGTTAATGCCATGATAAAAGACTATATAATTTATGTTTTACGATTTAAAAGATAAAAAACCAAAAAACCTTGGCGAAAATTGGGTAGCACCTAACGCTGTTATAATTGGAGACGTAACATTAGAAAAAAACTCTAGTGTCTGGTTTAATACAACACTAAGAGGTGATATTGAAAATATACATATTGGAGAAGGTTCAAATGTTCAAGATGGAAGTGTATTACATACAGATCCAGGCTACCCTTTAAAAATTGGAAAGAACGTAACGATTGGTCATATGGTTATGCTTCATGGTTGCACAATTGATGATAATTCTTTAATTGGAATCGGAGCTGTAGTTCTTAATAGAGCAAAAATTGGAAAGAATTGTATAATTGGCGCTAAATCATTAGTAACAGAAAGAAAAGAAATACCAGATAATTCATTAGTTATGGGATCCCCAGCAAAAATTATAAGGCAGTTAACTGAGGATGAAATTGAAGCTGTTAAGCAAAATGCAATTAGGTACCAAGAAAACTGGAAAAAATATTCTAAATCAATTTTTTAAAACAATAAATCGTTAATAGAATAAATAATTAATCCTAAAATAATTACAAAAAATATTATAAAAGCTAGTTGCTCACTTACTTTTTTTGTGACTTTAGTATCTCCTTTTTTGAATTTTCTGATTTGGAAAATGCCAAACCTCATTACTGCCAATCCCCCTAAAACAAGTGCTACAGCAATAATAAATCCACTTAGCATTTTTATGGAACTAGCCAGTTTTGTTTATTATTTGAAAAATCAAATCTTGCTCTTCTATGACCTTTTGCTGCAAGATAAAGCCACTCAATACTTTCAATATTACATTGAATTACAGTAAAGTTTTTATAACCCTCTTCACTTTGTTCCATAGTAAAGCCTGATTTTTCAATTTCTTCACTTAAACCTGAGCCTGGTTCGTCTATTTCTGTTCCTGGTCCATTATTTACTAAATAACATTTTCGACTCACATGTGCAGTTTTTGACCATGATTGCTCAGTTATTTCATTTTCATGATTGACTATGCAATTGACTTTAACTCGAAGCTGAATTTTTTCTTCTTTATCATAAAATATTAGCGCAGCATTTTTATTTTTTTTTAATTTTGGAATTTTGTCTGATCTAATGTCGCTATGGAATTGGAGTATATTATTAGATTGGTCTGATTTTCTAAGAACAACAATTCTTCCATCAAAGTCTGACTGATCACCACAAACAAAAATTGGAATTCTAAATGGTGACGATCTATTCGTTACAGCATCATCAAGCATTAACCAAATTTTTTTTTTTATTTCGGAGAAGTCCTCATAGTATGGGACAGTATTTGTCATTAGTTTATTTCTTTTTTTTAAGTCTAGCGATCAGACTAGAACTATCCCAACGGTTACCACCCATTTTTTGAACATCAGCATAATACTCATCAACTATTTCAGTAATTGGGACTGGTGAACCATTTCTTTTTGCTTCTTCAATTACAATCTTTAAATCTTTTCTCATCCAATCTACCGCAAAACCGTAATCAAATTTGTCTTCAACCATAGTTTTATATCTATTTTCCATTTGCCAAGATTGAGCTGCACCTTTTGATATTGTTTCCATTACTTTATCAATATCTAAACCAGCATTTATTCCAAAGTTTATAGCTTCTGATAGACCTTGTACAACACCTGCAATACACATTTGGTTCATCATTTTTGTAAGTTGACCACTTCCTGATGGACCAATTAATTTTACTTTTTTACTATAGCAATCAATTACTGGCTCTGCTTTTTTGAAAATCTCTTCATCACCCCCAACCATAACAGTAAGAATTCCACCTTCAGCACCTGATTGACCACCAGAAATTGGTGCATCTAAAAATGCAAATCCTTTTTCTTTAGCTTTACTATAAAGTTCTCTTGATACTTCAGCTGAAACAGTTGAATTATCTACGTAGATAGAACCTTCTTTAGCGCTATGAAATAATCCGTTTTCACCTAATGTAACTTGCTTTAAATCTTCATCGTTACCCACACAAGTAAAAATAAAATCAGCACCTTCCGCAGCCTCTTTTGGGGTTGAAGCCATTTTACCTTTATATTCAGTAATCCATTTTTCAGCTTTAGCAGTTGTTCTATTAAAAACAGTTACATTGTGCCCAGCTTTTGATATATAACCAGCCATCGGATAACCCATTACCCCGAGACCTATGAAAGCAACATTACAAGTCATAAATTATTTATATGTTTAAAAATTTAAGTTTAAAAGTAATTATTTTTGGATTTATTTTTACATTTTTTTCATGTTTTGGACAGAGTTTTTTTATAGGTTTATTTAATTCAAGCATCAGAGAAACACTTTCTATTACACATGGACAATTTGGCACGATTTATGCATCAGCTACTTTATTTAGCAGCTTGCTTCTAATATGGATTGGAAAAAAAATTGATGACGTAAATGTACTTAAATTTGCAATTTTTGTTATTTTACTTCTATCTTTTTCTTCTTTTTTCTTTTCCAAAACATCGTCTGTAGCGTTTTTGTTTGTAGCAATATTTTTAATGAGATTTTCTGGACAAGGGTTAATGTCTCACACAGCTTCAACCACTATTTCAAGATATTTTACAAAATCGAGAGGAAAAGCATTAAGCATTATTTGGTTTGGTTTATCCTCTGCAGAGTTCATAATGCCTGTCTTAATTGTTTATCTTTTAACTCTAATTGTTTGGCAGGATTTATGGGTAATCTTTTCTTTAATAGTTTTAATTTGCCTACCTTTGGCATCTTATATTTTAGTTAAAGATGTCAAATTAGATACTAGAGAAGGCAGTCAAAACAAATTTTTAAAAGAAGAAAATATTAAAAACTGGAAAAGAATAGAGGTTCTTGGCGATTATAGATTTTACATTGTCTCATTAAATATGTTAGCAATGCCCTGGATAGCAACAGGAGTATTTGTCTATCAATCATTCGTCACTAATTCAAAAGGGTGGGGTGAATATACAATTGCGCAATCTTTTATGTCTTACTCAATTTTTTCTGTAATCACTTTAGTTGTTGCCGGTTATTTAATTGATAAGTTTACAAGTAGAAAATTACTAATCTATATGAATATTCCATTATTTTTAGGAACTTTAGTCATCATATATTTTGATGCTCCGCAAACTGCTTTTTTATTTCTTGGATTAGTAGGAATATCAAACGGTCTAGCAAACTTACTAGGATCATCAACATGGGCAGAAATTTATGGTGTAAAATATATTGGATCTATTAAAGCTTTGACTACTGCTTTAATGGTATTTGCAACTGCTTTTGGCACAGCATTATTTGGCTTTTTTATAGATGCAGGATTTTCAATTGAAAAAATCGCATTTATTGCAGCAATTGCTATAGCATTCTCTATTGCTTTACTTTTCACTATACGAAAAAAATTAAATCCAATTTATCTCTAATACTGCTTGATTTTTTAATAATCGAGGTGTATCAAACCGTCCATGGCAAGAGTTACAGTTGAAGATTGTATAGATAAAGTTGATAGTCCTTATGAATTAGTATTAGTTGCAAAGGAGAGAGCAACGCAACTTAATTCAGGACTAGAGCCTACTTTAGATAGAGATAATGACAAAAACACTGTCATAGCATTAAGAGAAATAGCTGAGGAGACAATTAAAGTTCCTGATTTAACAGATGCTGCAGTTTACAAGTTAAGAAAACATGTCGAGCAAATTGATGATACTTCAGAGGACGAAGATGATATTGGCGATGATTTTGAAAATCTTTACAAAGGTGAAATTTCAAAAAGCGGCGTACCAATTCTTCCATCTAAGAGAGCTAGAAAAATTCCAGAAAAAATTCAAGTTTCTAAAGATGATTTAGCTGAGTTACAAAATACAGCTGAACAACCTTCATCTGAACCTGTTGAGGACTTACAAGAAGACGAGACTGATGTTTCATTGGACGAAATGAAAGATCAAGAAGAGACTGTATCCGACGAAACAGAAAACCAAGAATAAATTAACTAAATTCCTTTATTATCTTTTCCCTGTGCTCATCTAAATCAGGAATATTACCCCTAGTATTTTCATCTTTATAGGTAGACATTTTAATAGGATTTCCTGCAGATTTAAATTCACCAATAATTTTATGGTAAGATTTTACAATCATATTTCGTTCTTGAATTTGAGGATTTTCTACAGCTTGTTTAATATTAAAAATTGGCCCACATGGAATTTTCAATTCTTCCATTTCTTTAACCCACTCATCTGTAGATTTGGAACTCAATTGTTTTTCAAAAATTTCTTTTAAATGATCCATGTTTTCACATCTTAGTGAATTAGAATTAAATCTTTCATCATTTGCAGTTTCAGGAATTTTTAATACATCACAAAGTTTTGTAAAAAGTTTATCATTCCCTGCAGCAATAATTATATAACTATCTTTCGTTTTAAAAGCTTCAAAGGGCGCAATAGATGGATGTCTGGAACCCATTGGTCCTGGAATTTCATTTTTGGAAAGATATCTTGCTATTGCATTTTCTAAAATTGCTATTTGGCAATCTAACATAGACACATCTATAAAAGCTCCTTTACCGGTTTTTTGTCTATCGTATAAAGCTGCATTAATTCCAATTGCCGTAAACAGACCTGCTGTGATATCACCAATAGAGGTTCCAACCCTTGTTGGCTCAGAATTTGGATGGCCAGTTACACTCATCAATCCTCCCATACCTTGAACAACCATGTCATATGCTGGTAGCTCTTTTAAAGGTCCAGTTTGGCCAAACCCTGATGCCGATGCATAAATTAATTTAGGATATTTTTTGCTCACATCCTTCCAACCAAAACCCCACTTTTCTAATGTGCCAGGTTTAAAGTTTTCTACTAAAATATCTGCTTTTGATAATATTTTATCAAATATTTTTTTATCTTCATCGTTCTTCAAATTCAAAGCTATACTTTCTTTTCCTCTGTTTAAGGACATAAAGTATGCAGAATAATCTTTAACAAAAGGGCCAAATTTTCGAGAGTCATCACCTGTTTCAGGTGCTTCAATTTTTATAACTCTTGCACCTAAATCTGAAAGTATCATAGTGCAATAGGGCCCTACTAAAACCCTTGTTAAATCAACAACTAATAAATTTTTTAGTGGCCCATCCATAATAAAATATACGACATTTCCTTATATTGACTCTTACCCTTAAGTTCAATTTAATATCATTATTAAATTAATTTAAAGAGGGGGAAAACATGTTAAAAAAAATAAGTTTTTATTTCACAACATTATTTTTAGCTTTCTCATTAATTGGATCGGCATATGCTGTGACACTAAAAGCAAGTCACCAATGGCCTGGAACACCTAGAGCAGACGGTTCTTATGATCCAAGACATGAAATGGTTCAAATAATTGCAGATGAAGTTAAAAAAGCAGGAGTAGATTTAGATATTAGAATTTATCCAGCAAAATCTTTATATAAACCTAAAGAGCAGTGGAAACCAATGACAACTGGTCAATTGGATATTTCAGCATTTCCATTAGCGTATGCATCAAAATTCCATCCAGAATTTGACGCAACTTTAATGCCAGGAACTGTTAAGAATCATGATCATGCACTAAGATTTAATAAAGGTCCAATGATGACTGAAATTAAGAGAATTATAAATGATGCTGGTGTTGTTGTTCTATCTGATGCATGGCTTGGTGGTGGTTTTGCATCTAAATCAAAATGTATTAAAAATCCATCAGATGCTAAAGGCCAAGTAATGAGAGCAGCTGGTAAAGCTTTTAACCAAATGTTAGAAGCAGCTGGTGCTGGTATTCAAAGTATGCCTTCATCAGAAATTTATACTGGATTACAAACTGGAGTATTAACAGGTGCAAATACTAGTTCAGGAAGTTTTGTAAGTTACAAAATTTATGAGCAAGTAACATGCGCTACACCTCCAGGGAAATTCGGATTATGGTTTATGTATGAGCCAATTTTGATGTCAAAAATGAGCTTTGATAAATTAAATTCAAAACAACAAGATGCTTTAATGAAAGCTGGTAAAGTTGCTGAAAAATATATGACTGCGCAAGTTGAAAATTTAGATAAAAAATTTGAAGACGCATATAAAGCAGCAGGAGTAAAATTAGTATATATGGATGCAAACGACCATGCGGCTTGGGTTGAGATTGCTAAACAATCTTCTCATAAAGCATTTGCTGAAAAAGTTCCAGGTGGCGATAAGCTAATGGAAATGGCTTTAGCAGTTAAATAAAAAGATATATAAAGAACCCCTATTTAAAAATATTAAATAGGGGTTTTTTTTATGAAACAAAAATATTTAAAATTCTGTAATTATAGTTCACAAGCATGTGGTGCATTTGCTGTTTTAGCCCTGCTCCTGTCAATCTTGGTTATTGTAGAATTAGTTTTTGAAAGATATTTCTTTCAAAGAGCAATCACTTGGCAAACAGAGTTAGTGACGATGCTTTTAGTTGCTTCAACTTTTATAGGAAGTGCTTATGTTTTAAGTGAAAAAGCGCATGTTAGCATGGAGTGGATTTATGATTTTTTATCAAAGAAAAACATTCTTAGACTTAAAATTTTCACATCACTAATAAGTTTATTATTTTTTTTAATTTTATTTTATTTTGGATATTTGATGGTTGAAGAAGCGTTTACAAAAAACTATTCAACAGGAACTGTTTGGGATCCTCCTTTATGGATACCTTATTCATCAATGATGATTGGTGCAGCCTTAATGATACTTCAATATATTGCAGAAATAATTAAACTTATTGACGAGGAAGGTGGTTACTAATGGATCCATTAATAATAGCAATAATCGTTGCGGTTTTCACTTTAGTAGTTTTATTTTCTGGAATACCGATTGCATTTGGTTTGAGCTTTGTCTCTATAACATTGTTAGTTGCATTTGAAGGTTTTCAAATGTTAGATGTTTTTGCAGAAACATTTTATGCAGGACTAAACTCTTTTGTTTTGCTTTCAATTCCTATGTTTATTTTAATGGGAATGGCAGTTGCCAATTCACCAGCAGGAAAAGATCTATATACAGGCTTAGATAGATGGCTTTGGAGAGTACCAGGAGGATTAGTAATTTCTAACATAGGTGCTTGCTCAATATTTGCCGCCTTAAGTGGGTCAAGTCCTGCAACATGTGCAGCAATTGGAACTATGGGAATACCTGAGATGAGAAAAAGAGGGTATTCTGATCAAATAGCAACAGGGACTATTGCAGCTGGTGGTACGCTAGGAGTTTTAATTCCTCCAAGTATTGTTTTAATTGTTTATGGTATTGCTACAGGAACATCAATTGGAAGATTATTCTTAAGTGGCTTGATACCTGGATTTATGTTAGCAGGTATGTTTGCTATATGGGCTCTAATACATAGTTATTTTATTGATAAAGACTCAGCAAAAGCCTTAAAGAACAGAACACCTCCTACTTTTAAAGAGAAAATTGAAGTATTGCCAAGGATTTTACCTTTCCTAGCAATTATAGCTGGTGTTCTTTATGTTTTGTATGGTGGAGTAGCTACACCTTCAGAAGCATCTGGCGTTGGAGCTTTTTTAGTTTTTGTATTAATCGCTGTAGTTTACAAAATTTATCAACCAAAAAAAATCTGGAATATTGTTAAAGTATCTATGAAAGAAAGTGTGATGATAATGTTTATCATTGCTGCATCTTATCTATTTGCTTTCACATTATCACAGCTTTATGTAACTCAATCACTAGCACAAAGCATGGTAGAGCTAAGTTCAAATAAATGGGTTGTATTTATTTTAATAAATATTTTTCTTTTAATTGCAGGTTTCTTTTTACCACCAGTAGCAGTAATTGTGATGACTTCAGCGATATTACTGCCAGTAATAACCACGCTGGGCTTTGACCCTTATTGGTTTGCGATTGTATTTACGATAAATATGGAAATTGGTCTTATTACGCCACCTGTTGGATTAAACCTTTATATAATCAAAGGCATTACACCAGATGTTAGTCTGTCAGAAATATTAAAGGGATCTATACCATTTATGATAATTATGGCTCTAGCTATATTAATTTTGTGTATTTTTCCTGAAATAGTTACTTGGTTACCAGATAAAATAATGGGTAAAAGTTTAGGTTTTTAATATATAAAAAACACCATGCTAAATATAAAAAGAATTTTTGAAACCATTGCTGATGCTGGGCAAAAGATTTTAGAAAAAAAATCTTTTAAAAGTATTACAAAAAAGAGAGATTTGATTGATCTTTGTGATGACTTGTTATCTACAAAAGGTGCAGCATTTGGAATTACTTTGGCAAGAGATATTTTATTTAGATATCAAAATTTATCTATTGAAGAAAAAAACAAGTTTTTAATTCAGGTTAATGATAAATATAAACCTGATCCATTAAAAATTGATGAGGCAATTAAAAAATACAGTAATGCTCAAGACGATTATTCAATTTTAAATTTATCTAGAGTAGCTTCTGGAATTAGAAAAGAGTTGTTTGTAAGATTAAATATGGCTCCAAATGGAACCTCGGAGATTGTATCTCTTAGAGAAGATCTACAAAGATTATTAAAAGACAATCCAGAATTAAAAAGTTTAGATTATGATTTGATAGACATATTTAAAAACTGGTTCAACCCAGGATTTTTAAAACTAAGAAAAATAACTTGGGATACTAAAGCTGCAATTTTAGAAAAATTACTTAAATATGAGAAAGTTCATTCTATGAAGGATATGAATGAATTGAAAAGAAGACTCGGTAAGGACAGAAGATTTTTTGCATATTTTCACCCTGCCTTAGAGGATGAGCCAATTATTTTTGTTGAAATAGCATTAACAAAAGGTTTAAGTCAGTCGATACAAGAATTAACAAGACCCTCAGAAGAAAAAATTAAAGATTACGACACTGCAACATTCTACTCTATTAGCAACTGTCAAGAAGGGCTTTCAAGAGTAACGCTCGGAAATTTCCTTATAAAAAGAGTTGTTTATGAACTCCAAGAGGAGCTACCAGATGTAAAATATTTTGGAACTTTGTCACCAATGGTAGGTTTTGCTGATTGGTTTAAAAATATGGAAAGTTCTGAAGCAGCAGAAATACTTGGAGAGGCAAATAAAAATAGTTTAGACTTTTTAAAGTCAAATGATTTAAAAATAGGTGATAAAAGAATTGCAGATAGCAAAGTATTAATTAGTAAATTAGCTTTAAATTATTTAGCAAAACAAAAAAATGATTTTGGATTTCCGATTAATGATGTTTGTAGATTTCACCTAAAAAATGGAGCTGACATAGACGATATTGCTATAAATGCCAATGTTTCTGAAGTTGGCTTTAAAAGATCTTTTGGTGTTATGGTTAATTACCGTTACGAATTAGCTAAAATTGAAAAAAACCACCAAGAATATGTGAATGAAAAAAAGGTAAACCTTTCAAATAAAGTTAAAAAATATGTCTAAAATTAACAGACTCGTATCAGTTGCTCCAATGATGGACTGCACAGATAGGCATGAAAGATACTTCTTAAGGTTAATAAGTAAAAACGTTCTTCTCTATACTGAGATGGTAGTTTCAGAAGCTATTGATAGGGGAGATAAAGAAAAATTATTATCTTTTGATCTTAGAGAAAAACCTGTAGCTCTGCAATTAGGTGGATCCACTCCAAAATTGTTAGCAAATTCATCAAAAATTGGTGAAGAATTTGGTTATGATGAAATAAATTTAAACTTAGGGTGTCCAAGCAAAAAAGTTCAAAAAAATAAATTTGGGGCTTGTTTGATTAAAGAGCCAAATCTTGTAGCCGATTGTTTATCAGAAATGATAAATTCTACAACACTACCAGTCACTGTTAAGACTAGAATTGGCTATGATGATGTTGACGACTATGAGCATTTTTATAACTTTATAAGCACACTGAAAGAAACTGGCGTTAAGACATTTATTATTCATGCAAGAAAAGCAATGCTCGGAAAATTTACCCCAAAACAAAATCTTAACATACCTCCTTTAAAATATGATTATGTTTACAAATTAAAACAAGATTTTAAAGATTTAGAAATAATAATTAATGGAGGTATTACATCAACAGAGCAGGTTAAAAATCATTTAAATAAAGTTGATGGTACGATGATTGGAAGATCTGTTTATCATTCCCCATACCTTTTAGCAGAAATAGAAAATGAAATATTTAATAATTATGACATTAAAGATAGAGAGGAAGTTATAGAAGATTTAATTGACTATGTTAAAATTGAAGTTAAAAAAGGCACAAGAGTTAATCAAGTGATGAGACATACTCTTGGTTTATTTCATGGTCAAACTGGCTCAAGCCATTGGAAAAGATATTTAAGTGAAAATATGTGTGTAAGAGATGCGGATGTAAAAAAAATTGATCATATTATGGATAAAGCAAAACTTTCTCCTAAGTTACATTCGGCAGGTCAAATTGATTAATACAATTCTTTCAAATCAGTATTACCTACTAATTTTGTTAATGATACTTACTGCATTTCCAGTTGGTTTTTTTGCTGGTTATTTTGGTATTGGTGGTGGATTGATTTCGGTCCCGGTACTTTTTTTTATTTTTGAAACTGCAGATATAGATAAATCTTATTTGATGCATCTATCTGTTGGTACTGCTTTTTCTATTACTATTTTTACATCTTTTGTTTCGGTAATGACACACAGGAAACATAAAGCCGTAGATATAAATATTTTAAAAACCTATGGTCTATTTGTAATATTTGGTGTTTTGCTTGGAACATATATGGCTGCATTGTTAAATACAAAATCTTTAGTTTTGTTCTTTGCTGTTGTTGTTTATTTTTTTGGTGGATATTTATTGATAGTTAAACAGGAATTAAAAAAAAATAAAAAATTTAAGTTTTTTCCGAGAGCAACTTTTGGTTTTTTATCTGGATTTATATCTGCACCTATGGGGATAACGGGCGCGATGATGAATGTGCCAATCTTAAGATATTTTGGATATCCAATTAGCAGAGCAATAGGTAGTTCAGCCGCTATAGGATTTGTAATAGCATCTATTGGCTCTATTGGTTTTTTAACTTCTGGATTTTTACTGAAAGCAAATCTTCCCTTAAGTCTTGGATTTGTAAATATTCCTGCTTTTTTGATATTCATTCCCATAACAACATTAATGGCCCGTATTGGTGCCAATATGGTCCACACTACAGATAAAAATAAAACACAGAGAATGTTTGGGGTATTTCTTTATGTAATAGGAACTTTATTTTTAATAAGGTTTTTAGATCTTTAATTAAATCTTCTGATCATATTCACCAATTTTGCCAGTTTTTTGAAGTAAATCATCAATAAAATCAAAGATTTTTTTCTTTCTTTCGTTTGAGGTTGGGCTCTCAGTTACAACTACTAATGAAGGTTTATTTGACGAAGCTCTAATTAAACCCCATGAACCATCATTAAAAGTAAATCTTATACCATTTACCGTAAGAATATTTTCAATTTCTTGATTATCAATTTTAATATTTTTCTTTTTTAAGTTTTCTATTTGCTTAATCAAATCATCAACAACTTTATATTTTTCATCATCTTTACAAAAAGGAGCCATTGTTGGAGATTGATAGGTATTAGGGAGTTCATTAATTATCTCACTCATTTTTTTATTATTGTTATCTAGTAAATGACATACCTGTATTGCTGAATTTATCCCATCATCGTATCCATAACCTAAAGGTTGATTAAAAAAGAAATGTCCACTTTTTTCAAAACCAGCAAGTGCTTGTTCTTGATTTACCTTTCTTTTAATATGAGAATGTCCTGTTTTCCAATATATTGTTTCACAAGCGTTACTTTTTAAAATTTCATCAGTTGAATATAAACCAGTTGATTTTACATCAACTACGAACTTTGAATTTTTATGAGTGCTCGATAAATTTCTAGCAATTAGTAAGCCAATTTTATCTGAAAATATTTCATTTCCTTTATCATCGATAACTCCAACACGATCACCATCTCCATCAAAGCCAAAACCTATATCAGCATTGTTTTCTAAAACAGATTTGCTGATGGCATGTAGCATCTCTAAATCTTCTGGATTTGGATTATATTTGGGAAACGTATGGTCTAAATTACAATCTAATTCTATAACTTCACAACCAACTCCTCTTAACATATCAGGCGCAAATATTCCTGCCGTTCCATTTCCACAAGCAACAACAGCTTTAATTTTTTTATTAATTTTATTTCTATTAATTAGATCATCTTTGTAAATACTTTGAAAATTACTTACCTCTTTCTCACTACCAATTCCTTCAATAAATTTATTATTTAGTGTTATTTCTTTTAGCTCTTTCATTTCCTCTGGAGCGTGAGTTAATCCTTTTTTAATCCCCATTTTTACACCAGTCCATCCATTTTCATTATGACTTGCTGTTACCATTGCCACAGCATCGCTTTCTAAATTAAATTGTGCGAAATAAACCATAGGCGACAAAGACAACCCTATGTCTTCAACATTACATCCGGTTGATATGAGACCTTTTTTTAGTGCTGTTTTTATTTCCTCACTATAAGATCTGTAATCATGACCAACAATGATTCTTGGATTTTTTTTGTTTGTATGATTAATTACTTGTGTTCCTAACCCTTTCCCCAAATTTGTCACACCTTCTAAATTGATGTCATCTGGATACAACCATCGGGCGTCGTATTCTCTAAAGCCAAAAGGATCAATTTTTATTGAATTTTCCATGTTGATATTTTTATAATTTTTTTATTTTTTTATTGATAATCTTTTTTACAAGTTCTATAAATGTTCTATTGATTTGTTGGTTATATAGTGTAATTACCAAACCATCATACAACATCTAGTTGTTTTACTAATTTAAGTATAGTACAAAAAAGGAGCTAAATGAACAAGATTTTATCACAAGCTATTAGGAAAGCTGTCTCCGATTATACACCAAATGTGAATCATGATCCTAAAGATAAAAGACTGGATTTATTTTCTCTAAACAGTGAAACAGAATTATTTCAGAATTCAAAAGGCATAACAATCAAAATTGATAGAAGCAAAGACGACAACTTAACTGACTTTGGCAAAGCTACTCTTAAAGATAGATACTTAGGTGCAAACGAGTCTTTTCAAGATTTATTTGCAAGAGTTGCAAGTCATTACGCTGACGACAATTTACATGCTCAAAGACTTTATAACTACATCAGTAATTTATGGTTTATGCCAGCAACACCAGTTTTATCAAATGGAGGAACAACTAGAGGACTACCGATATCTTGTTTTTTAAATGAAGCTAGTGATAGCCTTAATGGTATTTTAGATTTGTGGAGTGAGAATGTTTGGCTAGCTGCAAGAGGAGGTGGTATTGGAAGTTATTGGGGTAATCTTAGATCAATAGGTGAAAAAATAGGAAGAGTTGGAAAAACATCAGGAATAATTCCTTTTATTAAAGTAATGGATTCTCTAACTATGGCAATTAGCCAAGGTTCATTAAGAAGAGGTTCTGCGGCTTGCTATATTCCAATAGATCATCCAGAGATCGAGGAATTCATTGAAATGAGAAGACCAACTGGAGGAGATCCAAATAGAAAATCATTAAATCTACACCACGGTGTTTTAGTTTCAGACGCATTTATGAGAGCTGTTGAATTAGATGAGCAATGGGGACTTAAAAGTCCAAAAGATGGAGCGGTTCAAGCGACAGTTTCTGCAAGGAATTTATGGATAAGATTATTGACAGCAAGAATTGAAACAGGAGAACCATATATTGTTTTCATAGATACTGTTAACAGGCAAATTCCTCAACATCATAAACTTGCCGGTCTCAATGTTAAAACTTCAAATCTTTGTAGTGAGATTACACTTCCAACAGGAATTGATAAAGATGGAAGAGATAGAACTGCTGTATGCTGTTTATCATCTTTAAATGTAGAGAAGTACGATGAGTGGAAAGATGATGAAAACTTTATACAAGATGTCATGAGATTTTTAGATAACGTTATGACTGATTTTATAGAAAATGCACCGGAACAGTTTAGTGATGCAACATATTCAGCAATGAGAGAACGAAGTGTAGGATTAGGTGTAATGGGACTTCATTCATATTATCAAAAGAAAATGATCCCAATCGAATCTGTTATGAGCAAAGCTTGGAACAAAAAAATCTTTGAACACATTCATAAAAATGTTGATAAAGCATCAAAAGATTTGGCAGAGGAAAGAGGACCATGTCCAGATGCAGCTGATTACGGTATTATGGAAAGATTTTCTAATAAAACTGCAATAGCGCCAACTGCATCTATATCCATTATATGTGGTGGAACTTCACCTGGTGTTGAGCCAATTGCTGCAAATAGTTTTACACATAAAACGCTTTCTGGATCTTTCAATGTACGTAACAAATATTTAAGAAAACTATTAGAAAAACATGGAAAAGATACTGATGAAGTTTGGTCAAGTATCACAACAAACCAAGGATCCGTCTCACATTTAGATTTTTTAACTCAAGATGAAAAAGATGTTTTTAAAACAGCTTTTGAGTTAGATCAAAGATGGCTTGTAGATTTAAGTGCGGATAGAACGCCTCATATTTCTCAAGCTCAATCTATTAACTTATTTTTACCAGCAGACGTACACAAAAGGGACTTACATCAAATCCACTTCCAAGCTTGGAAGAAAGGTTTGAAGAGTCTTTATTACTGCAGGTCTAAATCAATACAACGTGCTGAAAATGTTAATGATGCAAATTCAACTGACATTGCAGCAAACGTTTATAAATCAAAAGAAGAAAGTAATAACCAACAAGATTATGAGGAGTGTTTATCGTGTCAGTAGCAGAAAAAGTTCAGAAAGAAATTATTCAACCAAAAAAAAACAATGGATTGCTTGTGGGAAATCCTGTTTATAAACCTTTCAGATATCCATGGTGTTATGATGCTTGGTTAACCCAGCAGAGAATTCACTGGTTACCAGAGGAAGTACCTCTTGGTGATGACGTAAGAGATTGGCAAAAAAACTTATCTCAATCAGAAAAAAATTTACTTACTCAAATTTTTAGGTTCTTCACACAAGCCGATGTTGAAGTAAGCAATTGCTATATAAGACATTACATGAACGTATTTAAACCAACTGAAGTATTAATGATGATGTCATCTTTTGCTTCAATGGAGACTGTTCATATTGCGGCTTATTCACATTTGCTAGATACCATTGGTATGCCAGAGTCAGAATACTCAGCTTTCATGAAGTATAAAGAAATGAAAGATAAGTATGATTATATGCAAGGTTTTGATATGAAATCAAATCATGATATAGCCAAAACAATTGCTGTATTTAGTGCTTTCACTGAAGGTTTACAACTTTTTGCAAGTTTCGCAATTTTACTGAATTTTCCAAGACATAATAAGATGAAAGGAATGGGGCAGATTGTTACTTGGTCAGTAAGAGATGAAACTTTGCACTGCAACTCAATGATCAGACTTTTTAAAGATTTTATTAAAGAAAATCCTGAAATTTGGACTCCTCAATTAAAGAAAGAGATTTATGAAGCATGCAGAACTATTATTGAACATGAGGATGCATTTATCGATCTAGCATTTGAAATGGGTCCAATGGAAGGATTAACTGCAAAAGAAGTAAAGGATTATATAAGATTTATAGGAAATAGAAGATTAGCTCAGTTAGGATTAGAACCTATTTATGATGTTCAAAAAAATCCACTAACTTGGCTTGACACTATGTTGAACGCTGTCGAACATATGAACTTCTTTGAAGGTAGAGCGACTGAATATTCTAAAGCATCTACAAGAGGATCTTGGACAGAAGCTTTTTCATAAAGTTATCTTTGATTTAATTGTAGAACCCTACGGTGCTTACTGCCCTTATAACTAGCTAATGGTCTAATCAGTTTGTTAGCAGCATGTTGTTCTATAATATGAGCAGACCAACCAGTAATTCTTGAAATAACAAAAATTGGAGTAAAGAAATCAGTGTCAAAACCCATTAAATGATAAGTCGGTCCAGTAGGGTAATCCACGTTTGGATGAATATTTTTCCTATCAATCATTACCTTCTCAACAATGTCATAAATTTTCTCAAACTTTTTGTCTTTTTTAATCTTTGCAACTTTACCAAAATATTCTCTCATTGTAGGAACTCTTGAATCTCCACTTTTGTAAACTCTATGCCCGAAGCCCATAACAACATCTTTATTGTCTAAAGCTTTATTAATCCATTTAAGTGCGTTTTCTGGTTTTTTAATTTTATTCATCATATGCATAACCTCTTCGTTAGCTCCTCCATGTAGAGGTCCTTTTAAACTTGCTATTGCACCAGTAATTGCACCGTGTATATCAGATAAACTACTTGTTATTGTTCTTGCTGTAAAAGTTGAAACATTAAAACTGTGTTCTGCATATAAAATTAGAGATACATCAAACGCTTTAACTATATCTTTGTTTGGAACTTTTCCAAAACACATATGAAAAAAGTTTTCTGAAAAAGATAGATTTTTTTTGGGTGGAATAATTTTCTTTCCTTTCCTTGCTCTGTAAAATGCAGCTAGGGCAACTGGCATCTTTGCAAAAATTCTCATAACTTTTCGCATATTGGCTTTAGGGGAATTATCTTTGGTTTCTTTGTCTTCAAGTCCCATAATACTTACTGCTGTTCTAGCAACATCCATAGGATGAGCTTTTTTTGGAAACTTTTTGATATCATCTAATAATGTTTTAGATAGCTTTCTCTCTTTTCTTTCTTCTTTTTCAAATTTTTTTAATTGTTTTTTGGTTGGTAGTTCACCATTAAGGATTAGATAAGCGACCTCTTCAAATTTACATTTCGCACATAAATCTTGAGCGGCATATCCTCTATAAGTCAAAGAATTAATTTCTGGCATTACTTTGGAAACTTCTGTTTCGTCAACAACTATACCTAGTAAACCTTTTTTGATATCATCGCTCATTATTCATGTCCGTCTGTGTTAAAATTATAAATCTTTTCGTCTAAAGCATTATATTTTTCGTATTCTACTAAATCATATAATCTTTTCCGCGTTTGCATTTTATCAATAATATTGTTTTGGTGTCCATCAGCAAAAATGGCACGCAAACCATCTTCAACATTTTTCATTGCTAGTCTTTGTGTAGAAACAGGATAAATAACTATGTTATATCCTAAGTCTTCTAGCTGCTTATAATTGAGTAATTTTGATTTTCCAAACTCAGTCATGTTCGCTAAAAGGTAACAATTAAGTGATTTTCTAACGAGTTCAAATTCCTTCTCATCTTCTAGAGCTTCTGGAAATATTACTTCGGCACCTGCATCAATATAAGCCTTACATCTATCAATCATGCTATCAATTCCCTCAACACTTTTTGCATCAGATCTTGCTATAATCTTAAAATTTTTGTCTTTTCTTGCGGACACACATTCTTTTATCTTTTCAACCATTTTCTCTTTTGAGATAAGTTCTTTGTTATCTAAATGGCCACATCTTTTCTGCTCAATCTGATCTTCTAAATGAACTGCAGCAACTCCAAATTCTTCAAATGTCTCAATTGTTTCTTTGCATGACTTAAATCCAGTATCAATATCAACAATTGTTGGAAGATTTGTTACTCTAGAAATTAAGTAAGATCTTGTACTAACATCTTGCAGAGTTGTTAAGCCAATATCTGGAAATCCTAAATCATTTGCCATTACACCGCCAGACACATAGACTGCATCATATCCGATTTCTTCTATCAATTTAGCTGTCAAAGGATTGTATGCTCCAGGCACTCTTAGAATTTTATTAGATTTAAGTTTAGTATCTAAATCAATTCTTTTTTGTATTAAATCTTTTTCAACAAAATGCATTTTAAAAAATACCTTTTTTATTATTTTTCTTTAAATATTTCCTGTTCACCTCGATATTTAATCTATCGAGGTTCCCTTTTTTTAACTTTTTTAAATTTTGCACAGTTTTTAAAAATCTATCACTTTCTTTTTTAGATAATATTTTATCAGTTAAAGTTAAAAATTTCTTAATATAATTTTTTCTTTCAAAAGGTCTTGCTCCATATGGATGTGCATCAGCTCTTTCAAGCATCTCAGATATTTTTTTACCATTTTTTAAAGTAACTACAACTTTTGCCCCAAATGATTTCTTTTTTGGATCTGGATGATGATATTTTTTAGTCCACTTTTTATCTTCATGAGTTGTTATTGATTTCCATATTTTAATTGTACTTTTTCTATTAGCTCTTGATTTTGTGTATGATTTTACATGATGCCAATCTGCATCCTCTAAAGCTACAGCAAAAATATACATAATAGAGTGATCTAAAGTTTCTCTCGATGCATTAGGATCCATTTTTTGAGGGTCATTAGCACCTGTTCCAATTACAAAATGCGTATGGTGACTAGTATAAATATCTATTTTTTTAATATTTTTTAAATCTGAAATTTTTTTATTTAATTTTTTACCAATATCTATCAATGCTTGTGCTTGATATTCTGCCGAGTATTCTTTTGTATACGTTTCTAAAATAGCTTTTTTCGGTTCATTCTTTTTAGGTAATGGAACTCTATATTTTGCATTCTTTCCATCTAATATTCTAGCAATAACACTATCTTCTCCTTCATAAATAGGACTAGGAGCGCCTTCACCTCTCATAGCTCTATCAACTGCTTCAATTGCTAACTTACCAGCGTGAGCTGGAGCATATGCTTTCCAACTTGATATTTCACCTTTTCTAGATTGACGAGTTGAAACACTGACATGAAGAGCTTGTTGCACAGCTTGGTAAATAGTTTCAGTATTTAATTTTAACATTGAACCAATTCCAGCTGCAACACTAGGCCCCAAATGAGCAATATGGTCAACTTTATGTTTGTGTAAGCAAATTCCTTTTACCAAATTGACTTGTACTTCGTAAGCAGTAATTATACCTCTTAATAGATCTAATCCGCTTCTTTTAAGTTTTTGTCCAACAGCCAAAATTGGAGGAATGTTATCACCTGGGTGACTATAGTCTGCTGCTAAAAAGGTATCATGAAAATCTAATTCTCTAACTGCCGTTCCATTTGCCCAAGCAGCCCACTCAGGATCAAATTTTGTTTTAGAGTTTATTCCAAAAACAGTGGATCCTGATTGTCTAATATGAGCTTTAGCCATTTCTCTTGCTGATATAACCGGTTTTCTGTTTAAGGATGCTATCGCTACAGAAGCATTGTCTATTATTCTATTGATAACCATTTCTGCTGAGTCGTTGTTTAATTTTGCATTATCACTAGCAATCATTGCTATTTTCCACGCAAGCTGTTTCTTCTTTGGAAGTTTGATTTTTGACGGGTATACTTTAACAGTGTTTAACAACAAAATAATTCCTAGGTTGTTATTTTGTTTTAATAGTTAAATTAAATTAATCAATATTAAAGATATTGAGTTATTATTTTTTCAATTCCAACAAAGTCTTTAATTAGGTGATTATGATAAATTTCGTTTGAATGCTTTTCCGTATACCCGTATTTGAGTAAAATTACTGGGATTTCAGCAGCTTTAGCTGCATTTGCATCTGTTTCACTATCTCCAATCATAATTGATTTATTTATTTCACCATCTAAAATTTCAATAGTTGTAGTTAAGTGCCTGGGGTCTGGCTTACAATATTCAAAAGTATTATAACCTGCAACATACTCAAAATAATCATAAATTCCAATTTTCTTTAAAAGATCAACCGCTAAATGTTCAGTCTTATTAGTGCAAACAGCCATCGAAATATTTTCTTTTTTGCACCAATTTAGAAACTCTTTAACACCATTAATTAATTTACTCTCATGTAAAATATTGTCTCCATAGTAAGATAAAAACTCATTTGTCATATCATTTTGAATTTTTTCATCAAACCATTTCCACTGACCATTAGCTTTTGCCATCATTGCCTTTGCACCTTTGCCGACAGCATTTTTTAATTCACCTAAAGTTTTTGTTGGATAACCAAATTTTTTCATTACATGATTATGAGCACGTATCAAATCTGGCGCTGTATCAACCAATGTCCCATCAAGATCAAACAGAATTGTAAATTTTTGTGTCATTTAAAAGTATTATTAAGAAATATATTGTGAATTAATTAAACTAATACCCAAATATATAAAAATATCAAATGAAACAAAAAAAATTTCAAAACGAACAAATAAAACTTAGAAATAAATTTATAAAAAGCGGTGTTAAAATGACCGCTCCTGAAACTGTATTTTTTTCAAAAAATACTAAAATTGGTAAAAATGTAACTATTGATCCTTATGTTGTTATTTCAGATAACGTTTCATTAGGTAATAATGTAAGAATTTTATCTTTCTCTCATTTAGAAGGAGTAAAAATAGAAAGTAATGTAAATGTTGGTCCCTACGCAAGATTAAGGCCAGGTACAATACTAAAGTCTGGATCAAAAGTTGGTAATTTTGTTGAAGTTAAAAAAAGCATAATAGGTAAAAATTCTAAACTAAATCACCTTTCTTATATTGGAGACACAAAATTAGGTAAAAAAGTTAATATCGGGGCAGGAACAATCACATGTAATTATGATGGTGTAAAAAAAATGAAAACTATTATCGATGATGATGTTTTTGTTGGATCAAATACATCTTTAGTAGCTCCAGTTAAGCTAGAAAAAAAAAGTGTTATTGGAGCAGGATCTGTTATTACAAAAAAAGTTTCTAAAGGCTCATTGGCACTAACAAGATCTAATCAAATTGAAGTTAAAAAATATAAAAGAAAAAAATAAATGTGCGGCATAGTTGGAATAATCAGTTCAAAAGAAGTATCTGGTAGAATTATAAATTCTTTAAAAAAACTTGAATATAGAGGTTATGACTCAGCTGGTATTGCAACATTGGTAAAAGGAAACATAAATGAAGTTAAATGCGAAGGTAGAGTAGATGCTTTAGAGAGAGATATTAATAAATTTAATCTAAAAGGTGAAATTGGTATAGGACATGTAAGATGGGCAACACATGGCAAACCTAGTAAGATTAATGCTCATCCTCATTCTTCTGAGGAAGTTTCAGTTGTTCATAATGGAATTATAGAAAATTCAACAATATTAAAAAAGTTTTTAGAGAAAAAAGGGTATCTATTTAAATCACAAACAGATACTGAAGTAATAGCTCATTTAGTTACAGATTATTTAAAAAAGAATTCATTAAAAGAAACAATAATCAAAGTACTTAAAAAACTTCATGGAAGTTTTGCACTTGGAATTATATTTAAAGGGCATAATGATTTAATGATAGGGGCCAGGAGAGGTTCTCCTTTAGCAGTTGGTTATGGGCCAAATGAAAATTATCTTGGCTCAGACTCATATGCTTTAAAATCTATGACTAATAAAATTTCTTACCTAGATGACGGAGAATTTTGTTTTGTTAAAAAGGATCAAATAGAATTTTTTGATAGCGAAGGGATAAAAGTAAATAAAAAAGTGATGAATTTGTCTAAGGATGAACTAAATTACGATAAAGGTGATTACAAATATTTCATGGAGAAAGAAATAGACGAACAACCCTCTACCATAAATAATTGTATAAATGAGTATGTTGATAAGTTTAATAATCAAATCAATATTTACAATTTTCCTTGGAAAATAAGCTCTATTAAATCTGTAATGTTAATTGGCTGTGGTACTGCTTTTCACTCTTGCTTAATTACAAAATATTGGATGGAACAAAATACAAATTTGGATGTAAATGTTGATATAGCGTCTGAATTTAGATATCGAAAAGTTAAATTTAAAAAAGATTGTTTATATATTTTTGTCTCTCAGTCAGGAGAGACTGCTGATACTTATGCAGCGCTAGATTTGTGTAAAAAAAATAAAATGAAAACTTGTGCAGTGGTAAATGTAATAGAAAGCTCAATTGCTAGAGACGCGGATTTGGTATTACCTATCTATTGTGGGCAAGAAATTGGAGTAGCTTCAACTAAAGCATTTCTGGGTCAAATGCTAGTTTTATATATTTTATCGACAAAAATCTCCTTTGACCAAAAATGTATTAATATGAAAGAATATAAATTAAAGGTAAAAAATATATTAAATCTTTCTAATTCAGCTAAAAAAACTCTTAAACAAGATCAAAAAATATTAAATATCGGAAAAGTTTTTGCAGAAGCAAAAGGCTCGATGTTTTTAGGAAGAGGATATTCGTTTCCAATTGCGTTAGAAGGTGCTCTTAAACTTAAAGAATTAGCCTATGTACATGCAGAAGGATATCCAGCTGGTGAAATGAAACATGGACCATTAGCGCTTATAGAAGAAGGCATGCCTGTAGTAGTTTTGGCTCCAAGAGACGAACATTACAAAAAAACTATTTCTAATATGCAAGAGGTAATAGCAAGAGGAGCAAAAGTTTTATTGATTACAAACAAAAATAAGGATGAAGTTATTTCAGAGAATATTTGGGAAAAGATTGAAGTTGATCAACTGGATGATGAATTAATTCCTTTTTTACTTACAATTCCTTTACAAAAACTTGCTTTTTATTCAGCATTGGAAAAAGGATATGACATCGATAAGCCTAGAAATTTAGCAAAATCTGTCACTGTTGAATAATATTAAAACTCTGTTAGAACACTCATAGGTTGAATATGAAAAAATGGAAAGTAAATAGTTGGAGGAACTATCCGGTTAAACACATCCCTAAATATGAGGATGAGAGTGAATTAAATTTAGTTTTAAGTAAATTAAAAAATTTTCCTCCTTTAGTATTTGCTGGTGAAACAAGACATCTTAAAGATCAGTTAGCAAATGTTGTTGATGGTAAAGCTTTCTTGCTTCAAGGGGGAGACTGCGCAGAAAGTTTTGCAGAATTTCATCCTGACAACATAAGAGACTATTTTAAATTAATGTTACAAATGTCTCTTGTACTTACTTATTCTGCATCCCTACCTGTTGTCAAACTTGGAAGAATTGCTGGTCAATTTTCTAAACCAAGAAGCGCACCAACAGAAAAAATTGGAGATGTCGAGCTACCTAGTTATTTAGGAGATAATATCAATTCTATAGAATTTACTGAAAAAGGTAGAGCATATGATCCAAAGAGATTATTTAGAGCTTATTCACAATCTGCTTCAACATTAAATTTATTGAGAGCATTTTCTAATGGTGGTTTTGCTGATTTAAAAAATGTTCACATGTGGAATTTAGGTTATATAAAATCTGCAGCCCAAGCCAAAAAATTTAAGGAATTAGAGGATAAAATAGCTGATGCGCTTGCATTTATGGAAGCTTGCGGAATAACTTCTGATTTTAATAGAAGATTATACACTGTAAATTTCTGGACATCGCATGAGGCTTTACATTTACCGTTCGAAGAAGCTATGACTAGAATAGACTCTACGACTGGAGAATACCATGATACATCTGCCCATTTTGTTTGGATAGGTGATAGAACAAGACAAATTGATGGGGGTCATGTCGAATTTTGTAAAGGAATTGAAAATCCTATTGGAATTAAATGTGGTCCAACGTCTGATCCATCAGAAATTGCAAAAATTTGTGAATTAATCAATCCTAAAAATGAAAAAGGTAAAATTACATTAATTTCTAGATTCGGTCATGACAAAGTTGAAAAGTTTTTGCCAAAACTAATAAGAGGTATCAAAAAAGAAGGTCTTAATGTTATTTGGTCTTGTGATCCGATGCACGGTAATACAATTAAATCTTCAACAGGATTTAAGACAAGACCGTTTAATAATGTTCTTAATGAAGTTAAAAATGTTTTTGCAGTTCACCAAAGCGAGGGATCTTACGCAGGAGGTCTTCATATTGAAATGACTGGACAAAATGTGACAGAATGTACTGGTGGAGCACAAAAAATATCAGACACAGATTTATCAAGCAGATATCACACTCAATGTGATCCAAGATTAAACGCTAATCAAGCTCTTGAATTAGCATTTTTAATTTCAGATGAGATTAAAAAGAATACCTTGTATGCTAAAAACGGTATCAGAGCGGCATCTTAATCATTTAAATTTTTAAATTATTTATTATATTTTGAACATGGATCCTTCCAAAAAAATAATATTTATTAAAGACTGGATATTGAATTATGTAAATTCAATGCCAAAAAAAGCTGAATCTTTAGTTATTGGTATATCAGGAGGTATAGACTCATCTGTTTCTAGCACATTGAGTGCAATGACAGGACTTAAAACTATAGTTCTATCTATGCCAATTAAACAAAAAAGTTCACAGCATGACTTAAGTTTAAAACATCAAGAATGGTTAAAAGAAAATTTTAAAAATGTTGAGGGAATTACTGTTGAGCTTGATAGTCTCTTTTCAACATTTGAAAAAACTTTAAAAAATTTCGATAGTCTGCACGGTATGGCAAATTCAAGAGCAAGACTAAGAATGACTACACTTTACCAAGTAGCTGCTGCTAATAATGGAATAGTAGTAGGAACAGGAAACAAAGTAGAGGATTTTGGTGTAGGTTTTTATACAAAGTATGGAGATGGTGGGGTAGACATATCTCCAATAGCTGATTGTAATAAAACTGAAGTTTGGGAATTAGGAAAAGAGTTAAATATTTTACAAGAAATTATCGATGCTCCACCAACTGATGGTTTATGGGATGATGGTAGAACAGATGAAGGACAACTTGGACTAAGTTATAAAGAGCTTGAAGAAGCCATGGAAAATAAAAATTCAAAAAATAGAGAAAAATACATCAAAATTAGAAACGCAAATTTACATAAAATGGATCCTATTCCAGTATGTAAGATCCCAAGCTAATCAAATAGATTCACAAATCAAGAATTTAAGTATATTCCTTGAGTAATGAATAAAGATATTTTTTTAACAAATAGTTATGGAGGTAAGAAAGAAAAGTTTGAGCCTTTAGATGAAAATAATATTAAAATGTATGTCTGTGGCCCAACTGTTTATGATGATCCACATATAGGGAACGCAAGACCCCTGGTTGTTTTTGATATTCTTTTTAAAGTATTAAAGTGTAAATATGGTAACGATAAGGTTACCTATATTAGAAATATAACTGATATTGATGATAAAATTATACAATCAGCAAAAGAAAAAAAAGTTTCAATTAAAGATTTAACTAATAATACAAATAAAAATTTCCAAGATGACTGCAAATATCTCAATTGTGAGGACCCAACTTTCCAACCAAGAGCAACAGAAAATATAAATGAGATGATTGAGATGATAACTTCTCTAATATCCAAAGGTTATGCTTATAAAAGTAACAATCATGTTTATTTTGAAGTAAAAAAATTTAAAGAATATGGAAAATTATCAAATAAAAAAATTGATGATTTAATATCTGGATCTAGGGTTGAGGTATCAAGTTTTAAGAAAAACGCAGAGGATTTTGTATTATGGAAACCATCCAAAGACGACGAACCTAGCTGGCAGTCCCCCTGGGGAAAAGGTAGACCGGGTTGGCATTTAGAATGTTCTGCTATGTCAAAAAAATATCTTGGATTGAAATTTGATATTCATGGAGGCGGAAGAGATTTAATTTTTCCTCATCATGAAAATGAAATTGCTCAATCAAGATGTGCTAATGAAACTGATGTGTTTTCAAATTATTGGGTGCACAATGGTTTTATTACACTTTCAAATGAAAAAATGGCAAAATCACAAGGTAATATTTTAAAAATAAGTGATTTTAAAAAAACTATAAATGGTCAAGCTCTTAGATTGGCTCTAATAAGCACCCATTATAAACAACCTTTAGATTGGAATGAAAAACTTTTAGAGGAAAGTCAAAAGACTATAGAAAAATGGTACAAAAGCTATGTCAAAATTGACAAACAAAAATTAATTTCGGATGAAGATCTTTATCCATTATATGACGATCTGAATACTCCAAAGTATATAGCCAATCTTCATAAATTATTTGAAAAATCACAAAATGGAAATTTTGAAGATAAAAAATTATTTGTATCGGCTTGCAATTTCATTGGACTATTGACTCAAGATCAAGATGAGTGGGCAAACTTTAAAAAAATAAAATCTGAAGTAAGCGAAGAATTTATAGAGGCCAAAATTAAAGAACGTAATGAAGCTAGAGACCTTAAAAATTACCAATTAGCTGACCAAATTCGTGATGAGCTTTTAGAAAAAGGAGTTCAAATAGAGGATAAAGATGGTAAAACCGCGTGGAAATTTAAATAATGACAGACAAAATATATATTTTTGATACCACTTTAAGAGATGGTGCACAAACACAGGGAGTTGATTTTTCTTTAGATGATAAAGAAAAAATCTCAAATGCTTTAGACAACTTGGGTGTGGATTATATTGAAGGTGGATGGCCAGGAGCAAATCCCACGGACACAGAGTTTTTTAATAAAGAATATTCATTTAATCATTCAACGCTCACAGCATTTGGTATGACAAAAAAAACTGAGCATAGCGCTGAAAATGATCCTATGATTTCATCTTTAATTAATTCAAAAGCAAATTCGATTTGTTTATTTGGTAAGTCATGGGATTTTCACGTAGATGTAGCTCTGGGAATTTCAAAGGATCAAAATTTAAAAAATATTAGTGAAAGTGCTAAGCATATCATAAAGTCTGGAAAAGAATTTATGTTTGACGCTGAACATTTTTTTGATGGCTATAAATCTAATAAAGAATATGCATTAAATTGTATTCGTTCAGCATATGATGAAGGTGCAAGGTGGATTGTTCTATGTGATACAAATGGAGGAACTTTGCCACATGAAATTTCAGAGATAGTTACAGATGTAATTAAGCACGTACCTGGAAAAAATTTAGGTATTCATGCTCATAATGATACGGAGAACGCAGTTGCTAATTCTTTAATAGCTGTTCAAGCTGGGGTTAGACAAATTCAAGGAACTATTAACGGACTTGGTGAGAGATGTGGAAATGCTAATTTAATGTCAATAATTCCTTCGTTACACTTAAAAAATGAATTTTCAAAACAATTTGAAATTAATGTTAAGAGTGAGAACATTAAACATTTAACTCAGTGTTCAAGACTTCTTGATGAAATTTTAAACAGAAAACCTAACAAACACTTGCCATATGTTGGTGCGGCAGCTTTTTCTCATAAGGGAGGAATGCATGTATCTGCTGTTCAAAAAGATCCTAAAACTTATGAACATATAGATCCTAGAGAAGTTGGAAATGTTAGAAATATTGTAGTTTCAGATCAAGCAGGACAGTCTAACATTTTGTCAAGACTTGGCACGATAGGAATTGATATTAAAAAAAACGATCCAAAAATCAAACAACTTCTTGAGGAAGTTAAAGGAAGAGAATTTATTGGATATAGTTATGATGGAGCTGATGCATCATTTGAACTACTTGCTAGAAGAATAGTTGGTGAAATACCAAGATATCTAATCATTAAAGCTTATGATGTATCAGTAAGAAAAAATTTTTCAGGAGAAATAATTTCCTCTGCTAAAGCAGAATTAGAAGTAGATGGGGAAACCATTGTATGTGAAGGTGAGGGTAACGGACCTGTAAATGCTCTGGATAATGCGATTAGAAACAACATAAAAAAAATTTCGAAGTATTCTGATTACCTTAAAGATTTAAGACTGGTTGATTATAAAGTTAGAATATTAAATACAGGAACAGAGGCGGTGACTAGAGTATCTATTGAAAGCACAGATTCTCAAGGAAAGAATTGGTTCACAATAGGTGTGTCACCAAATATTATCGATGCATCATTTAAAGCGCTGATAGATAGTCTTGATTACAAATTATTTAAAGACAATGCGCCAGCAAGTTCTTAATGAATCTAAACAACATATCTTTCATTCTTCATAAACCTCAATTATCTGAAAATATTGGTCTCTGTGCTAGAGGCATAAAAAATTTTGGATTTAAAAATTTATCATTAATTGATCCAAAACCAATATTTCCAAATGATAAGATTATTGCAACATCTGTTGGAGCCAAAGATATTATAAAGAAATCAAAAGTTTATCCTAATTTAGAAAAATCCTTAAACAAAACAGATATTTTAATTGCAACATCGGCAAGATTTAGAAATAAAAATATAAAACATATTTCTTTAGAAGATTTAAAAAATATAAATTTTAATAAAAAAGTAACTTTTTTATTTGGTTCAGAAGCATCTGGATTAAGTAATAATGAAATTAGTTATGCTGATTACACTTTACAAATACCAAGTGATACTAAATTTAGATCATTGAATTTATCACATAGCTTGGTGATCGTTGCTCAAGCAGTTTCTTATTTGGTTAAAAAAAATACATATAATTTTCAAAAGTCAAAAAAAATACAAAAAGCTACAAAGAAAGAAATATCTAAAATGTTAAATTTTTGTTTATCAAATCTAGAAAATCAAAACTTTTTTAAACAAAAAGCAAAAAAACCCATAATGTTGGAAAATTTAAGAAGTATTTTTTACAAAATGGAACTTTCTCAAAAGGAAATACGCATTTTATCAAGCGTATTTGCGGGTCTTTCCAAAAAACCTTGATTGACAAAAATATTTTCATGTCTATAAAGCCCATAATCACAGTATGACAAAACGATTAAACTCAAAACACAAAGTAGATAGAAGATTAAAAGTTAATTTATGGGGACGACCTAAAAGTCCATATAATACACGAGCTTATCCTCCAGGACAACACGGCCAAACTAAATCCGCAAAGCCATCTGATTATGGTATTCAATTGCAAGCAAAGCAAAAACTAAAATGTTATTACGGAAATATGAATGAGAGACAATTTAGAAATATGTATAAAAAAGCTATAATGAAAAAAGGAGATACTGCTGAAAATCTAATTGGTTTACTTGAGAGAAGACTAGATGCTGTAATTTATAGATCTAAGTTATCAAATACTATTTTTTCATCGAGACAGTTAATAAATCACGGCCACGTCAGAGTTAATGGAAAAAAGGTAAATATTTCTAGTTACCAAGTTAAAGAAGAGGATAGCATTGAAATTAGAGATAAATCAAAACAGTTAGCGTTGATTGATATTGCTTTAGCCAACAAAGAAAGGGAAGTTCCAGAATATTTACAATTAGACGAAAAAAACAAAAAAGTTAAATTTGTAAGAGTACCAAAATTTGAGGAAGTGCCTTACCCCGTGGTGATGGAGCCAAACTTAGTAATTGAGTATTATTCTAGATAATCTAATTTAAATATAATTATTCTTAACTTTTCTTTTTATATTCTATACCGTTATCCTCAAATAACTTTGCCAATTCTCCGCTTTCGTACATTTCTTTTACTATATCGCAACCACCAATGAATTCATTTTTAACATAAAGTTGAGGTATCGTAGGCCAATCACTGAAAACTTTTATACCTTCTCTGAGATTTTGGTTGGCCAAAACATTTACACCCTTAAAATTCACCTCAAGTATTTTTAAAATATTTGTAACAGCCATAGAAAATCCACACTGAGGAGCGTCTGGAGTGCCTTTCATAAATAAGCATACCTCATTATCTTTTATCTCGTTATTAATTAGTTCTTTCGTTTGATCATCCATTTAGTTCTCCTTAGTTTTTATAGCTAGTGCGTGCAATTCATTGCCCATCTTACCTTTTAATGAATTGTATACCATCTTGTGTTGTTGAATTTTACTTTTTCCTGCAAATTGCGACGAAATTACTGTCGCTGAATAGTGATTTCCATCACCAGCAAGATCTTGTATTTCAATTTTTGCATCGGGTAATGCCTCTTTAATTAAACTTTCTATTTCTTTAAGATCCATTGCCATTAGTTTACCATATACTCACTTAACCATTTTTTATAGCCTTGTTTGATATCGTCAATTGATATTTTTAGATCATTTCCGTAATTAATTTCATTACCTTCAATTAAACCTAATTTATCAAAATGTATTGAGTCATTTTTTAGTATTTTTTCTACATTTTCTAAATTTTCTGGTTTTATTTCAATTATATATCTTCCTTGATCTTCACCAAAAAAATACTGAAATTTGTTTACTAAACCATTGATAGGAAAAATATTAATACCTTTATTTCCTTTAATACTCATTTTTGACAGTGCAGTTAAAATTCCACCTAAAGATACATCATGGCACGTTTCTATAAGGTTATTATTTATTAAGTTTAAAATTATTAAACCATTCTGTTTTTCATTAAATAGGTTTACTTCTGGAGGAGGGCCCTCAAATTTAGATAATATATTTCTAGCAAATACTGATTGGTCCAAATGTCCCTCTGTTTTCCCAATAACAAAAAGATAATTTCCATTATTTTTTAATTCCATTGTGATCATTTTTTTATAATTAGCCAACAGACCAATACCACCAATTGAAGGGGTAGGCTTTATACCTTTATCTTTTGTTTCGTTATAAAAAGACACATTTCCTGAAACTACAGGGTAATTTAAATACTTTGATGCTTCAGAAATTCCTTCAACGCACTCGACAAATTCACCCATATTTTTCTCTTTTTCTGGATTTCCAAAGTTAAGACAATTAGTGATTGCTATTGGTTTGGCACCTACAGAAATCATATTTCTCCAGCTTTCACAAACAACTTGTTTTCCACCTGTTAATGGGTGAGCGTTACAATAGGTTGCTGATGAGTCTACTGCTGCAGCTACAGCTTTATTTGTACCATGAACTCTTACAACACCTGCGTCACCACCAGGTTTTTGAATTGTATCACCCATAACTGTGTGATCATATTGGTTCCAGATCCATTCTTTATCTGAAATATTTGGATCTTGTAAAATTTTATTTAAACATTCGCCTAATTTTAAAGATTTAAATTGATCTTTTGAATAACTATTTTCTTTCGGAAGTTCTGACTTAATCCATTTTCGATCATACATGGGAGCATTTTCAGCTAAAAAATCTATTGGTATTTCGGCTACTTTTTCATTTTGAAAAAATAATTCTATATTTCTGCTATCTGTAGTTTTTCCAATTACTGCGAAATCTAAATTCCATTTATCAAAAATTTTTTTAGCTTCTTTTTCTTTTCCTTCCTCTAAAACTATGAGCATTCTCTCTTGACTCTCAGAAAGCATTATCTCGTAAGGTGTCATATTTTCCTCTCTGCAAGGAACTTTTGTCAAGTCAATTTCAATTCCTAAATCACCTTTTGAGGCCATTTCAATACTCGAAGAGGTTAAACCTGCTGCGCCCATATCCTGAATTGAAATAATTGATTTTCCTGCCATAAGTTCAAGACAAGCCTCTAAAAGTAATTTTTCTGTAAATGGATCACCAACTTGAACTGTTGGTTTCTTTTCCTCAATTTTGTCATCAAAAATAGCCGAAGCCATGCTCGCACCATGTATTCCATCTCTTCCAGTCTTAGAGCCAACATAAATTACAGGCTTGTTTACTCCTGCAGCTTTTGAATAAAATATTTTATTTTTATTAACCAAACCCAAAGTCATTGCATTAACTAAAATATTTCCATTATAAGACTCATCAAAACATGTTTGACCAGCAATGGTTGGAACACCTATACAATTTCCATATCCTCCAATTCCTTTAACCACTCCTCTTAATAGATTTCTGGTTTTTTCATGATCAGGCGATCCAAAATGAATAGAATTTAAATTAGCAATTGGTCTAGCACCCATAGTAAATACATCTCTCATTATACCTCCAACCCCAGTAGCTGCACCTTGATAAGGTTCTATGAAAGATGGGTGGTTATGACTCTCTATTTTAAATACAATTGCATCATTGTCATCGATATCTACAACGCCGGCATTCTCACCAGGTCCCTGAATAACTTGTTTACCCTTAGTATGTAATTTTTTTAGGTGTCTTCTAGAAGACTTATATGAGCAATGTTCATTCCACATTGCAGAAAAAACACCTAATTCTGTAATATTTGGAGTTCTTTTTAATAGATCACAAATTTTTTTATATTCATCTTTCTTTAATCCGTGTTCGATTGCAATTTTTTCGTTAACTTCAATCATTATAAACTTCCAATTAGATTTTCAAAAAACAAAGATCCATCTTCGCCTGATAGATATTGGTCAATCATCCTTTCTGGATGAGGCATCATTCCTAAAATATTCTTATTTTTATTAAAAACTCCTGCAAT
>CACLYY010000006.1 GCA_902611265.1 uncultured Pelagibacteraceae bacterium
AATTAAGGAGGATTAATGAAAATTTTAAAAACTTTGTTTTCTATTTTATTTTCTGTCTTGTTAATAGCAAATGTAAATGCTTCTGAAAAGTGGGATATGGCTTTAGCTTACGGTGCGAGTAACTTTCACTCTGCAAATGCAGCAGAATTTGCTAAAAACGTTTCAGAAAAAAGTGGAGGAAAACTAACAATAGTTACACATCCTGGTGGATCATTATTTAAAGGTGGAGAAATCTTTAGAGCAGTAAGAACTGGTCAAGCACAGATGGGTGAAAGATTTATGTCAGCGTTAGGAAAAGTTGACCCTATTCTTGAAATCGACTCACAACCTTTTTTAGCAACATCATATGACGATGCTATGAAATTGTATCAAGCATCAAAGCCAGCAATCATTGAAAGTTTAAATCAAAAGGGATTAGTGTTTTTATATGCTGTTCCATGGCCTGCACAAGGACTATATAGTAAAAATGAAATCAATAGTGTTTCAGATTTAGAAGGTTTAAAATTTAGAGCTTACAACTCTGCAACAATTAGAATTGCAGAACTTACAGGTATGGCTCCAACAAAAATTGAGGCAGCTGAAATTAGCCAAGCATTTTCAACTGGTGCAGTTGAAAGCATGATTACATCGCCAACAACTGGTAAAAATAGCAAAATATGGGAGAACGGTGTTAAATATTTTTATGATATTGCTGCCTGGTTCCCAAAAAACATGGTTGTTGCACATAGAGGATCTTGGAATAAGTTAGATGCAGATACTCAACTTTTAATTAAAAGAGAAGCTGCTGCTGCAGAAGAAAAAGGTTGGATGTTGTCTAGAGTTGGCAATATCGAAGATAAAAAAGCTCTAGAAGCTGCAGGAATGGTAGTAGGCAAAGTAAATGCTGATTTAGAGAAACATTTCCAAAAAGTTGGAAAAAAAATGGCAAAAGAATGGAAGAAAAAGGCTGGCAAAACAGGAGCTAGCGTACTTGCCGCATACAAATAAAATAATTATAATAAAAAAGGCCGTTTAAAAAAAACGGCCTTTTTTATGTTACAAAAAATTAACAAATCATTAAATAGTCTATATAATTATTCAGGATATATAGCTGCAATTTTCTTAATTCTAATAGCAGTTTTTATATTAACCGGAATTGCATCTAGAATTTTTGGTTTTTATATAAGGGGTTTAGCTGAATATTCAGGATATTGTATGGCTGCCTCATCTTTTTTTGCTCTTTCATATACATTCGTAAATGGGGGCCATATAAGAATCACATTATTTTTAGAAAAATCTACAGGTTTTAAAAAAAAATTTTTAGAAGTCTGGAGCTTAGTCGTCACAACAATATTCGCAGGTTATATGTCATATTATTTTATCAAAATGTTAAAAATTTCATACGAGTTTGAGGAAAGAAGTGAAGGTGCTGATGAAATTTTAATATGGATACCTCAGTGTAGTGTCGCTATTGGAGCAACACTTTTTTTTATATGTGCCTTTCATTTACTAATCCTAAAAATTTATAATAATGATTGAAATTTTATTAGCTATTTTTTTTATAACAGTTTTACTACTTTTTTTAAGCACTGGAATATGGGTAGCAATAAGCATGATTGGCGTTTCTTCTATTGGAATGATTTTATTTACCTCTCGACCAGTTGGAGATGCGATGGCCACAACAATATGGGGCGCATCGTCATCATGGACTCTGACTGCATTGCCTCTTTTTGTATGGATGGGAGAAATTTTATTTAGGACTAAATTGTCAGAAAATTTATTTGAAGGGTTGGCCCCTTGGTTGCAGAAACTTCCTGGAGGTTTAATTCATGTCAATGTTGTTGGATGTGCATTGTTTGCAGCAATATCTGGATCTTCAGCTGCAACAGTTGCCACTGTTGGAAAAATGTCAATTCCAGAGCTAAGAAAAAGAAAATATCCAGAAAAAATTTTACTTGGAAGTTTAGCGGGTTCAGGCACTTTAGGATTATTAATACCTCCTTCAATTATTTTAATTATCTATGGAGTAACTGTTCAGGAGTCTATTGCAAAACTATTTATAGCAGGAATTATTCCTGGAATAATGATTGCTCTAATATTTATGGGTTATGTAATCATTTGGTCATTGTTAAATAAAAATAAAATGCCCTTAACTGAAGAAAATTATTCATTTTTAAATAAATTAAGTAAATCAAAACAGTTAATACCTGTAATTTTATTAATCCTTGGTGTAATCGGCTCTATTTATACAGGAATTGCAACAGCAACTGAGGCTGCATCTTTAGGTGTTGTAGGAGCTTTAATACTTTCTTATTTTCAAAAAAGTTTGAACTTGAAAACTTTCAAGGAGTCTTTGCTTGGAGCAACAAAGACTTCATGTATGATTGCTTTCATTTTAGCTGGAGCAACATTTTTATCACTCGCAATGGGATTTACTGGCCTTCCTAGAAATCTAGCTATTTGGATACAAAACATGGAATTATCGCCATACGTTTTAATTTTTGTATTAATGATTTTTTATATAATTTTGGGGATGTTTCTTGACGGAATTTCAGCAGTTGTTCTGACAATGGCAATTATAGAACCTATGATAAGGCAGGCAGGCTTTGATATGATTTGGTTTGGTATATTTTTAGTTATAGTTGTTGAAATGGCACAAATTACTCCGCCGGTTGGATTTAATTTATTTGTTTTACAAGGTATGGCTAACAAAGATATGGGTTACATCGCGAAAAGTGCTTTTCCGTTATTCTTGTTAATGATATTTGCAGTAATCTTAATTGTTTTGTTTCCCCAAATAGCATTATGGATGCCTGAGCAGATGATACAAAATATAAATTAATATTTTGATTTTTTTGTTCCGTCGATAATTTCTTTTAATTCCTGATATTCTTCACAATTACAATTTTTTAAAACTTCCAATCTTTCTTTAGCCAAATTTATTCTGTTCGTAACAACATATAGTTCACCTAAGTACTCGTTAATTCCAACATGATTTGGTTCAACTTGCAGACCAAGTAAGTAATATTTCTCTCCAGCTTCAAAATCTCCAAGTTTTCTAGTTGTAAAACCCAGATAATTTAAAGTATCAGCTTGTAATGGTTTTTTTTTATCTAATTCCAATAAAATTTTTTGTGCTTTTTTGTATCTTTTTAAAGCTTTGTCCATTTTATCTTTCGATTCATATTTTTTTGCAGCCTCAATCAATTTTACTGCATTTTTATAACTTGGTTTTTTATCTGACGAACTTGTTCCAGCCGCAAAAGACTGAGCAGCAAAGGTTAAAAGTAAAAATAATATTAAAAATATTTTAGTAATTTTCATAAAAATTTAATCATTTTATTTAAAGGTTTCAAATTTAATTTATTCTCTAATAAATTTTGTTTTACAAACTTTGCAGTCTCTAAAGAACTCTGATTATCACCATGTATGCAGATGGAGTCAATTTCACAAGGTATTTGTTTACCGCTGTGACAATTAAGGGTTTGGTTTTTGACCATATTCAAAACGTGATTTTTAGCTTGATTAGGATCAGTTATTAAAGCATGATCTTTGGTTCTGGAAACTAAGGTTCCGTCATCTTCGTAATTTCTGTCAGCAAATATTTCACAAGCAATTTTCATATTAAGTTTTTTAGCTGCTATCTCCATTTTCGAACCAGTAGGAACTAAATAAATTATGTCTTTATCTATGTGATATATTGTTTTAGCTAAAGTTTTTGCTAATTCTAAATCTTCACAAGCCATATTATTTAACGCGCCGTGAGGTTTAATGTGTGAAACTTTTTCTCCTTGAAGACTGGCTATATTCTGTAATATCTCATATTGATCAGTAACTAACTTGGTTATTTCACTAGCTGAAAGGTCCATTCTTTTACGTCCGAAATTCTCTGGATCCTTAAATGATGGGTGTGCCCCTATACTAACATTATTTTCTTTAGAAATTTTCACTATTTCTTGCATTGTTTGCTCATCACCAGCGTGATAACCACATGCTACATTAGCAGAATTTACAATTTTGAGTAGCTCAGGATCATTTTCATTTGAATGATGCTTTGATTTTTCGCCTAAATCACAATTTAAATTAATTTCCATACCTAACAGCTTAAAGTATAACATGACATGATAAAAAATATATCAAATCTTGGTGACGCAGCTTTATACTGTGACTTTGGAAATGATGTAAACAAGGAAATAAATTCAAACGTAATACAATTTTTTAAAAATATACAGAAAAGCAAAATCCCTGGTGTCATAAATATTACACCAAGTTATAATAAATTAATAGTTAGTTTTGACCTAAACATTACCAACTTTGATAAAATTAAAACAGAGGTTGAACAATTAAATTTCAAAAATGAAATAGAGAATGTAGGCAAACTCATCAAAATACCTGTCTGCTGTGATAACGATTTTGCTCTAGATATAAAAAGATTAGAAAAATTATTAAAACTTGAAAAAGAGGAAATTTATAAAAAATTTTTTTCTAAAAAATATTATTGTTATATGACAGGTTTTATTGCCGGCATGCCATTTTTGGGAGATTTGGATGATTCTTTATATGCTAGACGTTTAGACACACCAAGGGTTAAAGTGCCAAAAAACTCCATAGGCTTAACAGAGCAATTTTGTAATATTTATACTTTTGAAAGCCCTGGTGGATGGAACATAATTGGAAAAACACCTTTAGATATATTTGATAATAAAAATAATTCCTCACCAAATTTAATAAATCCAGGTGATACAATATCATTTTTTCAAATATCAAAATCAGAGTTCGAAAAAAAATATGACTGAAAATTATTTTGAAGTTTTAAGACCAGGTATAAATACAACTTTTCAAGATAATGGTAGAAAAAATTTCTATCATATAGGAATACCTTTTAGTGGTGCGATGGATAATAGAAATTTTGTTATAGCTAATGCTCTTTCAAATAATAAAAAAAATAATCCTGTTATAGAATTTGCATTACAAGGGCCAAAATTGAGATTTAAAGGTGATAAAGTTTATTTTAATGTCACTGGTGATGTAAACTTTCAAATATTACGAAAAAATAAAATAGAAGAGGGAGTTTGTTATCAAAATATTGTTTTAGAAAATAATGATTGTTTAGACATTATATCCACTAATAGGTCTGTTTTTGGTTATTTATCAGTAAATGCATCATTTAAGATAGATTTTTATCTTGATAGCTGCTCAGTAAATACGAAAGCAGAAATTGGCGCTAATAACGGAAAAATATTGGAAAAAAATCAAATAATTGAAATAGAAAATATAACAAAAAAATATTCTCTGAATAAATTAGATTACATAAATTCAAAAATTGAGAATATACGAGTGATAAAAGGACCACACTTCGATTATTTTTCTAAAACCGCAAAAGAATTATTTTTTAAAGAGAAATTTAGTGTAACCAAATTGACAGATAGAATGGGAATTAGATTAGATGGACCAAAAATTGAAAACATTAAAAATACAAACATTAAATCTGAGGGATTAGTTAAAGGAACAATTCAAATAACAGCTGATGGCAACCCAATTGTTATGCTTTCAGATCATGGGACTATCGGTGGTTATCCCAAAATTGGAGTTGTTATAAGCGCTGATTACGATAAGTTAGTTCAAATACCACCTGGAAGTAAAATTAAATTTAAAGAAATCAATCTAAAAGACGCTGAGACTATTTACAAACTTTATGAAATGGAAACACAAAATTTAATATCTAAAACTAAATGAATTTAATTTCAAAATTACCTGGACCATTATTAATTTTTCTTGGTGCATTTTGTCTTAGTTTTGGAGGTTTAATTGTAAAATCGTTTGAAGGGTCAACTTTATGGCAAATACTATTTTGGAGACAAGTTTTTTTTATAATCACTGTAACTATATTTTTATACTTTAATTATAAAAAGAATGTATTTAGCAAAATTTACTTATCAGGAATTCCAGGATTGATTGGAGGCATTATTCTTGGTATTGGATTTAGTAGTTATGTTTTTGCCATGTATAATACTACAGTTGCAAATACTAATTTTATTATTCAGACGCAAACAATTTTTTTAGCAATTTTTGGTTATTTTTTTTTAAAAGAAAAAATTTCAAAAATCACACTAGCATCAATTATCTTAGCAATATCAGGTTTAATACTTATGCTTGGAAATACCCTTTCAAGCGGTCAAATGTCAGGAAATATTGTTGCTTTTGTAATGCCTATTACTTTTGCAATTTTAATTTTAATTGTAAGAAAATATCCGACTGTTGATATGGTACCTCTTCAACTAGTAGCAGGTGTAGTTGCAATGATTATTGGTTTCTTAGCATCAACTAAAATTTCTATATCTATGTACGATATATTTTTAGCATTTATATCAGGCACATTTCAAATTGGGCTTGGTTTTATATTTATAACAATTGGAGCTAAAAAAACATTATCTGCAATGGTTGGCATAATTATGCTTACAGAAGCAATTCTAGGTCCTTTGTGGGCATGGCTTTTTGTAAATGAAAATCCTTCATTCTACGTGTTAATTGGTGGTGGGATAATAATATTTGCAGTTTTCCTACAATTTGTCTCATCATTTAAAGGCGAAAATAAATATAATCCTCAATAATGAAATTAGCAATTATAGGATCTGGTATTTCAGGTCTAAGCTCAGCATACTATCTTTCGAAAAATCATAAAGTTGATCTTTTTGAGAAAGAAGATCACTTTGGTGGACACTCTCATACTATAGATATTAAAATTCAAGATAATATTATACCAATAGATATTGGTTTCATTGTTTTTAACAAAAAAACTTATCCTCATCTTATTAATTTTTTTGAAGAAAATAATATAGCTATAGAGAAAAGTAATATGTCATTTTCAGTATCGGTTAGAGGCTCAGAAATTGAATATTGTGGGAAAGGAATATCAGGAATATTTAGTAATAAATTAAATTTATTTAATATTAAATTTTTAAAAATGTTTTTTACAATAATTGATTTTTATAAAAAAAGTGAAAATAAGAACTTAATTGACGAAAATATTAATTTAGGCGAGTATTTAGAGCAATTGAATGTTTCAGATTATTTTATAAAATTTCATATTATCCCAATGGTGTCAGCTATATGGTCAATGCCACCTTATGAGGCAAAACAGATGCCACTAGGTTTTTTTTTAAAATTTTTTCAAAATCATGGTCTTTTTAAATTAAAAAATAGACCTCAATGGTTCACAGTTTCAAACAGAAGCAGAACATACGTTGATAAAATACTTAGTAATATAAGTGGTGAATATTTTAAAAATTATCAAATAAATAAAATTAAAAGAATTCAATCTGGTATTCAGGTTTATTATGGCGATAAAAACGAGTATTTTACTTATGATAAAGTCATACTAGCTACACATGCTGATCAAGCTCTCTCAATAATTGAAGATCCAAATGAAATTGAAAAAAAGATTTTAAGTAATTTTAAATATAAAACAAATGAAGCTGTCATTCATGAGGATATAAATTTCATGCCAAAAAATAATAAAGCTTGGTGTTCTTGGAATTCCTCAGTAAAGGCAGAAAACAGTGAACAAAATTCTATTACTTACTGGTTAAATTTATTACAGAATCTAGATATTTCTAAAAATATATTTTTGACATTAAATCCGTATTTAAAAATACCTGAAGAAAAAATATTTAGGAAAGTACAATTTACACATCCATATTTTGATCAAAAAGCTATTGATAGTCAAAAGGATCTACATTTAATCCAAAATAAAAATAATATTTTATTTTGTGGAAGTTATTTTGGTTATGGTTTTCATGAAGATGGTATAAAATCATCATTAGATATGATGAAGTATATTAATGCTTAAAAACTCAAAGATTTATATTGGGAAAGTAATTCACAGAAGATTTAAACCTAAAAATCACCATTTTAAATATAGGGTATTCTCATTGTTAATTGACCTTGATGATTTAGAGGAAATTAATAATAAAATGACGATATTTTCTTATAATAAATTTAATATTATCAGTTTTTTTGATAAAGATCACGGTGCACGTGATGGAACATCTTTAAAAAATTGGGTTAAACAAAATTTAGACAATATTGGCATTGATGAAAGCGAAGTCAAAATTAAATTACTATGTTATCCAAGAATTTTTGGCTACGTGTTTAATCCTATAAGTGTTTTCTTTATTTACAATAAAGATAACAAAATCATTTCAATTTTCTATGAAGTTAAAAATACCTTCGGAGAGCAGCATACATATATTTTTAAAACACAAGATACCGAGATTATAAAAAACAGCTGTATAAAAAAATTTCATGTATCACCTTTTATAGAAATGGAGTGTATTTATAAATTTAGAGTGAACAAACCTTCTGATAAAATATCTGTTATAATAGACCAATCTGATAAAGAAGGTAAATTGTTATTTGCATCGCAAGACGGTGTTGTAAAAGATTTTAGTGAAAAAAATTTGTTCTTTTCTTATATTTTTCACCCGTTAATGACATTTAAAGTTATTGTCGCAATCCATTATGAAGCATTTAAATTATGGTTAAAAGGAATAAAGTTTATTAAAAAAAAGTTAAAAATTAAAAATAATATTTCAGAAGAAAATAATGAATTTAAATAAATTTTCAGACAAGATCGTTTTTAGCTCTCTCAAATATATAAAACATGGAAAGTTAAAGATAATTAATCATGATGGGGAAGTCTATAATTTTGGAAATGACAATGAAAAATTACATGCTAATTTAAAAATAAACAAACCAGGCCTTACTCTAAAAATAATTAAAAATGGTAGCATTGGTTTAGCAGAAGCGTATATGGATAACTGTTTTGAAACAGAAAATTTAACTAATCTAATAGAATTAGCTGCCAAAAATATAAAAATAATACATAAATTTTCTGGGTCCTTTGATCTTGCAATACTTAACAAAATTAAAAATTTCTTTGTTAAAAATAATAAATCTAGAAGTAAAGAAAATATAAGAAAACATTATGATTTAGGAAATGAATTCTTTTCATTATGGCTTGATAAAACATTAACATACTCGAGTGCAATCTTTGAAGAAGGGAATAACTTAGAGGAAGCTCAAATAAATAAATATAAGAAACTTTCAAATCTAGTAAGGCCCAAGTCTGGTGATAAGATGCTTGAAATAGGATGTGGTTGGGGAGGTTTTGCAGAATATATTGGCAAAAATTATGATGTAAAATTAGATTGTATTACTATTTCAAAAAAACAATATGAATTTTCAAAGGAGAGAGTTCATAAAAGTGGTTTAAATGAAAAGATAAATATACAAATGCTAGACTTTAGAGACATTAAAAATAAATATAATTCAATTGCATCAATAGAGATGATTGAGGCTGTTGGTCACAACTATTTAAAAAATTATTTTAATACTATAAAGCAAAATCTATTAGATGGTGGGACTGCAGCCATTCAGGCAATCACAATTGATGATAGTATTTATGATAGGTACAAAAATAAGACCGATTTCATTCAAAAATACATTTTCCCTGGTGGTTTTTTACCAAGCAAGAATGAGTTAATTTCTTTATCAAATCAATCAGGACTCAAATTTGAACAATGTAGTTCTTACGGAGATCATTACTCAAATACACTAAGTATTTGGCGAGATGAATTTTTCAAAAAATGGGATCAAATATCATCTCAAGGTTTTGATAACACATTTAAAAGAATGTGGAATTTTTATTTGTCATACTGTGAAGCTGGATTTAAATCCAAAAATATCGATTTAATACAATTTGCTCTTCAAAAATAACTTCATGAAATTAAAATATTTTTTGTTGATAATAATTTCAGTATTGATTACAAATTGTTCATCAAATCAAGGCATGAAACCAGAAGATTTTAAAAACCAAAAACCTCGACTGATAATTGAGGAGTACTTATCCGGAAATGTAAAAGCTTGGGGTATTTTACAAAACAGATCAGGGAAAGTTACTCGACAGTTTTCTGCAGATTTGAATGGTAAGTGGGATGGTAAGCAATTAATACTTGATGAGAAATTTATTTGGAATGATGGAGAAATACAAAACAGACAGTGGACCATAGATAAGATTGATGAGCACAACTATGCGGGTACTGCTGGAGATGTAGTTGGAACAGCAAAAGGATATTCTTATGGCCCTGCTTTTAAATTTGAATATGTATTACTTGTGCCTGTGAAAGGAAGAGAAATTAAAATTACGTTTGATGATTGGATTTTCATGCAAGATGAAAGAGTAGCAATTAATAGAGCTAAAATGACAAAGTTTGGAATTAAAGTTGCAGAATTAACAGTGATGTTTGTTAAAGACTAAAACTATTTTTTTTGTAATTTGGTCATTTTTTTTACTAAATAAAAATAAAATCTATCCGGAATAATTTTAAAAAATTTTAATACAAGAGTTAATGATTTTGGAAAATGTATTTCAAATTTATTGCTTTTAATTAGACCATCATAAATTTTATCCGCAGAATATTCTGGTGTTTTAAGAAATGGCATTTTAAAATCATTTTTATCAGTCATAGGTGTTTTTATAAAGCCAGGAGAAACTAAACATACTCTCACACCGTATCTTCCAAAATCAAAGTAAAGACTCTCTGCAAGATTATTTAAAGCAGCTTTTGATGGACCATAGCCAGTAGAGTTTGGCAGGCCTTTGTAACCTGCAATAGAGGAAACTATTGTTATTATTCCATTTTTCCTATTTCTAAAATGATCTTCAACAGCTTTTATACAATTGAGAGTTCCAAAAAAATTTACTTTAAATACATTTTCAATTTGCTCAACATCAATTTCTCTTTCTTTTTTAGGATCCCATGTACCTGTAGAAAAGAAACAAATATCAATATCTCCAAACTCATCTTTTATATTGTTCATAATCTCAAAACATTTTCCCTTATCATTTACATCTAAAGGAAATGATTTGATGTTTGGATTGATGTCCTCAACTTCTTTTAAAATATTTTCTCTTCTTCCAGAAATCGCAACATTCCAACCTTGATTTGCAAACTTAATTGCTACTGCCTTTCCTATTCCGGTGCCACCACCAGTTATCCAAATTACTTTTTTCATCTATATTTAACGTTTTATCTCATAAAAATACTTAGACATGCGACAAGAATTGAATAGTATTAATTATAATGAGAATTATATCAAGTTTATGTTTAAAATTATAATTGTATATGAATTAATTTTTGTATTGTTTTGGAATATTCTTTATTATTCTAATTCAGGTGTTGAGAATTGGTTCCAAGAAAAAATTTTAACAGCTATATTTGTTTTTCTATCGACAATGGCTTTAGGACTTACCCTAATTTATGTAATTTACTACAGTTTGAAAATTACTGGATTATCAAAAATACTTAGATCTTTAAAAGATCCTAGAAAGAGTAAAACGCAGTAGTTAATTATTTGAAGCACATTTCTTTGAACAATATTTTACTTTATCCCAGTTAAGCTTCCACTTTTTTCGCCAAGTAAAAGGACGATTACAAACTTTACAAATCTTAGTTGGTAAATTTTGTTTCTTCATTTTAATTGTTTCCTATTTTTTAAAAATAAAAAATAAGCTGCAATTTCATAAAGATAGTGAAAAATAAAAAATAATGGTTTTATTGAGAAAATTTTAGATAAAAATTTATATTTTGGTATTTTTGACCAAATAATAATAAAAGCTTTAGCTCCGCCAATAACTTCTCCATCAACTATAACATGCAATCTTCTAAGTAATTCTTTTTGAGATTTAGATGTAATTTTAACAGCATCTTCGTTATTGGTAATATCAACCCACTCTAAATCAGTATTAGCAATTTTTTTATAGTGGTTAATTTCCATCCTACAAATATTACAAGAATTGTTAAAATATACTTTAGTTCCCATATGTATTCGTCTTAATAAATTTATCTGCCTCTGATAAGATTAATTTTTTTCGATCTTCTTTCATTTTATCAAAAATCCTCACCATCATTGATAGTCTAGGATTTTTTAAAAAAAACTTTCTATTTCTATCTATGAAACGCCAATAAAGACCATCCATAATATTGCACCAACTGCCCCTTTTAAAGTCCATCATTTTCATGAAATAACTAGAACCACATATGTAAGGTTTGGTAGCGAATATACCACCATCACTAAACAATCCCATACCGTAAACGTTTGGTACCATTACCCAATCTGACGAGTCAACAAACATCTCCATAAACCACTTATAAACTGATTTTGGTTCAACTTCGCACAAATTCATTATGTTCGATAATATCATTAATCTTTCAATATGATGTGACCATCCATACTTATCAGCATTTTTAATAGAGTGATCCAATGGATCTAAGCCTGTAGTGCCATTGTAAAATGAAATTTTCATTTTTCTAGAATGTTTAAAGAAATTTCCATTTTCCATTTCTTTGTTATAATTTTGGTATATTCCCCTCATAAATTCCCTCCAACCAATAATTTGTCTTATAAAGCCTTCTAAGGAATTGAGTCTTACACCTTTGGCATGATGAAAATTCATAACTTTTTGCATAATAATATCAGGTGTAATTAAACCTAAATTTAGATAGGGACTAAGTGCGCTATGGAACAAAATATTATTTTTTTGATCGACTGCATCTTCGTAATCTCCAAATAAGTTAAGTTTTTCTTTTATAAAAAAATCTAGCAGTTTGAAAACATCTTTATATTCAGTAGCAAACCAAAAATTTTCTGTATGACCAGGATGTTTATTAAATAATTTTTGAATAACAGGTTTTAGATTTTTTGTATGACTACTTTCTTTGATATTTGGTTGTTTAGGAATGGAAATATCTTTTGGTAATTTTTTTCTATTATCCTCATCAAAGCTCCATTTTCCACCTTCAGGTGAACCATCTTTGTTTAATAAAATATTTAATCTTTCTCTTTTGTCTTTATAATATTTTGCCATAAAGGGTTTTTTTGTATTTGATAAATATTTCTTAAAATCCTCACGACTATCTAAAAACATAGGAGATTGTAAAATATTCCATTTTACATTCTGTTTGCTTAAAAAATTTTTTATTTTTGCTTCAAAAAATTTATCCTCTATTTCGAAACTTGTGACTTCCTTTATTTTATTTTTTTTTAAAATTAATTCTAATTTTTTAGTATAATCTTTTTTAAAATCACTCGAATCGATCTTTGAATAATTGAGTTTAAATTTATTATCTTTCAATCTGTCTGCGTAGGACCTCATTGAAGACAAAAATAATAGAATTTTCAATTTATGGTGTCTCTCATACGTGCACAATTGGTAGTCTTCCGACATAAAAAAGAGGTGGTCTTTTTTGTAGCGGTCAAGGTTTTTTAATGGAAATAAATGATTTCCAAGTATAAAAAATAATTTCATTATTATTTATATGGCAGAAAAATATCTAATTGTCGGTGCGACAGGTTCTATCGGTTCTAATTTATCAGAGCAATTGTACTTTTCAGGCAACAAAGTACATTTAGTTGGTAGAGACGAGAGTCAATTAAAAATCTTATCTGAAAAATTGAATTCTCAATATACTGTAACAGATGTGTTAGACGATGGGTTTGTAGAAAAAATAAAATCAGATATTTCAGATATTAAAGGTTTAGCTTACTGCGTTGGATCAATTGATCTAAAGCCTTTAAAGAATACAACAGAGAATGATTTTAATAAATGTATGAAACTTAATTTTTATTCAGCTGTAGATTTAATAAAAGGCTTTCAGGATAATCTTAAACAAAATAGTGGTTCAATAGTCTTATTCTCAACTGTTGCAGCTCAAAGGGGATTCACAAATCATTCAATAATTGCATCAACAAAAGCTGCTATTGAGGGATTAACAGTATCATTAGCAGCTGAATTTGCGCCTAACATTAGAGTAAATAGCGTTGCATTAAGCTTATCAAATTCAAAAATAGCTCATCCAATTTTAAAAAATTCGGCTATAGCACAAGGAATAGCTAAAGCACATCCTCTTAAGAGATTGGGGGAGGGTAAAGATGGAGCTGCACTTGCAAAATTTTTACTTACTGAAGAAAGTTCTTGGGTAACAGGACAAATAATTGCAGTTGATGGAGGAAGATCAAAACTTTCCTAAGGTGAAAATAAATTTTTTAATTATAATTTTATCTTTAATATTTATATCAAATTCTTATTCTGAAAAAATTGTTTTAGAAAAATTAGTTGAATTAGATTCTCCTTGGGGATCTTCTTTCATTAATAATAATGAAATTATTGTAACAGAAAAAAGTGGAAAAATTAAAATAGTTGATATTTCATCGAAAGAAATTCAAGAAGTCAGTCACGAGTTGAACTTTGTGGTTCATGGTCAAGGAGGATTGTTAGATATTATACATAAAGATAATATAGTTTGGATTTCATATACTGAGGATAGAGGCAATTACAAGACTAGTACATCAATAGCTAGATCAGAATTAAATAAAAAAAAATTAAATTTTAAAAATATTTTTCAGGCCAATCCACCAATTGACTCAGGATATCATTTTGGTTCGAGACTTGCGATAAAAGACAACTATATATATGCATCCGCTGGTGAAAGAGGACAAGGAATGATTGCGCAAGACGCATCAAAGCATCCTGGAAGTATAATTAGAATACATTTAAATGGAGATATTCCAAAAGATAATCCAAAGTTTGAGGGCAACTCTGATTGGTTACCAGAAATTTACCAAATTGGAATAAGAAATCCTCAAGGAATGGCACTTTCTAAATTTGATGGAAAAATTTATATAAGTAATCATGGTGCTAAGGGAGGCGATTGGTTTGGAGAAGTTAAAAAAGGAGAAAACTATGGATGGAAAATACTTGGATGGGGTGGAAAAAATTATTCTGGAATTCCAATTGGTCCAAAATGGAAACCTGGTTTCACCAAAGCCATTCAGTATTGGGTACCATCAATTGCTACTAGTGCAATAACAATATATGAAGGTGAGGAGTTCAAAGAATGGAATGGTCATGCTTTAATAACTTCACTTAAAGACAAGTCCTTGAGAAAATTGATATTTGATGATTTATCAAATGTTAAGGAAGAGATTATTTTTAAAAATAAAATTGGAAGAATAAGAGACATTCAAGTTCATCCATCTACTGGTAAAATTTACTTTTTAAGTCAGGATGCTATGTGGTTAATGCAAAAAAAATAGTGTATAATAGGCATTATGGATGATGTAATTATAGTTGGTGGGGGTATTATTGGCACTGCAACGGCTTATTTTATGTCTTTGGATGGCAGAAAAGTCAAGGTAATTGAAAGAGATCCAACTTATAAGACTGCATCATTTCCACTATCACTAGGTGGGTTTAGGAGGCAATTTTATCAGAAAGAAAATATTCTATTAGGTAAATTTGCAAGAGAGTTTATTTTTAAAATTCCTGAACTTCTTAAAACAAAAAAAAATCCAAATCCAACAGCCAGCATGGTCCCTAATGGCTATCTATTGATGTTTGGACCAGAACACGCAGAAGAACAGTATAGAGCTTTAGAAAATCATAAAGAATGTGATGCTGGTACAAAAAATATAAAGGGTTCAGAATTAAATAAAATTTTTCCTTATATTAATAATGAAGGGATAGAAACAGCTACTTATACTGATAACAAAAGTGAGGGATGGATAGATCCTTTTATGTTTCATAGTGCTCTAAAAAGTAAGGCTATAGAGCTTGGTGCTGAATTTATAAAAGGTGAAGTTAAAGATTTATCTGAGCTTAATGCAAAGACTATTATATCAGCAGCAGGTTGCTGGACAAAAGAACTTTTATCAGATATCCCAGTCGAACCGCAAAAACATACAGTCTTTAGAGTCAAATGTCCTAAACATTTTCCCGATATGCCTTTGACAGGCGACTTAACCACAGGTGTTTATTGGAGACCAGAGGGTAAGGAATTTTTAGCTGGATCACCAATATCTGTATTTGATGCAAAGGATTTAGAGCCAGCATGGAATGATTTTGAGGAACTTGTTTGGCCTGCTCTTGCAAAACGAATACCAGCTTTTGAGGAACTTAAATTGACAGGAGGTTGGGCAGGATTTTATGATTGTAATAAGTTAGATAACAATGCAGTTGTTGGAAAACATCCAAAATATGAAAATGTTTATTTAGCTTCTGGATTTACTGGAAGAGGATTAATGCAAGCTCCAGGAATTGGTAGAGCACTTACTGAATTAATAAACACTGGCAGTTATCAATCAATAGATATAAGTGTTTTTGATGTTGAGAGAGTTTTAAAAAGCAACGCTAGACCTGAGCCTTACGTATTATAATTTTTTAATATAAAAACCTAAAAAACCATTAAAGGTAGATACGGCCAAAATTAATAATTGTCCCTTAAATGAATAAAACTCAAAAGAAGGATAGAAACTTATCCCAATAGAAAAAAAAAGATAAGTTAAAATAAATGGTCGGTAAAACTTTTTTAAAAAAAAAATAATTTTCATTTACTTTCTTGTTGCAATATAAACTCCTATAGTTGCTAATATAAAACCTACCACATCAATATTTGATAGTTTCTCTCCTAAAAATAAATATGCCATAACAGCTGTTGTAGGTGGAACAAGAAAAAATAATGTTGAGGTCTTACTTACAGAACCTGCTTTGATTAAAAACATTAAAATTGTAAAAGCTCCGAAAGATACCAGTATGATCTGATGTGTCATTCCTAGTATAAACCCTGTTGTGAAATTAATATAAGGAGTTTCTAAAATTAGTATTAAAATTAGATTAAAAAAACAGCCTCCAAACGCTTGAAAGCCATTATTTACTGACAAAGGTACATTTCCGCTTAATTTTTTTTGCCAAAGGGTTCCTGCAGTGATTGCGGTAAGAGCAATAAAACAAGTAATAATCCCATCTTTAGGAAATTCATTTCCAAAATCAATTCCAAGAACCATTAGAGAACCAACAAATCCAAAAATTATACCAACCCACTGTCTCCATCCTATAACTTCTTTATAGATTGGTCCTGATAACAAGTTAGTTAAAATAGGCTGAAGAGTAACAATTAATGCAACTACACTTGCAGGAACTCCTACATGAAAAGCATACCAACAACCACCAAGATATAATCCATGGAATAACACACCAGTAGTTATGCTTTCTAGGATAAATCTTATCTTTGTAAAAATTATTTCTTTTTTAAGTAATGCAAATAAAAAAAAACCGATAGTTACAATACCAAATCTAAAGGCAAGTGCTGCAAAAGGTGAGGCATTTTGAACTATAATATCACCAGATATGAAAGCCGAAGACCATAATAATATAAATAGTAATGGAAAAGTTTTTATCATTATGAAGGATTTATATTGCCATAAATTTTTAAACTAAATTTTGACAAGCATTTTACCAATATTTTTTCCTTCTAATAAATCGATAAATGATTTCGGAGCACTTTCTAATCCTTGATAAATAGTTTCTTTAAATTTTACTTTGCCTTCAGATAACCATTTTAACATATCAGTTTCAAATGGCTCTCTTTCATTTTCATGATCAAATATTAAAAATCCTTTAATTGTAAGTCTTTTAACAAGTACGTATGCCATATTTTTGATTCCAGATCCTGGTGTAGTCACATTCATTTGAGAAATTCTCCCACAAATAACTATACGACCATAATTTTTCATTTGAAAAATTGCAGACTCTAAAAAATCGCCACCAACATTATCAAAGTATACATCAAACCCATCAGGACAAATTTCTTTGAAATGCACAACAAGGTTTTCCACCTTTTTATAATTAAATGCATAATCAACTTTTAATTCATCTTTCAACCAATCAACTTTTTCATCTGAGCCAGTGCTAGCAATAACTTTGCAACCAAAATTTTTTGCAATTTGACAAACTGTTGAGCCAACACTCCCTCCAGCTGAAGAAACTAAAACTGTCTGTCCAGCTTTTAATTCTCCATGTTTTAATAATCCGATATATGCAGTATGTCCTGTCATACCAAGAGGACCCAAATAAGACTGTATCGGCATGTTAATGGGCTTAAGCTTTTTAAGTTGATTAGCATTACAAACGAAATTATCTCTCATACCATGGTTACTAAATACTAAATCTCCAACATTTAAACTGTTATCATTTGAAACCTCTACTTTGCCAATTGCATATCCTTCCATTTCCTCACCAATCTTGAAAGGTGGTTTATAATTTTTTCTTTCAGTCATTCTTGCCCGCATGTAGGGGTCAACTGATATCCATGAATTTGATACCAAAATATTATTTGTTTCATTAATTGAAATTTCTTTTGATTTTATTTCAAAATCTGTTTCTTTTGGTAAGCCAGTTGGAATATAATTTTTTAAAGCTACAAATTTACTGATTATAGCCACTTTAAGACCCCCAAATATTATTTAATGTTGCCTCGCGTCTACATGCTTTTTTATATCTTAAATAATTAACAAAATTTATTTGGTAATAGTCTTGATGAAAAGCTTCTGCTTTGTAAAATTTTTCAAACTTTCTAACGTAAGTTACCACTTTTTTTTTAAATTTTTTTTCTATTTCTTTAATACTATTTTCTATTAAATCTTTTTGTTTTTCATTTTGATAAAATGCAACTGATCTGTAACTATATCCTTTGTCACAAAACTGTCCTGCAGCATCAAAGGGATCGATGTTTACCCAGAATTCTTCTAAAAGTTTTTCATAGCTGACAACTTCTGGAACATATATAACTTCAATAACTTCAAAATGGCCTGTATTTCCATACGTTACTTCCTTATATGTTGGGTTTTCTGTAGTGCCACCAGAGTACCCTGAAATAACTTTTGAAACTCCAAGAATGTTTTCAAAAGATTCTTCCATGCACCAAAAGCATCCTCCTGCAAAATAAGCTTTCTCAAAACTTGGTGAGTTTGCAAAGCTTGTTGAAGACAGAAATAAGAATATTATTGCTAATAATTTTTTCATTAAAGGTAGCTATCTAATTTAATTATAGCTTACCTTTAATGATTTGTATTTAAAACTTTATTTTTTTTGGTATTTTGCCGCTTCTTCAGAACCGCCAGTAGCACTTCCTTTACTATAAGAATGTGCACCCATACCTGCTAATTGTCCATCTTTAACAATTAAGTATTGGTTACGTATTTCACGACCCTCAAAGAAACATTCCAAAATCTCTCTAACACCATCAGCATATCTAGCTTGCGCAGAAAGAGAAGTTCCAGAAGTATGTGGCGTCATTCCATGATTTGGCATTGTTCTCCAAACGTGATCATTTGGTGCTGGTTGTGGAAACCATACGTCTCCAGCGTATCCACTTAATTGGCCACTTTTTAATGCTTTAGCAATGGCGTCTCTGTTACAAATTTTACCACGAGCAGTATTTACGATGTATGCACCTTTTTTCATCTTACTAATCATTGCATCATCAAATAAATTCTCTGTTTCAGGGTGTAGTGGACAGTTTATAGTTACCACATCACAAACTTTAACCATTGATTCAACTGTTTCATGAAAAGTTAAATTCAATTCTTTTTCAACTGACTCAGGTAATCTATGTCTATCAAAGTAATGAAGATGGACATCGAAAGGTTTCATTTTTCTCAAAGCATCTAGTCCAATTCTTCCAGCTGCAACTGTTCCAATATGCATTCCTTCAACGTCATATGATCTTTGAACAGCATCTGCAATGTTCCAACCGCCCTCATTAACTATTCTGTGTTGATTATGGTAATCTCTTACCAAAGATACAATCATCATTACAATATGTTCGGCAACTGATCTTGAGTTACAGAATGTGACCTCTACAACATCGATTTTATTATCCATTGCTGCTTGAAGATCTACGTGGTCAGATCCAATTCCTGCAGTGACTGCCATTTTTAAATTTTTTGCTTTTGCAATTCTTTCTTTGGTCAAATAATAAGGGAAGAAAGGTTGAGAAATCACTATATCTGCATCTACGATGTGTTTATCAGCCTCACATCCTTCACCATCTTTACTATTTGTTACAATTAGCTCATGACCATTGCTCTCTAAAAATTTTCTTAATCCCAACTCTCCAGACACACAACCTAATAATTCTCCTGGTGTAAAATCTCTACCTTTTGGACTTGGTAAAGTCATTCCGTCAGGATATTTTTCTAATTTTGGAAGATCTGATAGGGCATAAGACTTAGGCATACCACCTTTTGGATCATCATATAACACGCAAAGTACTTTCATTTTATCTCCTAATATTTAAGTTTAAAATCTCTCTATAGATATTTTGTAAATAAAGTTTAGCATAATTGTAACATCAATCAAATGAATAGTAAGAGGCTAAGGATATTTCTTTTGAGCAACAAATTTATTTAGAAGAATTCCAAAAACTATTATAATCAAACATCCAGTTAGTATTGGAGAGAACAGATATTCAAAAGATACTGATCCTAAAATGACTATAATGGGGTTTCCTCCTGCTGGGGGATGAGTTACATCTAACAAAATCATTAATCCAACACCTATACCTACTGCAAGAGGAATTAAAATATAAATTGGTAATGGGACGTAGTTATAAAATATAATTCCAATAACTGATGTTACTAAGTGACCAAATAATATATTTTTAGGCTTCGCAAAAGGACTATCAGGATAACCATAAAGCAGAACCATTGAAGATCCAAATGAGGCTACTAAAAAAAGGCCAAAGTTAGTTTTATAGGTCAACAATGTTAGAACTCCAATTGTTATTGTGGAAAAAATCAAAGCTAAAAGTGATTGATAGATTTTATCTTTTTTCATTTACTGAATAATTTTTTTTAAAGCTTTAATTGGTAGTGTTATACATTCTTTTCTTGTAAAATTTTTTGTATTAAAAATTTTTTTAAAATCTTTCCATTCATTTGGAAACGAAATATTTTGTTTATCATTATATTGCTCGAGTAACTTAAAAAAATCCTTAATTTTGTCCTTACTTTTCAACTTAAAATTTTTTGTGGCTAAATTCGCCGATGCATTGCAATATATGCAAGATTGTGATTGATATGAAAAATCTTTAATCATATTATTTTTAATAATTAAAAAAATTTCTATTTCATCTCCGCATATTGAACTTTTGAATTTAGTTGAGTGAGTACAGTTATTAATATGTTTATTATTTTTAGTATCTGAAGCTATTTTTAAAATATTAATGTCCATTAATTCATGTATTTATTTGATTGTTATTATACAAATTTATATTTATATTTTCACACTTCTTAAATAAAAAAATTACATATGCCTGATTTAAAAAATCCAAAAGCAGCCATTCCAATTGTGCTCATAGCTGGGATTTTATGGTCGTTTGGCCCTTATGTTGTAAGGCATATTGATCAACCAGAGACAGTTCCATGGCAATATTTATTCACTAGAGGCTTAGTAATTTTTATTTTGTTGAACATGTATTTGTTTCTTGAAGAAGGAAAAGACTTTTACAAGAATTATTTTAAGGTAGGTATATCTGGAATTATAGGAGGAATTGGCTTAGGGACGGCAATGATTACGTTTATATGGTCCATAACTAATACTACTGCAGCTATAACTTTGCTTTGTCTTGCTGCTATGCCATTTATAACTGCTTTACTTGGTTTTTTATTTTTAAAAGAAAAAATCTCTATAACAGTATGGATAGCTATAATAGTAGCAGCAGCTGGTATATGCATAATGGCATTTGATAATTCAGAACAAAATACTTTACCTGGACTTGTATTTGGACTTATTTCTGCAATAGGTTTCTCAATATTTTCAGTTTCACTTAGGTGGAGAAAAGAAACACCAAAATTTACAACAGTTGCATTAGCTGGATTATTTTGTTGTATGTTTTCTGCCATAATGCTTATGAGTATTGGTGTTGACTTTTTATCTACTGGAAAAAATGAAGCTTTATTTGCAACCCATGGAACTTTAGTTTGCATGGGTTTGATTTTATATTCAATTGGCTCTAAAAATATACCTGCTGCAGATCTTACATTGCTTTCATTGACCGAAGTTATAGGTGGAATTTTTTGGGTATGGTTACCTTGGTTAGGAATTAATGAAGTTCCATCAACAAATACTATAACTGGTGGATTTTTTATCTTTATGTCAATTTTTTATTATAGTTTTATAATGCAATCCAATAGAAGATTTATAGGCTTAAATTAATATGAGCGATGAAAAAATAATTGTTAATAGTTGGAATGAGTGGGATCCATTAAAACATGTGATAGTAGGTAAAGCAGATGGTACTTGTATTCCAGCTCCTGAACCAGCATTAGATGCAAAGGTTCCTGAAGATAGCGATATGAGGGGTAAATTTGGACCTCGCACTAAAGATACCGTTGATAAAGCTAACCAACTATTAGATGATTTTTCAGATATACTAAGAAAAAGAGGAATTATAGTTGATAGACCAGATCCTATTAATTTCAATCAAAAAACATCTACACCAGACTGGGAAGCAGAAACAATGTTTGGATGTATGCCCCCAAGAGATGTTTTACTGACTGTTGGTAATGAAATTCTAGAGGCTACGATGAGTTACAGATGTAGATGGTTTGAATATCTTTGCTACAGACCTTTGCTAAAGAAATATTATAATTCTGATCCTTATATGAGACATGAGTCTGCACCCAAACCAAGATTAACAGATGCTGACTATCGAAAAGATTATCTTTCAGATAAAATTGGCATTCAAAAAAGATTAGAGTGGACTGAAAAAAAATATTTTGTAACTACTGAAGAAGAGCCACTGTTTGATGCTGCTGATGTTTTAAGATTTGGAAAGGATTTAGTTGTGCAGCATGGTTTTACAACAAATTTAAAAGGAATTGATTGGTTAAAAAGACATTATAAAGATCATAGAGTGCATGCTGTTAACTTTCCAGGTGATCCATATCCTATTCATATAGATGCAACTTTTACACCTATAAAAGAAGGTTTGATAATTAATAATCCTCAAAGAAGACTTCCTAAAGAACAAAGAAAATTATTTGAAAATAATGGCTGGGAAATAGTTGACAGTGCTCAACCAGCACACAATGAACCACCACCTTTATGCTACTCATCAACGTGGTTATCAATGAATGTATTAGTTTTAGACTCTAAAACAGTATGTGTTGAAAAAAGCGAAATATATCAAGCAGAACAGCTTGATAAATTGGGAATGGAGGTTCTGCCAATTGAATTAAGAGATGCTTATGCATTCGGAGGTGGATTACATTGCTGTACAGCTGATGTATATCGAGAAGGTGAATTAAAAGATTATTTTCCAAAGCAATAATTGTGACAAAAATTAAAACAAAAAGAGAAAGAGTAAAATTTGCATCAGACAATGTTACTGGTGCTTGTCCAGAGGTTTTGGATGCAATTCTTAAAGCTAATGACGAAGATAGAACTCCTTATGGTAATGATGAGCTATCTAAGAACTTGCAAAAAAAATTTTCTGAAATTTTTGAAAAGGAAGTAATAGTCTTTCCAACAGCTTCAGGAACAGCTGCAAATGCTTTAGCTTTATCAACTATGACACCTTCATTTGGAAATATATATTGTCACAGACTTTCCCATATTAATGTAGACGAATGTGGAGCACCTGAATTTTATACTGGAGGAGCAAAATTGGTTAATCTTGATGGGATTCATGGTAAGATTATTCCTGAAGAGTTAGATGATAGCATATCTGGCAAAGGAATTGTTCATCACACTCAGCCTTCATCAGTTAGCATTACACAACTTTGTGAAACAGGTGTGGCTTATCAATTAGATGAAATAAAAAAAATATCAGAAGTTGCCCATAAACATAAACTAAATATCCATATGGATGGTGCAAGGTTTGCAAATGCTATAGTTTCATTAAACTGTTCTCCAGCAGAAATGACTTGGAAATCTGGTATAGATGTGTTGTCATTTGGAGCTACAAAAAATGGATGTTTCGCTGCTGAAGCAATAATATTTTTTAATAAAGATTTAGTCGGTAACTTACCTTTTTTAATGAAAAGAGCAGGTCATTTATTATCAAAAATGCGTTTTGTATCTGCACAATTAGATGCTTATTTATCAAATGAAGTTTGGTTAAAAAATGCAAAACATGCGAATGCTATGGGAAAAAAACTAAGCCACGGCTTGCTGAAACACAAAAATATTGAATTAGCTTACCCAACAGATGCAAATGAGGTTTTTGTTAAAATACCAAAAAATATAATTGATCAATTTAATTCAAATGGTTACAAAATTAATGATGAAGAATGGGAGAATAAAGCAGTTAGGTTGGTTGCCGCATGGAACACAGACCCATCTGATGTTGATTCATTTTTAAATATAATTAAATGTTAATTTAACTAGGATTTTCTCTTAGAAAGTTAATATAATTTACTACTTCATCAAATTTTTCATCCTCAATATCTTTATAACTTGCATTGAATTTACTCTTTACGCAAATTGCGACATGAGCATAAGGATTTCTACCTTTAGGATGATTAGGATGATCTGGAAGTTGTCCTTCCAAATAATCGCCAGCTTCCTGAATAATTTTCCAGAGTTTACTTGCGTTTTCTTTATTCATACAACCTAAAACTTTGTTTTATCTCAACTTGGCCTAGTCTGTGGCCTAGTATCCTATAAAATCCTATAACCCAGTACCACGATCTCTAAAGGTTTTTCATATTAGTTTCTTGGTACCATTTTCATCATTTTTTTTTCTAATTCCCACATCTCAGTTGTGAACTGATAGTCTTTCGAAAAATTTTCAAGGTAATTAAAAACCTTATGATGGTATTTATTTAAATTAGAAACATCTTGCTTTTGCCATTCTAGATACTTTTTTATAAAGTCTTTAGAATAATAACCATTATCTTTCTTATATTCATTCCAACATTCAAGGTGGAACTCTTCATAGTTTGTAAGCTCTTCTTTTTTATATTCGATTTTCCAATCAATTGTTTTGTCATTTAACATTGTTACATTTCGAGCTTCAGAAAATAAAAAAAGAATTTCTTGATGAAGCGGATAGTTAATATCATCAAATTTATCATTCATTTTTTCTCTCAATTTTCCTATACCCATTAAATCTTTTTCATTGTGGTTAATTTTAACCCATTCTTTAATTTTTTTATCTCGTTTCTTTGTTTCTACAATCACCTTTGATGGATCAATGAATAACTTTGGATTATTATTGGCATAACTAATAAATTTAATGTCAGCACAATGAGACAAAGCTCTACGTTCATTGTTCTCTTCTCTATTACACCCAGCAATAATCAAACTGATAAATATTAATGATAAAATTTTTTTTAACATAGTTGCCACCAGTATCGACAATCAATGCTGTTACTGTCAGAAAAACCACCTACTAGTATCCATATCAAAGTAAAACCTATTGCCCAAACTCCTAATAGAGTTAAAATTTTTGGGTCTTCATTTGGGTCATAGTTTCCTTTTAAGATATCATAAATTCTGAATGACAAACCTATCCAAGGAATAAATGTAACTGCTATATAAATTCCAAAACCACTTGGAGTCATTTTTTAATCTTCAAATTCAAATTGTTTTGTTGATGTATTTAGTTCTAACTTTAGCTTCTTGAGTATAGTGCCAAAAGAATTTGGATGTAAATCTTTACCAGGGTAATCTTTCTCTTTCATGTTCTCCTCCCATCTTCTTACTCTATTATCAATAGTTTTTTGAACCATCTCTAAACCAACGTAAACCATATCACCTTTTTTTAATTTTGAATTACATTCTTCTCCTTTTTCTGCAGTTATAATTGCGTAATCAGTTTGTCCATTAATAAGACAAAGAACTTTAATAAATGCTGCAGTTTCAGTTTTATCTATTTGAAGAATTTTTCCGTGATAAAGGGATTTATTTTCTAATTCATAATTTGAAAAAAACTTTTCCATATATTCAAAACATGCATCTACTGATTTAAAGACTAATTTATCTTTCATCTAACCCAGAAACATGATCGCTAAAAGTTTTTTCATAATCCAAGATTATCAAATCCTGAACAGAGAGTCTAATTGCTTAAAATATCTAATTAAATCTTTTGGATATATTTTTAGCTTTTACCTCTTCGATTTCAATACAAGGACCATATAAATCCTTACCGTTAGGCACTTCCTTTTTTGAGGCATAACCATAATGAATTCTTAATAAATTTAGTTCTACGGCTATATAACCACCTATCCATAGGATATTCCATACATGGCCTCCTTTATATTCATTGTTAGGATCTGATACTTCAACATCATTAAAATAGTAAACTTCATTCTTATTAATATTATAAACATTTGCATTATCTCCATCGATATCAAGTATCACATCATATTTTCCAGATTTTCCATACTTACAGCTGAGGATAAATTTTTTGTCGTTATGATATACGGGATCATTTTTAAACACTTCTTCTTTTAAAATATGATCTGCTTTAGATAAAGATTGAGAAAATAGTATTAGAAATAAAATTGTAACAAATCGCACTAGTTAATTATTAAAATAGTTAAAGTCTATTTTTTGGTTCAATAATGGCAGAATTAAAATCTTGAACTATGAGTCTGTTTGCTTAAAAAATAGCTATTTGATTTATCTAAATCTGGCCTAGTCTGTGGCATAGTTTTTTGCTTAAATTGATGAGTCTTTAAGCGATTTATTTTTGGTGAAAATTAAATTGTCCGCATAACTAGTGTGAAGTAGTGTGAGGTAGTGTGAAGTAGGTTGTCCCACTAGCACCCCAAATAATCGCCAGCTTCCTGAATAATTTTCCAGAGTTTATTTGCGTTTTCTTTATTCACACCTTCTCTGTTCTTGTTTTACCTCAAAAGTTCTAGTTCTAGTTTGACCTTTAAAATCCACCACGCCAATTATTTTTAGATTTCAAATCTTTCTCTTCTTGTTTTGAAGTAGGTCTAAATAAATAAAAACTTACGACAACAATAACGAATATACTAAAAATTATTTCAATCATATTTGATTAATCTCTAAAGTTTATAAATTCAATTGGAAGTCCTATATCAATATCTTGTATAGCAGATATTGCTTCCTGAAGATCATCTCTTTTTTTCCCTTGTGCTCTTAGTTCTTCTCCTTGAATTTTAATTTGGATTTTAAGTTTCAGTTTTTTTACATCAGCAATAATCTTCTTAGCATTTTCTTGACTAATACCCTCTGTTAATTCACTGATTTGTCTGATGGTTCCACCAGCTGCACCTTCTGAATTTTTAACGATTATTACTCTTGGATCTACTTTTCTTCTTATAAGATGAACTTGTAGCAATTCATTTACTTGTTTTAATTTTAATTCATCTGGCGCTATTGTAGTTATTATTTTATCTTTTCTCTCAATTGAAATATTAAGTCCCTTAAAATCATATCGGTTAGCAATTTCTCTTAAACAATTTGCAAGAGCATTGTCAAATTCTTGATAATTAATTTTACTTATTACATCAAATGAAGGCATAATTTTAATATTCTATACAATATTACATTTTTTTATGAGAACAACCTTCTTTAATCATTGTTATAATTTTTAAAATTTTAGTATATTTTAATTTTAAATGTCCAAAGGTAAAATTAAAATTCATATAAGAAATAATCACTGGAAAAAAGGTTCTTTGCCTTGTGATTTAGAAGGTGAAAAAAATAGTAGTGTTCCAAAAGAATTATTTGAGAATTTTCTCAATAAACACCCAAAGATAAAACATAAGATTTCATACATAGTTGATTGGGATGATGATAATTGGAAATCATCAATGAAAGATGCAGATATCTTACTTGCTTGGGACTTTCCAACAAATGATTTAAGTGAAATAGCACCAAATTTAAAATGGATTCATATCGTTTCAGCAGGAGTTAATCACCTTTACCCATTTGACTGGATTAAAAAAGATTTAGTTATAACAAATAGCAGTGGGATACATGCAAAAAAGGCTGGGGAATTTGGTTTGATGAGTATTTTGATGCTTCAAAATCATATGACAAAAATAATTACTAATCAAAGAAATAGAGAGTTTGTAACTTTATTAAGCAACCCAATTGAGAACAAAAAAGTTTTGGTAGTTGGAACTGGATCATTAGGAGGGTCAATGATTAAACATATCAGTGCATTGGGGGCAAATGTAATTGGTATCAATAGAAGGGGAAGAAAAGTAGAGGGATGTTCAAAAGTTATCACTTTTGATAGAATTGATGAAGTTTTACCTGAAGCTGATTTTCTTTATTTAGCTGTTCCAGAAACAAATGATACTAAAGGATTAATAAATAAAAAAAGATTAGATGTACTTAAAGCTACGTGTGGAATTGTTAATATTGGTCGTCAATCTGTAATGGATTATGAGCATTTAAGAAAAAAATTAAAAAAAAATGAAATTTCTGGAGCAATTTTAGATGTTTTTTCAGAGGAGCCTATAAATAGAAATTCTAAATTTTGGGATACTCCAAATTTAGTCATTACACCTCATATATCGTCAGATAGTAAAGGAAAATATATCGAAATGGTTTTAGAAAAGTTTTTTGATAATTTAAAACTATTTATTGATCAAAAAAAATTACTTAATCGAGTAGATCCTAATCTAGGTTATTAATTTGTTTCTTTAAACTCTCTCTTTATTAAAGATTATCCAAGACTATTTGGGACTTCCTTATCTTTAGTTCCTTCTTTTGATGTTGATTTTATTGGTTCTTCAATAGGCTCAGCAGCTGGATTTAATTCTAAGCCAATTGGCGTAATTGTAGTTGGCAGAGGGGTAAACTGCGAATCTGGATTTTCAACAACTTCTCTGACCTTCATCCTATAAATACCATAAATACCTATAAATACATGGAATATGATTAAAAAAATGAAATAACCATTCTCTCCAACAAAATCCATAAACAAGGAGCACAAAAATGGACCACTCATAGCCCCCATACCAAAAGCAAATTGTAAACCAGCACCTGCTGAAACAAACTTCTCTTTAGCTACAAAATCATTTGTGTGCGCAAATATTAACGCAAACATTGGAAGACTAAAGAATGCATATAAACCTGTAAATACATAAAACCAAAACTTTGAACTTGCTAATCCATCGGGCAAATGCATTGTCCCTACAGAAAAAATTGCACATAGTGCAAAAAAAGCTGCAGCAAACGTAGAATAAACAGTTACTGTCCTTCTGTCATAAATATCAGATAGTTTTCCAATTGGCCATTGTGAGATAGCACCAGAAATTGCAACTAGAAAAGTTACAAAAGATATTTCAAATATGCTAAAATTCATTGCTGCAGCATACACTGCAATTAATGCAAACATCGCTGAATGACAAATGCCACACAAAACAGCGCTTACCATACCAAACGGGGAGGCTTCATAAAGTTCTTTAATTTTCATACCAATAATTTTTTTAAATTTTGGAGCTTTCTTTTTTGTAAGTAGAATTGGAACAAGCGATAAAGACATAAATAATGAAACTAAGATAAAAGGTTGAAAGTTTTCAGGTCTACTAAAATTTAAAAAAAACATTCCTATTGCCATAGAACTAAAGAGTACAATCATATAAATTGATAAAACACTTCCTCTATTTTTATTACTTGCCCTATCGTTTAACCAACTTTCTGCAATTGTATAAAGACAAACCATAGAAAATCCTGAAAAAACTCTAAGCACAAACCAAGTTAAAGGATTTATTACAATTGAGTGAACTAATACGACTATTGATGCAATTGAAGCAAAAGCCGCAAACACCCTTATGTGACCTACTCTTGAAACAAGGATAGGTACTGTTCGTGCACCAATAAAGTACCCAACAAAATATCCCGTTAACATAAACCCTGTAGCCGTGATACTAAAACTTTCATGTACGGCTCTTACTCCTAACAAGGAAACTTGGAAACCGTGAGCTAACATAATTAGCCCCATACCTATAAAAAGGGCCCATGAGTTTTTTAATATCTTATCCATAATTTCGCTATCTATGGATGATTTAATATTAAATCAAGAAATTAATTATTAATTTTTTGAGGTTCTCTAAGTTTTAAAAAAGAGTGGATGCCTATAGTTGTTATAATTATAACTCCCCCAATTATGGTCTCTAAAGTTGGTTGCTCTTTTATAACAAACCAAACCCAAATTGGGCCAATTATAGTTTCAAGCAAGAAAAACAAATTCACCTCCTCAGCAGGAATAAACCTAGGTGCAATTGTCACCAAAACAAATGGAAGAGCTACACAAACTATGCACATCAAAGGTATATAAATCTGATCGGATCCGATTAAATTGAAATTTTCTACAAAAAAGAAGGCAAAAACAGCAACTCCTAATTTTCCCATGACAGCAGATGGCAAAAGATCTCTGTCTTTAGCATATCTTATCAGTACAGCGTTGACTGCTAACCCTGCAGCGGTAACAAATCCCATAATATTTCCAAAGAGATTTCCTATTTTAATTGAGTCATAGAATATGAATAAAACAGCAAAAAATGTTATAAAAATAGCTATCCAGGTTCCTTTACTAGGTATCTCTTTTAAAAAAATAGCACCTAAAATTGCAGATAGCATTGGCGCTAGTGCAATCATGATCAGGGTATTAGCTACATTTGTATTTTGAATAGATATTATGAAGGTAATATTGCATATGGAAAAGCTGATAGCATAAAATATGCCAACAGTACCTACTTTGAAAAATGCGTTTATGAAATTTTGTCTATAAAATAATAACAGTCCAATAAAAACAACAAAGAAAGGGATTATACCTCTATAAAAAAGCATTCCCCAAGTTTCAATGTGAGAAAGTCTAATTAAAAGTGAGTCAGGTGTTATGAACATTACAGCCACAAAAGCTAGCAATGATCCTTTTTTTTGATCAGATAATTTATTCAAGCTTTTAAACCTTTCCAAAATGTCTTAGCAAGATTTATTTTAGATAGGTCGTAGTATGTTTTTAATCCAGTAGGGGAGGTAACATTAATATCTCCATTTAACTGTTGATCTATGAAGTCTATCCCAGCAAAATAAATATCATCCTTCTTTAATTTTTTACCAATAATTTTTGAAATCCTAATTTCTTTTTTGGTAAGGCTTGTAAGTTTTGGTACAGCACCCTTACTCATATTACTTAAATATGAACCTTTCTTAGGAACTCGTGAGATTGCACCACATACTTTTCCATTAATTATAAAAACTCTTTTATCACCTTTAGATATATTTTTTAAAAATTTTTGAAACATTGAGTGTCCATTTTTTTTTAAAAAATTTGTAATTAATTTTTTATTAAACTTATTCTTAATCAAATGTATTTGATTACCTCCATACCCATTAATGGGTTTCATAATTATACTTTTATTTTGTTTATAAAACTTCTTAACTTCTTCAATATTATTTGAAAATATTGTATCTGGCATATATTTTGTAAATTTTTTCGAATATAATTTTTCAGATACGTTTCTAATAGCCACTGGGTTATTTATCACCTTTGTTTTTTTTAAATTATCCAAAATGAGGGTAGTAATTAAATATTCTGAGTTGAAAGGTGGATCTTGTCTAATTAAAATAAATTTAAAATTTTCAACATCAATTTTTTGTTTTTTATAAATTTTATAAAATTTTTTTCTTTCATAATTTAATTTGACAAATACTCCATTTGCATATGTTTTATTTTTGATGATGGATAAGTTTGAAGGAGTATAATAAAATATTTTATATCCTAGTTTCTGAGCTTCATGAGCTAAAAATATTGATGTATCAGAAGATATATTAATTTTATCTAATTTATCACCCTGTATGCCTATTATTTTATTTGTCATATAAATCTTCTAAATTTTGAAATTTAGAGAATTTATTTATAGCATGACTGGCCACTGTTTCTTTATTATTGATAATATTATTTAGATGTTCCAGGTATTTAGTTTCGTTTGTACCGCTTTTTCCAATAAAATCTCTTTTTTCTAAGCCTTTTTCAGCAATTTTTAACAAGTTAGAGATCCAATAAATCATATCTCTACCCATTAAATTTGTATCAAGTCCTTTCATTGGTGCATCTTTGTAAGCATTCAATAAATCTTTCTTTTCCCATTTTGAAATAAACTCTAATGCTTCGTCTAAATTACCATATAAAAGGCCAGTAAAAAAAGCAGGGCCAGCACAGATACAGTCCCAACCACAAGTATCCATAGATCTTAATTCGATATATTGTTTTAATCTATTCTCTGTAAAAATAGTACTTAAATGCAATCCAAGATCGTCAATACTTGGTAAAGATTTATTTATTTCTTGAATATTACCATTCATATAATCAGAAAATTTATAATTTTTACCAGATAAATATTTATCTTTTTTTTTTATAAATAGTATTGGATAATCCATTACAAATTCAGCATATTTTTCAAAATCAACATTTTCTAAAAAAATTTCTGGAAGGCCACCCCTTGATGTTTCTTGCCATACTTTTGATCGGTATGACAAGTATTTACTATCCTTTTTCTCAACTATTGATGAGTTTGCAAAAAGTGCGATACTTAATGGAACTAAACTATTTGCTAATTTAAACTTTTTTATGAAATCATTTTCTGACGTGTAGTCTAGATTTAGCTGTGTCCCAGATGTTCTATACATCATATCTAAACTGAGAGGTCCGCCTTTAGGCATATCCTTTGTCATTACTTCATATCTTTTTTTAGGATTATTTGGAATTTCAGACAACTTAGATATTGGATCAAATCCAGCGCTTACTATTTTTAAATCTAATTTTTCAACAACTTGTTTAAGTTCAAACAAATAATTATTAGCTTCAGAGCAAACTTCGTGAATATTATTTAATTGAGCACCTGCAAGCTCAATTTGATTACCTGGTTCTAAAGTTATACTCTTATTATCTTTATTTAACGCTATAACATTCTCACCTTCATAAGATGGTTTCCAACCAAATTCATATAAAATTTTGAAAATATCTTTAATTGTAGAATAATTAATTCTTTTATTATTCTTCTTATAGAAAAGGAATTTTTCGTGCTCAACGCCTATTTTGGAATTTATAAGCTCCTTAATTCCAGATTTAAAATGATCTATTATATTATCTTTATTCATATTAATGATTTAATAACTCTTACTTAGATATTCAACAGCTTCGTTTATGTTAGTTAATTTGTTAGAGCAAGTTTGGTTTTTACATACAACAACACTAGGTTTTGTATCATTATTTAATTGGTAAACAAAAGTTGCAACTCCTAGATATTCTTTTTGTAAATAAAGCTGTATGTCCTTAATAGACTGGGATGTTCCACTGAATGTGAATGATAAGCTATTATCGCATATATCTAGGGTTTTAATAAAGCTAAACATTTGTGAATAATAAGAGTTTAAAACCTGATGAAATGATTTTTTAAGAACCTCATTTCTTTCAGACCATATTTTATCATTTGTAATTGAATATAATTTATTTGAAATTAGTAGATAAACACTATTACCATTTGGTATATTGCTATCGTTTAGGTCTAGTGGACTTGCAAACAAATCATTATCTTTAATAATATTTTTCTGGAATAGCTGTGTTTCTTTATTAAAGAATAATTCCCAAGTATCATTCATTATTTTTATTGATTTTTCTAAAGCCTTTTTGTCAGCATTAACTTCATATAGCGTTATCATGAGCAAAGCATAATATACATAGTCCTCAAGAAAAGTTTCTATTTCTTTATTTTCATAACAATGAATAATTTTTTGATGCAATTTTGTATTTAATATTTCAATTGTTTCTATCGTGTTATTTTTTAAATCTTCGTCATCTAAATATACTGAAGTTTTGAGAAGAACTTGGAGCATATATGCATTTAAATCAGTTTGAGATTTATCATCAAAAAATGGTTTTACTCTTTTTTTTCTAATATTAAGTAATTTATTTTTTATTTGGTCTAGGTTATTTTTATCTTCATCAGGTATTAAATTTTTTTCCACCAAAATGTTATTACCTTCAAAATTACCGCTCTCCGAAATTTCGTACTTATTTTCTAATAATTTAATATCTTCTTTTAAAAGATTTTTTAATTCTTCATATGACCAAACATAATATTTTCCTTCAACACCCTCGCTGTCAGCATCATATGCTGAACCATATAATTTTTCATTATTTTTAAATTCATTATTAAAATATTGAATTGTTTGTAAAAGTTTATCTTTAAAATAATTATTTTTTGTATTTTGATAAAAATTAGTCAAAAGATCAATAAACTGAATATTATCATAAAGCATTTTCTCAAAATGTGGTATTATCCATTTTTCATCAACGGCATACCTTGAAATTCCACCATCAAGATGATCATAAATTCCTTTTGAGCATAGGTTAGTAAGCAAAGTTTCAACGGGTTTAAAATAATTATTATTTTTCGTCTTTAAATAAAAATAAAACATTGCATCAAATAAATAAAATTGTGGAAACTTTGGAGCTCCTTTAAAGCTGCCGTTACTTTCATCTAAATAATTGATAATTTTTTCAACAAATGGCTCTAGAGGTTGGTTTAAAACTGCAGATCTTTGATTTATTTTTGAAAAAATATCTTTTACTTGAGGGGCTTGAGCTAAGATTTTTTCTCTATTCTCTTTGTAAACATTGTGAACATTATTTAAGACTTTTTTAAAGTCCGGTCTTCCTTGAATTTCTTTTGGTGGGAAATATGTTCCACCTGTAAAAGGCACACCATTTTCATCTAAAAACATTGATAATGGCCATCCTCCCTGAGCACCAGTTAATATTGATAAACTTTTTTGAAAAACATAATCTAAATCTGGCCTTTCTTCTCTATCAACTTTAATATTTATAAATTTTTCATTCATAAGTTTGGCAGTTTCCTCATTTTCAAAGCTTTCATGTGCCATTACATGGCACCAATGACAGCTAGCGTATCCAACACTTAAAAATATTGGTTTTTTTTCTTTTTTGGCTTTTTCTAAAGTTTCTTTATTCCATGGAAACCAATCAACAGGATTATCCTTATGTTGTTGAAGGTAAGGGCTTTTCTCGTTTTTTAAAATATTAGACAATTTAGTGATTATAGAAAGGTTTTCTTGCAAAAATATTTCTAACCATAGGCTCAAAATCTTTCAAAGTCATTGATTTATAATTTGGATCAAATGAAGCTTGGTCATAATTTTCACAAAAATCTACTGTTGCCCGATAATGTTCTGCATCTTTATATTTTTCTCTAGCATTTTTATCTCCGCCTAAATGTTCAGCAGAATAATAAGTTTGAAATAAACCATGATGCAAAATAATCCAGTAAGTTTTTTCCGATACGTATGGTTTAATTACTGAAGCTGCGTATTGTGAATGATTCATTGGAGCTAGCTCGTCCCCAAGATCGTGTAGTAACGTGGCTACTACCATTTCTTCGCTTTCACCATTTTTAAATGCTCTTGTTGCTGCTTGTAAAGCATGTTCCAGTCTAGTTATTTGATATCCTTCAAGAGTAGTAGTTTGTGATGCTAAATATTTTAGAATTCTATCTGCTGTTTTTCTTTCATATTGACTTTCTAACTTTTCTAAAAGTTGATAATCATCTTTTGTACCATTTTTCATTTCAGTAAAACTTACTTTTTTCATATTAATTATTTGATGCTGTACTTAATAATGAAAGTTGTGTTACTTTATCTTCACCAAGTTCATCAATTATTTTTACAGGATATTCACCTGTAAAATGGTGATCTGTCAACTGTGGGTAGTTATTGTTTCTTTTATCAAAACCCATTCCTAAATATAAGCCGTTTAAGCTTAAAAATTTAAGAGATTTTGCTTTAATAAATTCACAAATTTCATCTGTAGATTTATTCGCAGCCATGAGTTCTTTTTTAGTAGGTGTATCAACTCCATAAAAGTCAGGAAACTTTATTTCTGGACTTGCTATCCTAACATGAACTTCCTTAGCGCCAGAATCGTAAAGCATTTTGACTATTTTAGATGATGTAGTTCCTCTTACTAAAGAGTCATCTACTAAAATTATTTTTTTATTTTTAATGACAGATAGATTTGGATTTAATTTTAATTTTACTCCAAGACTTCGAATTTGCTGTGAGGGTTCAATAAAAGTTCTGCCCACATAATGATTCCTAATTAAACCTAAGTCAAATTTCATTTTTTTTTCTTCGGCATATCCCAATGCTGCTGCATTTCCGGAATCTGGCACTGGCACAACTAAATCTGCATTAATTTTGTCCTCTTTTGCAAGTTGAGCGCCAAAATTTTTTCTATACTCATAGGCTGTTTTGCCATTTAAAATACTATCTGGTCTTGAAAAATAAATATACTCAAATACGCAAGGCCTTATTTTTTTTGGAGGAAAAGGTTTTACACTTTTCAATTCATCATTTTCAATATAAACAATTTCTCCATTTTCTACTTCTCTAATAAATTTAGCCCCAATAATATCAAAGGCACATGTTTCAGATGCAAGAACATAGGAATTTTTTAACTTCCCAATTACCAATGGTCTTATCCCATATGGATCTCTAACACCAATAAGTGTATTTTGTGTCATCATTACAAGTGCATAACCACCCTGAATTTGAAAAATTGCATCTATAATCTTATCAATAGTTTTAACTCTTTTAGATTTAGCTATTAATTGAACGATAGTCTCAGTATCAGAGGTTGTGTAAAAAATGGCACCATCTTGAACTAGCTTATTTCTTAAAGTTATGGCATTTGTAAGATTACCATTATGTGCAACACCGATACCGCCTGCGTTTGTATCAGCAAAAAATGGCTGAACATTCCTTAAAGCCGTTCCTCCAGTTGTTGAGTAACGATTATGACCTATTGCATGTTTTCCAGGAAGTTTTTTTATAACTTTTTCGTCATTAAAGTTGTCTCCAACCAAACCAAATCTTTTTTCTGAATGATATTTTTGGCCATCATATGATACAATACCACAACCCTCTTGCCCTCTATGTTGAAGAGCATGAAGACCCAAAGCAGTTAGTGTAGAGGCATCATTAGAATTACTTATACCAAAAACAGCACATTCCTCCTTAATTTTTGGATTATATATCTTGAACTTTTTCCTTAGTTTTCTCATAATCTTTTTTATCTGGGAATTCTTTTATAAGATAGTTACTACCTTTTTCAACCCATGCATACGTAAAAGCATCATTTAAGTTAATTGGCCATTTATTATGATTATAGACTATATTTATAGTTGTATAGATACACACTATTATAACGTAAGCTCTTATAAAGCCAAAAAAGAAACCAAAGATTCTATCTAAATTTCCTAGCACAGAATATGTGATAGCTCTATTTATTCCTTTGTTTATTAATAAAATTAAGAAAATTACTATTACATATAAACCTATGCCAACAACTAGATCTAGAACGTATTCACTATCAATAATATCTTTTAAATACGGTTTTGCTTTTGGAAATAAGAAAAGCGTTATTACATAAGCTAGAAGCCATTTAGAGGCTGACAAAATACTCAAAACAAAACCATTTTTTGTACATTTAATTAATGAGAGTAACGTGAAAACTAAGTAGATAATATCAAATGTATATAAATAACTTAGTGTGTTTTTAAAAATTTCAACCACTTATTTTATTTTAAAAGGTTTAAATACCAAAAGAAGAGATGGTAATAAAGTTAAAACGGATACCATAGCTAACAGCATTGCAATTCCCGTAAAGATCCCAAAATAAATTGTCGGGATAAAATTAGATAAAATCAGAATAGAAAAACCAAAAACAATAGTGATAGATGTATTTAGTATTGCCACACCGACTGTTGAATGACAATATTTGATAGTTTTATTGTAATCTTTTAAATAACTCAATTCTTCTTTAAATCTATAAATATAATGAATACTATTATCTACTGCTATTCCAATTGTAATAGCTGCAATTGTTATAGTCATCATATCCAGAGGTATTCCTACTAAACCAATTATCCCGAGTATAAAAAAAGCTGCAATAAGGTTCGGCACTACACCTATAAGTGAAATTTTGATATTTCTAAAAAGAATTAAAAACATTATTAAAATTCCAATCATTACAAATCCAAGAGTTAATATTTGAGATTTAAACAAACTTTGAAGTAAATTGTTGAATAGTATGAGCACCCCTCCAAGTTTGAATTCATCTTTTTTAAAACCTAATTTTTTTTCTAAATCAAAATTTATTTTATTAATAAGTTCATTTCTTCTTAATCCATCTAAAGAGTCTTTTATTCTCAAACTTATTCTTGCTTCAGAAGCATCAATTGAGATGTATGGATCTATTATTTCTTTTTTTATTGAATCAGGAATTTTTGTATAAAGAACACCCATTTCTAATGTTCCAAGTGGTTTGTTATTATTTAATTTAGTTGCAACTTCGACTATTGAAGCAAAAGATAAAACTTTGCCGATAGCCTCAATATTATCAAGATAATTATGAACTCTATTTATTTTATCTATTTTATCTTTTGTAAACCAATATTTATCGTCATTTTCTTCTTCATCACCCCAGTCATTTTCATTATCTTTTTCCTCATCTTTTGTAATTGGAAATTTTAAAATTACTTCTAGTGGTGTTGTTCCACCAAGTTTTTCATCTATCAACTTCATCCCCTGATATATTTCAGTTTTTTTATTAAAATAATTAATGAAACTATTTTCTACTTCCAACTTAGAAATACCAAAAATACTTAAAAATATGATTAAACTAGTTAATCCAAAAATATAATTTTTATTATTAAGAGATAGATTGCCTAAATAATTTGTAATTTTTGAATCTTTCTCTTTAGTCATAGAAACATCTGAGTTTTGTATGAAACTTAGCAGCGTTGGAAGAAGTGTAAATGTGATCAATAGAGATGTAATCAACCCAAAAGTCATCATCCAACCAAAATCTATTATAGGTTTTATTTCACTAAATATTAATGACAAAAAAGCACAAATAGTTGTTATGACAGTATAAAAAATTGGCCATATCATTTTTCTTGTTGTTAAGATTATAATTTCAGATTTATTTTTATTTGAAAATTGCTTACTCAATTGTAAATATCTAGTGCTCATATGAATATTCATCGCCATTGTTAGAATTAACATCAAAGCAATAAAGTTTGATGAAATGACAGTAACTTTCCACCCAACTAATCCAAGAAACCCAATCATTAAGACTACAGAAAAGAAACAGCTACTGATTGGTATTATTATCCATATTAATTTTCTAAACACATACCAAAGAGTTATAATAATAAAAGCAAGTACGCCTAGACCAAAAGTAATAATATCTTTTTTTATAAAAGTCATCATATCGTCAGCGATCATAGGAATACCGCCAAGAAAAATTTGTGTATTTTGATTGTATTTTTTTATTACTTCTCTTATTTCTAAAATATTTTGGTGTCTCTCTTTTTTAATTTTATCTTTTAAAAATTCTAATTCTTTCTTTGATTTGTTCTCTTTTTCCTCAGTAAATGGTTTTATATAAACAATTATTCCACTCGTTTTTGCATCTTCACTAATAACAAAGTTTCTAAACACAGGACTATTAAGTATTTCATCAAAAGCTCTTTTTTTATCAACATTCTCACTTTTTAACGTTTTAAAATTTTGAATACGATCAACTAATTTTTCATCAGTTACATCTAACAAAGGAATGTCCAATAAGGTAATAACATTGTATACCCAGTTTAAGTTTTGTAACTCATTTTTAAGCTCAGAAAGATTTTTAATTGATTCCTCTGAAATCATTTCACCTTTTGGCGAATAGGTGAGTACTAAAAACTCTTTAGCACCATATCTATTATTAATTTCATTTAAATATTTAAGATCTGGATCATTTTCTAATAATAAGGTTTCCGAGCTTGCATCCAACCGAAAGTTTTTTGAGAAGTAAAATGCTGAAATTAATATTATTATGAGTATTAAAAAAACAAACTTCGGTTTTTCAATAATATTTTTTTGATAAAAGTTAGCTAACATTTGATATTAGCTTTTATAATTTATATTAATTATTTTGAATATCTTTAAATTTTGTAAACATTTCTTCAAATTCAAGCATTATTGTACCTGTAGGGCCGTGTCTTTGCTTAAGTATAAGAAGTTCTGCTAAATGAGAAATTTCATTCATTTTTGCTTGCCACTCTGCGTGTTCAACGGTTGCAGGTCTTGGCTCTTTATTTTTCAAGTAATAAGACTCTCTAAATACAAACATTACTACATCTGCATCTTGCTCAATTGAGCCAGATTCACGTAAATCAGAAAGTAATGGTTTTTTATCATCTCTTTGTTCAACTGCTCTTGAGAGCTGTGAGAGAGCCAATACTGGAACTGATAGTTCTTTGGCCAGAGCTTTAAGTCCTTGAGTTATTTCAGAGATTTCTTGCACACGTCCATCTTTAAAACTAGTTCCCTTCATTAATTGAATATAGTCAATAACAATCATGTCTAAACCATGTATTCTTTTAATTCTTCTTGCTCTATTGCTTAGAGCTGCGATTGAAATTGCTGGTGTTTCATCAATATATAATGGGAGATCCGCAACATTTTTTGAAGTTTCTATAAATTTATCGAACTGTTCCTCCGAAATTTTTCCTCTTCTTATATCATTCGATTTTATTCTTGATTGCTCAGCGAGAATTCTTGTTGATAACTGCTCTGATGACATTTCCAAAGAAAAAAAAGCTATACAAGATTTTTCTCCTTTATCTTGAATATTTTTTGCTGCATGAAATGCTATATTTGTTGCTAAAGCAGTTTTTCCCATAGAAGGTCTTCCAGCAATAATTATTAAATCTGATTTATGCATTCCACCCAATCTATCATCTAAGTCTTTTAAACCTGAAGGAACTCCTACAATTCCCTCCTCATTTTTATAAGCATTTGATGCCATCTCTATAGTCTGTCGCATCGCATCATCAAATTTAATAATAGAGGAATTAAATGATCCTTTTTCAGCTAAATCAAATAGTGATTTTTCAAAAGTTTGAATAATTTGTTGACCATCATTGTTTAAATCATTTAATTTTGCTGTATCAATTATGTTATCTGAAATTTTTATTAATTCTCTTTTCACATACAAATCATAAATTAACTTCGAGTATTCAATGCTTTGCCTAGAAGAAGTTGAAAATTTAGTGATTTTTACAAGATATTCTGGAATGTTTAATTCATCTTTTTCATTTTCGAAATGATTTTTCAGTGTAATTGGATTTGCCAACATCCCTTTATAAATCAAATTTTCTATAGCACTGAAAATTTTTTGGTGCATTGGATCATAAAAATTTTTACTGGTAATTAATAAGTTAATTTCATCAAATATCTCATTTGAAAGGAGTATAGAGCCTATAACTGACTGTTCTGCCTCTATATTGTTCGGCAATTCATTAATTTTATTTTTAACTAAGTTTAATGATTGAGACACTATTTAAATTTATAGATTAGATAAGAAAATACAATTATTAAATCTTATTGGGGAAAAAATTGTATAATTATTTTATTTCTTCTTGTGCCACTGTTTTAATTACAATCTGTGTTTGAACTTCAGAATGTAAATTAATTATAACATTAAAATCACCTAATGATTTAATTTCTGTCGAAGGTTGTATTAAAGAAGGATTAATTTTTACTTGTTCTGTTTCTTCTAAAACTTTTGAAATTTCAGTAGGTTTAACAGATCCATATAATTCGTTATTTTCAGTACTCAATTTTTTAATTGTATAGGTCTTATCTTTGATTTTATCGAGAATTATTTTTGCTTCTTTTTTTCTATCTTGGTCTTTTTTGCTTAATTCTTGTTTTATTTTTTCTACCTCTTTTATATTTTCTTTAGAGGCAAAAAGAGCTTTATTGTTTGATATAAGAAAGTTTCTAGCAAAACCTCTTTTAACATCGATTACTTCTCCAATTGATCCTACTTTTCTAACATTTTCTAAAAGTACAACTTTCATATTATAGTAACGCTAAATTTCTAGCTCTTTTTATAGATAAAGATAATTCTCTTTGTTTTTTTTGACAAACGGAAGTAATTCTTGATGGTAAAATCTTTCCGTTTTCAGAAATATATCTTTTTAAAAGTTTTATATTTTTGTAATCAACTGCAGGTGCCCCCTTACCAGAAAGTGGACACTTTTTTTTAAATTTATATTTCTGATTCTGAAAAATGCTAAGTTTTGCAAAATTGCTTTGTTTTGTCTTATTTTTATTATTTCTTTTTTTCATAAAGTTTTTTAATTTGATAATACATCTTTCTCATCAGTTTTTTTAAAATAGTCTGTATCCAAATCAAATTTTTTTACTTTAACAGTCAAATATCTAAGTAAGTTTTTGTCAATTTTTTCATTTTTTTCTAATTCAGAAATAGTTTTTCCGTCAGCTTTTATTTTGAAATGAATATAGTTACCTTTTTTATTTTTTTTGATTAAATATGATAAGTTCATTAATCCCCAATTCTCTAATTTTACAACATTCCCATCATGCTTCTCAACAATTTTAGAGTATTTGTCTTGAATTTGCTTTAATTGCGTTGGGCTGACATCTTGTCTTGCTATAATTGTATGTTCATATAAGTTCATAATAATTCTTTCAAAAAAAAGAGGATATACTATTATAATTTTTTAATTACAATATAAAAAATAAGGTTTTTGCTTATATTTTCTATGTTTTCTGTTTTATTTCCAGGACAGGGTTCCCAATCTATTGGTATGGCGAAAGAATTTTATGATAATTTCAATTACGTTAAAGATATTTTCAATGAGGCTAATGACATATTAAATTTATCAATAAGTAATATAATTTTTGATGGTCCAAAAGAAACATTAGATCTAACCGAAAATACTCAACCAGCAATATTCTTGGTAAGTTATTCAATATTTAATGTTATAAAAAAAGAAACCAAATTTGATATAGACAAAGCCAATTTTTTTGCTGGGCACTCATTGGGAGAATATTCAGCATTATCATGTTCAGGTGTAATAAATTTTGAAGAAACTATAAAGCTTCTTAAAATCAGAGGTAATGCAATGCAAAATGCAGTTCCTAAAAATGAAGGTTGTATGGTTGCAGTTTTAGGTGAAGAAATAAAAAAAATTGAGGAACTTATCGAAAATAATAACGAAAAATACCATTGCTTTTTGGCCAACGACAACTCTAATGGCCAAGTAGTGGTAAGTGGAAAAATAAAAGACGTTGACCAATTTATAATTGATTTAAAAAAGTTAAATATTAAAAATATTAAATTGCCAGTTTCAGCACCATTTCATTGTCCTTTGATGAAATATGCGACTAAAATTATGAGTAAAGAGCTAAGTCAAACTAAATTTGATGTTCCAAATAATATGATAGTTTCTAATGTAACTGCAGAGCCTTCAAATGATCCTGATAATATTCGGAAACTTTTGATAAATCAGATAGAAAAACCAGTGAGGTGGAGAGAAAGTATAATTAATATGATTAAGTTAGGAAATAAAAAATTTATTGAAATTGGCCCAGGTAAAGTATTATCTGGACTTGTAAAAAGAATCGATAGAAATGTTGAGTTATTTCAAGTAAACAATATGAATGATCTCAATAATCTTACAAATAAATGATTGACCTAAAAAATTTGAACATACTCTTAACTGGAGCCACAGGCATAATAGGTAATTCTATAGTTGATAAATTATTTTCTTCAGGTGCAAAAATTCTGGCAACAGGGACAAATGAGCAAAAACTTAAAATACTTAAAGATAAGTATCATGATCTAAATATTTTAAAATTTGATATAAATGATCATTCAAAAATTGAGCAATTTGTTGAAGAATGTAATAAAACTTTATCAAACAAAATTGATGTGTTGATCAACAATGCTGGAGTTACTCAAGACAATTTGTCTATAAGGATGAGAGAGGAAGAATGGAAAAAAGTAATTGATTTAAATCTTACCTCAACTTTTCTAATAACAAAAAATGTTATCAAAAAAATGTTAAAATCTAAAAGTGGAAAAATTATAAACATAACATCTGTAGTTGGTCATTCAGGTAATATTGGGCAAGCTAATTATGCCGCATCAAAAGCTGGAATAACTGCAATGTCTAAAAGTCTAGCTCTAGAATACGGAAAAAAAAATATTACAATCAACTGTATATCACCTGGTTTTATAATCTCTGATATGACGGCTAAAATTAGTCAAGAACACACAGATTTGATGAAATCAAGAATATCGCTAAATAAATTTGGTACTCCAGAGGATGTAGCTAATTCAGTAGTTTTTCTAAGTTCAAATTTATCGGATTATATAACGGGAGAAACTTTGCATGTTAATGGAGGCATGTATTTTAGTTGACAAAATAGATAAAATATTTATTAACAAAATAATTATAAGGAACAAAATGTCAGATGATATTTCAAGTAAAGTAAAAAAAATTGTTGCAGATCACTTAGGAATTGACGAAGCAAAGGTTAATGAAGAATCTAGCTTTATAGACGACCTTGGTGCTGATAGTTTAGATACAGTCGAGCTAGTTATGGCTTTTGAGGAAGAATTTGGATCTGAAATATCCGATAGTGATGCCGAGAAAATTTTGACTGTTGGAGACGCAGTAAAATTTATTGAGAATAAAGCTAACTAATTTTTTACTTAAATGGCCGCTAAAAAAGATGGAGTTATCGTAATTCTGTCCTCACCCTCTGGCGCAGGTAAAACAACTTTAGTTAAGAAAATTTCATTACGAAAAAATTTTAAAATTTCAATTTCTCACACAACAAGAAAACCTAGAGTAAATGAAAAAGATGGAAGAGATTATTTTTTTATAGATAACAAAAAATTTAAGCTTCTAATAAAAAAAAAAAAGTTTTTAGAACATGCTAAAGTCTTTAAAAATTACTACGGATCTTTAAAGCAAACTGTAATAGAGAAGCTAATAAAAGGTGAAAATGTAATCTTTGATATAGATTGGCAAGGAACTCGCCAAATAATAAATAAAAAACTTAAATATAAAATAATAACTATATTTATTCTTCCACCGACAAAAAAAGAACTATTCAATAGATTGTTAAAAAGAGACCAGAAAGATAAAAAAATTGCATCTGAGAGAATGAAGCAATTTAAAGCAGATGTGATGCATTGGAAGGATTATGATTTTACAGTTATTAATGATAAGGTTGAATTGTGTTATAGGGAAATAATAAATTTTATTGAAAAAAGAAAAAAAGGTAATGTTGTCCTAGGCCACAACAAAAAAATTATAAAAAATCACATAAAAAAATTAATTGATTAATGACTCGTAAATCTCACAAATTTTATAATAGGTGAGATTATTTAAATTTTGAGGTCTAAGTTTTAAATCTAGACTTAGTTTCTTAGAAATGTTTTCAAAATCTTTAAATAAAAATTTTATAGGTTTTTTAATCATTTTTCGCCTCTGACTAAAAAAGATATTAGTTATATGTTCCAAGTTTTTTGGATCTTTTAAATTAAATATTTTTTTTTTTGGTGTTAAAACCAACAATGTGCTTTTCACTTTTGGCGCTGGTTTAAAACTTGATGGCTCTATATCTATAATTTTTTCTATATTCATTTTCCAATTTGATATTATTGATAATCTTCCATAGTTTTTTGAATTTGTTTCAGCTATTATTCTATCAGCAACTTCTTTCTGAAACATAAGTATAAATTTTTTACAAAAACTACTTAGATTTTTAATTTTAATCCATTTTGTTAATATTTGAGTTGATACATTGTAGGGTAAATTACCGAATATTATCAATTTTTTATTATAAAAATTACTGTATGAAAATTGTATCATGTCATCATTAATAACTTTTATTTTGTTACCAAATTTTTTATTTAAGTATTCTACAAGTATCTCATCTTTTTCAATTACTATTAAATCCTTTGGTCTTTTTTCTAATATTTTTTCTGTTAGTTTTCCTGTACCTGGACCAACCTCAATTACTATATCTTCATTATTTACCTCTCCTGTTTTAGCAATTAAATTGATTATATTTTCATCATTCAGGAAATTTTGTCCTAAGCTCTTTTTAGCAAAAATTCTCATCTGATCTTACTTAAAAAGTCAAAAGCATAAAATATTGATGATGGGTCAGACTTATTTTTCCCTATCATTTCAACATTAGGTCCATGGTCTGGTGTGATTTTAATAAACGGTAATCCAAGAGTTAAATTAATTGCTTTAAATTTAAATAAAGTTTTAGCAGGTGTTAGGACCTGGTCATGGTACATACCAACTACCACATCAAATTTTCTGATATTTTTCTCTAAGAAAAAAGTATCAGCTGATTTTGGACCTTCGATTTTTATTTTTTTATTTTTTAAAAATTTTATTGCTGGAATAATTTCACGTTTTTCTTCACTTATTTCATCCATACTTTCACAGTGTGGATTTAAACCAAGAATTGCAATTTTAGGTTTTTTTCTTAGTCTTATTTTATAAAATTCATTTATTTGTTTTACATTATTAATTATTTTATCTTTTTTAATAAATTTATTGACCTTTTTTATTGGTATATGAGTTGTAAGAGGATTAACAGCAAGTTTCTGATTATAAATTAGCATCACAGGTTTTTTAGAATTGGTTTTGTCAGCAATATATTCTGTTATTCCTGGAAACTTTTTTTTAAGAAAATGTTTTTTTGATATCGGACCATTAATTAGAGCCTGGATATTTTTTTTTTTTACTAATTTCAATCCTAGTTTAAAGCAATTTTTAATATAAATATTTGAAAGTGTCGAAATTTGAGAAAAAGCTTTTTTGAATTCATAATCTACATTTAAAATGTTTATATTTCCCTTTAATGAATCTTTTATTTCATCAACCTTATTTATTTTCATTTTATATTTAAGATATTTCATTTGACTCTTAAACAGCTTATAGCTTCCAATTAAAACTATTTTTTTATTTTCTTTTTTAAATTTTTTTGACTTGAAGTATTTAAATAGAACTTCTGAAAAGGTTGAGTTTGGCTCCCCAAGAACTATCAGAATTATTTTAGTACTCATTTATTTCTACGTTTTTTTTTAATTTTTTGTAAAATATAGTTGAAAAATTGTTTAATTGTCTATTGGTCTCATTATTAATTAACTTTTTTAATTCCTCATCTAGATTGACTTCTTGATTAAATTCTTTTTTATTATTTAATTTTATTAAGATATAGCCATTTTGTAGTTTAATTGGTTTGCTAACTTCGTTGATATTTAATTTATTAATTTCATTGATAATTTTACCAGATATTTGTAGCTCGTTTATCCATCCAACCAATCCACCTTTATTTGATGTACTTGCAATACTATAAATGTTTGCTGTATTTTCAAATCCTATATTTTTAATACTTTCATTAATTTTCAAAATTTTCTTATTTAAATTTTCTTCCACACTATCCTCAAAAAATATTTCAGATAAATTGTATAGGAATTTTTTCTTTTTTTTTTCGATCTGATCTTGTATCTGTCTTTTTAATTCATTTTTATTAATAACAATATTTGACGAATATTTCTCATAGATTAACTGATTCCACGAGGCTTCAATAAAAAATTTTTCTTTAATTGTGTTATAATCCAAATTCATATCAATTAATATTTCTAAGAAATTCTCTTTATTTTTTATATTTTTCTTTAAAAATAAATTTTTTTCTACCCTATCTATTATTTTTTTATTTTTAGTAAAATCAAAATACTTTTCTAGTTCTTCTTTTTTTATTATTTCAGTGATGAGGGACTCTATTGCAATATTTTGTATCTCTGATTTTTCCAATTCTTTCAATTTAGGATTTAAAAAAAATAAATATCTTTTTTCATTTTCAATATCTATATTTGTAATAACTTTGTCATGTATTTTTACTTTGATTTCTACAAAATTACTAAAAACTTGATTATTAAAATTAAGAAAAAAAATAACAATTAAAAAAAATTTGATTTTGCTCATTTTTATTCAAATATTGTGTCAGCTGACCCACGCAATTCTGCAAAAGGAATAAATCTAATTAGAAAATAAAGACTTTCATCTGGTAAGAGACTTCCATCTCTAAAAAATTTTTTTTCATACTCAAAAGATGCAGATAAACAGTCAGTTTCATACTTGTAAGCCAATTTATAAAATTGTGTGAAATCATCTTTAAGATCCTTAGTTGTATCAAATTTTAGTGAATGTTCATTTGACAATTTAAACTCAGTATTGTTTGTCAATAATTCAGAGTCTCCAAGTTCGTGATTTTCAGTAATATAATCAAATGTAGTTATTAATTTATTTAAACCCAATTTAGCTGAAATAGCATCATAATTCGAAAATTTTAAATCTCTGTCATATGAAAAATTATAGTTAAGTTCAAATTTATCTTCGAATTTATAAAAAATATCTCCAACAATATCAGATCTAGTTTGTCCTAATTTTGATATATTCGGTAAAGTCTCATTTTTTTTATCTTTAAATATATTTCCAATATTAAATCCTAATATTTTTTCATTTTTAAAATTTTGTTTTTCAAATTCTAAACCCAGTGTTAAAGATTTTCCTTTTTCAACCATATCTGATCTACCAATACGATTTGGAGAAAAAATACTCCCATAATCTAATCTAGATCCTGTAGATGATATATTTTTCCCATTTGTTGGGCTAAATCTAAATTGAGCTATTGGTTTCAAAAAGTTATTATTTTCATTGAGGCTTTTCTTAAGCGGAAGTTCTGATTTTATTAAAAAAGTTCCAAAAATTTCGTGGTCATTTTTCTCTTCGTATACAGAAGAGTTTTCTGAATACGTGTTAAAATTTTTTAATAATAAACTATAATCTGTTACTATTCCTTTTGCCGAAACAAAATCATAAGACTCAAAATTAAAATCATTATTTATTAAAGTCTCATAAATATTTGTATTATAAATTTTTTGAAAACCTGTAGAGGAAAATTTAAATTGACCATTATAACTTTCGTCTAATTCAATCTCTTTTATAAAATTAAAATCTGGAAAAACATACTGATATTTATCGCTACTATTTTTTGATAAATCTTCATACAGTCTTACTTTTGAAGTAAGAGTTGTATTTTTATCTAAATCTGATTCTATTTCAAAATGAGAATTTAATACGCTGTCACTTTCAATAATTGGTGTGTAACTTTTAATATCATGAATTTTAAGATAGTTATCGTTATTAACGTTTTGGAGTTTTAAATCAAAATTTGTATCTTCATTTAATTTTCCTTTTAAATTTACGAATATATGAGAACTGGTATCATTTTCTTCTCTATTAAAACTGAAATCTGTTTTTAAATTTGAATTTTTAAATGCTTCTCTATACTCGGTATGAAAAATAATATCATTCTCCATATAAATTCTTGGTTTAAAAGTTAAATCTTGTGAGTCAGATAAACTATAGAAATAGGGTATACTTACAGAGGATCCTAAATTATCGGAACCCTTGTAAAAAGGTGTTAGAAATCCTGATTTTCTTTTTACCGATGGATCAGGATGGTTAAAATAAGGAATAAAAACAACTTTTTTATCAAAAACTTTAAACCACGATTTTTCATACTCAAACAGCTTCTTTAATTTGTCATGTGTAAATATTTGACTTTGCATTTCCCACCCTCTACAGTTTTTATTTTCAATACTGCAAGTGCTAAAAACAGTTTTATAAATTTTTGTTTTTTCATTATTGGATGTAATGCTTTTCCCTTTTAATAAAGGATCATTATTTTCGTTTCCAAAAAATGAATCATCAAATTCTACTAATACTTCCTTTCCAACTATTTCGTTTATTTTTAAGTTTATTTTAGAATTTTTAAAAAAGTAATTATTCAGATTTTTATCTGTGACAATAATTTCTTTAGATGAAATTATCTCATTAATTAATTCAAAAACCAAACCTTTGTTGAAAACAAACTTATTTTTAATTTTATCTGTGATTGTAGTTAAACTGTTACTAGATATATAATTTGTATTTCTGTCATATATAACATCAGATGTACTGATTTTGTAGTTATCATTACTTAAGATATAAGTTTCACTTTTTGAAAATATAGTATTATTAACTTCGTTATAAATTATTTTATCGCTTTCAATATATATTTTATTTTCACTGTCAAAATATTTCACATCATCTATAACTATAAGTTCAGATATGGCCTTGTTGTAAATAAATTTATCACCCTCAATTATTAAATTATTAAAAGGAATATTAGCCTTTCCTTTAGTGGCATAAATCATATTGCCTTCATTCTCTATTTTTATATTTTTTGAGTCAAAAAAAATTGTTTCTGCACTTAAATTTGAATTAATCAAAAATAAAAAAAATAATATGCCGTTCGTTAAAGATCTAATTTTCATTTAGTTTAGTTAGTCCCAATGAACATATTAGAAAAATGAGAATTTGAGGAAACCATACAGATAATTCTACAGGCAAAGTTTCATTTTTCCCAAATAAAATTGAGAAATAATTAATATAATAAAATATCACCGAAACTATAACTCCTATAACTATAAGGAAAAATTTTGATTTGATAAAATTTAACTTAAACATTAATAAAGCTCCAATTATTGTAGTAAGTGTAAGATAAAATGGTGTACTATATATTTTATTAAGATGAAGTCTGACCTCAGTCGCAGAGTAGCCTATGGACTTATAATTTTCTTTTAACTCAATTAATTGAAAAATATTTAACGAATTAAGATTTGAGTATAAATTAGAAATTATTTCACTGTCAAAGGATGACATATATTGATATTTTTCAAAATTTTCAGTCATTTTTATATCAGAATAAATTTTAACATTACTTAAGATCCAATTTTTTTTATCAATATTGGCCTTTTTTGAAATAATAGTATTTATTAACTTATAGTTCTTATCTAGTTCTACTATTTCCAAATTTTCTAAATTATTTATTTTGTAAGTTTTAGCATTGATAATGTATATTTTGTTACCATCCTCACTTTTTTCTTTTATCCATAGCCCATCTTGATTAACTACCGCTAAATGGTCCCCTGCATTAGAATATTTATACTTCATATTTAAATATAAACTCTTTAAATTTGCTGAAAATGAATAGTAAGCAATTATTATTATTATCCCAGTTAAAATTGAAACGATTGAAACTATAAGAGTTATTCTTATATTATCTACTCCATTACTCCTCAATAACTCAATTTCCTCATTTTCATATAAATTTATAAAAAAAAACATTACCCCTAGTAAATAAATGAATGGAAGTATTTCAAAAATAATAGAAGGAATATTAAAAATTGTTAACATGATTGGATAATAAAGTTCAATTTCTTTATCTTCAAAGTATTTTATTTCTTCAAAAATATTCAAAAAAAAACTTAAAAAAATAAATACGACAAGAATTATAAAAATATTCTTCAAAAAAAGTTTTGTTAAATAATTTTCATACTGTTTCAACATTATAAATAACTCAATTTAAATTTGGTAATTATCAATAAGACTATGTAGTAAATTATAATTAAACATATTGGTAAAAATAAAATTAAGTATAAAATATTAATTGAACTTAAAAAAAATTTCAAAGCTAATTGAGATAATATTATTACCGAAATACCAGTTAGAAATATGTTCAATTTGTGAAATTTTACCAAATATTTTGACTTTGGTTCAATAACTAAACTCGCTGCTATTAGGGATATTATTAAAGTGTAGAATGGCAGTATTAATCTTTTATATAGTTCTTCACCTATAGACTTAACCTTTCTTTTGTGGCAAGCATCATTTTCTGGTTTATTAATAATTTGTTCCGCACTTATTTCTTCTCCGATAAAAATTTCTTTAATGCAAATTAACAATTTTATTGAGTCTAATTCTTGAACTTTAGAATGCGTTGTTGTTTTTGTAGAAAATTCAGATAAATCGTAATCTGTTTCAGAAAACTTTAAAGTGTAAGTATTGTTTTTGCTGATATTTGTTATTCCTCCATTATTGAGTCTCAATATATAATTTTTATTCTTTTTAATAATTCTGCCACTTTCAGAAACTATTATTTTTGACTCACCAGAACCTATTTTTTCATTAATATAAATTTTATTAAGTTTTCCATCTTTTTTATATTCTTCAACAAATATGGTTAGATTTTTAACAACATTTATAAATTTTTTTTCAGAGATTAATTTAGGCAAAAAGTCAATATTTGACTCTTTAATATACAGTCTTCCTAGACTTTGAGATTTTGGCACTACGAATAAATTTAAAATTAGTTGTAATATTAAAAAAAGTAATGAGAATTTTAGTATAAAATTTATAAACTTTATTTTTTGTATTCCGTTATTCCAAAAAACTATTAATTCATTTGAATTTTTATATTTATTTATTACGTAGAAAATAGATATAAAAAAAACAAAAATTATTGTTTTACTAAAAATCTTTGGCAAGTTTAGAGAGATAAAATAAAAATATACATCCAAACTATGTCCATCATCTGATATAAGCTCTAAAAAATTTACAGCCTGTATTATCCATATGATGAAAGTAACACTAAACGACGCAATCAAAAAAAAATTGATAATATCTATAGAAAATTTACGAAAAATTAATTTATTCATTGAAATTTATCTTTTTATAAATATACAACATTATCTAATTAAAATTTCAAAAAAAATGAAGCTAAATTTAAATTTTGTAAATAAAGTCCCAAAAATCGCAAAGGATAACGAGATTATTCTATTAACTCAAAAAACTATAAAAAGTAAAGAGATTAGACAATTAACAAAATCAATTTTTAATAATAAACTTTTTTCTGAGGAAAATTTTCTTGCAAAAGATTACAACAACAAAAGCTATGTATTCGTGAATTGTACAAAATCAAAAGTTTCCTTAGATTTTGAAAAACTTGGCTCAAAATTATTTGTTTTTTTAAAGGAAAATAAAAAAGAGAATTCATTTATAAATGTAGAAAATAATTCTTTTACTAATGTGCAATTAGAAAAGTTTCTTCATGGAGCACAACTTAAGTCATATTATTTTAATCTTTATAAAACTGATAAGAAAAAAAATCTTAATATAAATTTAAGTGTTGTTGGGAGTAAAACTAAACGAAAAAATTTATTAAGAAATAAATTAAATGCTCTTTTGGAAGGGGTTTTTCTAACTAGAGATTTGGTTTCTGAACCTGGTAATATTTTGCACCCAGATGAATATGCAAAGAGGATTGTTAAATTAAGAAAGTTTGGATTAAAGGTAACAGTATATGACCAGAAGAGATTAAAAAAATTAGGTTTTAACGCATTGCTTGGTGTCGGACAAGGAAGTATCAGAGGTTCTTATATGGTAACAATAGAGTGGAATGGAAACAAAAATAAATCAAAACCTTTAGCCTTCGTTGGAAAAGGTGTTTGTTTTGATACTGGCGGAATTTCACTCAAACCTGCAAAATTTATGGAAGATATGACATATGATATGGCGGGTTCAGCAACTGTAGTTGGTCTTATGAAAACTCTGGCTTTAAGGAAATCTAAAATTAATGCAGTTGGAGTTGTTGGATTAGTTGAAAATATGCCAGGAGCCAATGCACAAAGACCTGGAGATATTGTTAAATCTTATAGCGGACAAACAATCGAAGTTTTAAATACAGATGCTGAAGGAAGACTAGTTTTAGCAGATGCACTTACATATACTGAAGAGAAATTTAAACCAAGTCTAATTATTGACTTAGCAACATTAACTGGAGCAATAATTGTTGCGCTTGGATCTGAATATGCTGGGCTTTGGTCAAATAATAAAAAATTATCTAAACAACTTTTTGATGCTGGAGAGCATGTAGAAGAAAAAGTGTGGGAAATGCCGCTTCATGAGAATTATAACAAATTAATGAATTCAAATAATGCTGACATGCAAAATATTAATTATGTTGGAGGAGCTGGATCAACAACTGCAGCTCAATTTTTACAAAGATTTATAATTAATAAAACACCTTGGGCGCACTTAGATATTGCTGGAATGGCTTTTTCTAAATATGCTGGAGCACTGAATTCTGGTGGGGCAACTGGATATGGTGTTAGATTATTAAACAAATTTATAGAGGAGAATTATGAGTAATATTGAACAAACATTATCAATAATTAAGCCAGATGCTGTTGAAAGAAATTTGCAAGATCAGATTAAAAATGAATTTAAAAATAATGGATTTAAAATTTTAAAGGAAAAAAAAATTCATATTTCTAAAGAAGAAGCTGAAAAGTTTTATAAAGTTCATGAGTCTAAACCATTTTATAATGATTTGTGTGCTTACTTATCTTCTGGACCAATAGTTGTAATGAATCTTCAAAAAGACAATGCAGTTCTAGAAAATAGAAAATTGATGGGAGCAACTAACCCTAAAGATGCAGAAGAAGGAACGCTTCGAAAAAAATATGGTATTTCAATTGATAAAAATTCTGTACATGGATCAGATAGTATTGAAAATGCTAAAATCGAGTTAGATTTTTTTTTTAAAGATTAGTTAAAAATTTATCAACAGCTTTTGGATAAATTTCATGTTCAATTTTTAGCACTTTTTTTTCTAAACTTCTTACGTTATCTGATTTTAAGATTTTCACCTTCTTTTGTAAAATAACTTTACCTGAATCTAATTTTTCTGTTACTTTATGAATTGATGCTCCTGCGAATCTATCCTTATTTTTAATTGCTCTCTCATGTGTATTTAACCCTTTATACTTTGGTAAAAGTGATGGATGAATATTTAATATTGGTTTAGAAAATTTTTTTATAAAATTACCTGACAAGATTTTCATAAATCCAGCCAAACAAATTAAATCTATATTAAATTTCTCAAGTAACATAAGTGATTTATTTTCAAAATTTGATTTATTTTTATTTCCATAAACTTTTATTTTAGATCTAGATGCATATTTTAGCCCCTCAGCATCTGGATTGTTTGAAATAACTAATATAATTTTAATTAAAGAATTCTTTTTTTTTGAGTATTTTATTAATGATTTTAAGTTACTACCTCTACCACTAATAAAGACAGCAGTTTTTTTTTTACCAAGATATTTTTCCACTTAATTTTACTTTTTTTGAATTTTTAACTATTTTTCCAATTATATAAGGTTTAAATTTTTTTCCAAAATATTTACTTACTAAATTTAAATTTTTAGGATTAGCCACTAAACAAAAACCTACACCACAATTAAAGGTCTTTAACATTTCTTTCTCACTTACACCCATTTTATACAACCATCTAAAAATTTTTAATGTTTTGACTCTATTAAGATCTATTTCAGCACATAAATTTTTTGGTATTATTCTTTGAATATTATCCACTAGACCTCCACCAGTTATGTTTGCACACCCATTTATTAAATTCTTTTCATTTATAAGAGATAACTCTTTTACATAAATTTTAGTTGGTCTAATTAATTCTTCTTTGAGAAATTTGCTTGTTTTTAAATTTATTTTTTTCTTTTTTAAAAGATATCTCACCAAGGAATAACCGTTAGAATGAAGTCCATTAGAAGGTACAGATAAAATAAGATCATTATTTCTAATTTTTTTATTAAGTATTTTTTTCTTTTCAACAAGACCAACAGCAAAACCTGCTATATCAAATTTACCTTTAGTATATGTTCCTGGCATTTCAGCAGTTTCTCCACCAACTAATTTGCAACCAGCAATATCACATCCCTTAACAATTCCTCTAACTAAATGTTTTAATTTTTTCAAATCAATTTTGCTAATAGAAATGTAGTCTAGGAATAAATAAGGCTTTGCTCCTTGAACGACCAAATCATTTACACACATCGCAACAAGATCTATTCCAATTGTATCAAATTTATTTAGATCATTTGCAATCTCAATTTTTGTTCCAACTCCATCAGTGCTAGTAACAATGTGAGGGTCTTTTAGTTGTCTAGGTATTTGAGAGATTGCTCCAAAGCCCCCTATATTCTTAAAATCACCACTTTTGCTTGATTTTCTTGCTAGTGAACTTATGAACTTAACAAAACTATCTGCTTTTGGAATATTAACTCCGCTCTTACTGTATGTTAATTTATTTGATGCCATATAACAAAGTTATGTATTTTTTTAAAAAAAATATATCAAATTGTTTATATATATTTTTCATATTTTTAACCTTTAATTTTATAGAGTTTTCCACAAAAGAAGTGCTTGCTAAAACTTTTGTTGTTTCAAAAATTGAAGTTGAGGAAAAATATAATCTTAGTTTTAATAAACTAAAAGTTATGGATAGAGGCTTTAAAAAAGCATTTCAAGATATCTCTCAAATGGTACTTGAGAGAAAAGATCTTGATAAAATTAAAAATACAACAATAAACGATATAAAAAAATTAATCGAAAACTTTTCAATATTAGATGAAAAATTCATAAACCAAAAATATAAAAGTATTATGGAGGTAGAATTTAATAGAAAAAAATTAATTAAATTCCTAGATTCTAAAAATATAACAATTTCATTACCAAAAAAAATTAACGTTTTGTTTATACCAGTTATGATTGATTTAGAAACAAATAATTTTAACTATTTAAATGAAAATATTTTTGCAGAAAATTGGGAAAGTATTGAAAAAAATTATTTTCAAATTTCTTATATTATGCCAAATGAGGATGCAGAGGATTATCTAAGTATAAAAAATAACTTAGACGATATTGAAAATTACAATTTCAAAAAAATATTGAATAAATATTATTCTGAAAACTTTATAATAATGATAATTTTCAAAAATAAAAATAATATTAAATTTTATTCAAAAATAAATTTTGATGATAAGTTTGAAATATTAAGTAAAAATTTTAAAGATAAAAATATAGATAATCAAACAGACTTAAATTCAATGATAATTAATATCAAAAACGAATATGAAGATAATTGGAAATCTATTAATAAAATGAGTCCATCTACATCTGTCCCAATCCGATTGTCATTAGAGTCAAACAATACAAAAAAATCATTAAAATTAGAAAATGCTTTGAGTAATTTAGATTTTGTAAATAGCTATAATATTGAAAAGTTTGGTAGTAAAATGATTATATATAAAGTTAATTACAGCAGTAGTCCGAAAAGATTTTTAAAAGATATTTTATCTTACGATATAAGTATTGACACATCCTCAAGCAACTGGAAAATAAAATGAGTTATTTAAATCAATTACTTCTAGACTTTGATTATAAAACTAATTTTAATGAACATGATTTTTATTTATCGAAAAGTAATTTGAACGCATTCAATTTGATTTATAGGTGGCCAGACTGGGATAAAAAAATATTAAATATATCAGGTGAAAAATTCTCTGGAAAAAGTCATCTAGCAAACATCTTTAAATTAAAATCTAAAGCATTTTTAATTAAGGGAAGTGAGATTGATAACTCAATCTTTAAAAGCATTAAATTACATGAAAGTATAATTATTGATGATTTTGAAGAGTGTAACGAGGAGGAAATACTTTATTCAATTTTTAATCTAATAGATCAAGATAATAAGTATTTGTTGATAAATTCATTAAATCCAATAAATGAAATTAAATACAAACTGCCTGATTTAACCTCAAGATCAAAAAATTGTCTTTACGCTGTAATTGAAAATCCAGATGATGAATTACTTTTTGCTATAATTTTAAAGAATTTTTCTGACCGCCAGATTAAAATTGAAAAAAAAATAATAAATTTCATAATTAGTAGAATTGATAGATCTTATAGAAAAATTGAAGAATTTATATATAAGATTGACGAATTAAGTTTAAAAAAAAAAAAACCGATTAATTTAAAAACCATAAAAGAGATTTTGGAAATTGAATAAATATAGAACTCATACCTGTGGGGAATTAACCAAGTTAGACAAAGAAAAGGAAATTTCTTTATCTGGCTGGATTAACAAAAAAAGAGATCATGGAAATCTTTTATTTATAGATCTAAGAGATAATTTTGGAATTACCCAGTGCGTTATAGACAAAAGTAATGAAATTTTTAAGAAACTCGAAAAACTTTCTTTGGAAACAGTAATTAAAATTACAGGAATGGTTATTGAGAGATCAAATGAAACAATAAATAAAAATATTTCTACTGGCGAAATAGAAGTCAAAATTAATAATATTGATATTCTTGGGGAAACTAAAGAATTGCCACTGCCAGTTTTTTCAGATCAAGAATATGCTGAGGAAATAAGACTTAAGTATAGATTTTTAGATTTAAGAAGAAAAAAAATACATCAAAATATTATTTTAAGATCAAAAGTAATCTCATTTATTAGAAACGAAATGCAAAAACTCGGTTTTTTAGAATTTCAAACTCCTATATTAACTTCATCTAGCCCAGAAGGAGCCAGAGATTTTCTTGTACCTAGCAGATTAAATCCTGGAAAATTTTATGCCTTACCACAAGCTCCTCAACAATTTAAGCAATTAATAATGGTTTCTGGGTTTGATAAATATTTTCAAATAGCGCCTTGTTTTAGAGACGAGGATGCCAGAGCAGATAGAAGTCCTGGAGAATTTTATCAATTAGATGTTGAAATGTCTTTTGTTGAACAAGAGGATATCTTTGGAGTAATTGAAACTTTATTTATAAAATTATTTAATACATTCAGTAATAAAAAAATTCTTCATGAAAAGTTTCCAAGGATCACTTATGAAGATGCAATGCTTAAATATGGTTCAGATAAACCAGATTTAAGAAATCCTCTAGAAATTACAGATTTAACAATTATTTTTGATAGAGAAGATGTGAAATTTGATATTTTTAAAAAGTTAGTCAAAAGTGGTTCACTAGTCAGAGCGTTAGTTACCAAAAATACAAAGGATAAACCAAGAAGTTTCTTTGATGGTATTGATAAATGGGCAAAAGAGCAAGGTTCCTCTGGTTTAGCTTATTTTACATTAGAAAAAGATGAAAAAATTAACGCCAAAGGACCAATTGGAAAATTTTTTTCGGAGAATGCATTATTAGAAATCATGAAACTAACAAATGCAAATATAGGTGATACAGTATTTCTTTCTTGTGGAAAAAAAATTGATGTCGAAAAAATATTAAGTGTTGCAAGGAATAAAATAGCTCAGGATTTAAATTTAATTGATAATGATTGTTTTTCTTTTTGTTGGGTAGTTGATTATCCAATGTATGAGGTTGATGAAATAACTAAAAAAATCAAATTTAGTCACAACCCATTTTCAATGCCTCAAGGTGATTTAAAAAAATTGAATTTATCTAACCCTTTAGATCTTAAAGCATACCAATATGATATTGTATGTAATGGAATAGAGTTGTCATCGGGCGCTATAAGAAATCATATTCCTGAATTAATGTATAAACTATTTGAAGTTGCTGGCTATTCAAAAAATGAAGTAAATAAAAAATTTAGTGGAATGATAAATGCCTTAAGTTACGGAGCACCACCCCATGGAGGAATAGCTCCAGGAATTGATAGAATTGTTATGCTTTTGGCAAATGAAAAAAACATAAGAGAAGTTACTATGTTCCCAATGAACCAAAATGCTCAAGATTTAATGATGAATGCTCCATCTGAAATTTCAGATGATCAACTTAAAGAATTAAATTTAAATATTAAAAAGAAAATATAATTATTTTTTCCCTTTAAGATTTATTTTTATATCTGACAGATCTACTAATTTCTTTTTATAATTGCTTCTAACAAAACCTTTGCTTGTAATATCTTTTACTAATTTTAAAAATTGAGTTTTATCCTCGCTATTTTCATCTGTTATGGTTTCATCCAAGTTATCAGATCCTCCTATAGAAGGAGTATGGGCAAGATCTTCTCTGTTAAGATATGATATCGCCAATTCTCTGAATATATAGTCAAGAATTGATGTTGCACTTAATATTCTGTCATTTCCAAACACCTTACCTGATGGTTCAAATTTTGTATCAACAAAGGCATTTACAAACTCATCCAAAGGAACTCCGTATTGCAATCCAAGCGAAACAGCTATAGCAAAGTTATTCATTGTTGCTTTTACTAGCTCACCTTCCTTACTTGTATCAATAAATATTTCTCCTATTTTGCCGTCTTCATATTCACCAGTATGCAGGTATACTTTATGATCTCCAATCGATGCTTTTTGAATATATCCTTTTCTTCTATCTGGCATACTAAATCTTCTACCATTAGTATCTTTAATATTTTTACTAAACATTTCTTGGTTAATCTTAAGATTATTTTTTTGCTCAGGTTGAGGAAGCTCTTTTTCAACAACATTTATGTTGTTTTTTTCAATTTTTTCTAAATTTTTAGTTTTTCTGTTATCTAGTTTAACATCTAATATTTCAAATTTTCCGTCATCCCTTTTCTCTATATTTTGTATATTTTTCTCATCAATATCATCGAGAAAATGACTTACTTTAAAACTACAAGTGTAATATGTTTCTACTAAATATTTTGCCATTTAATTTCCTTATTTATTTATAAAATTGAATCTTAAAGATATAAGGTATATAGAAATTTAAAATTTTAGTCTAATTTAATTTTTACAATTTTAAATTGAAAAAAAAATAAACTTTTATGTTGACAGTATTAAAACAAATTTTTACCTGGTGGAATCAGCAGACGCTTGGAACAAGATTGCAAATATTTTTTTCAGGTAAACTAGTTGGGGAAGATAAAAATGGAAATAAATATTATGAGAGTAAATCAGGAAGAAGATGGGTAATTTATAATGGTGAAGTTGAAGCATCAAAAATACCTAATGAGTGGTATTCGTGGATGCATCATCTGAATAATAAAATTCAAAATGATCACGAATTAAAAAAATATAATTGGCAAAAAGAACATCTGCCAAATCAATCAGGTTCAAATAATTCTTACCATCCCAAAAAGTATAACAATGTTATCAAAAAAAAATATAAAAGCTGGAAGAATTAAATATTTAATTTTTACAACTTTTTTTATTTTTGTAGCTAAGAATCTATTTGCAGAAAATTTGCCAAAAAGTGAAAAAATTGTAGAGTTAAGCATTCTTGACAAAGTTAGTTCAAAAAATACAAATATAATAGTTAAAATAGGGGAAGAGTACCCATTTCAAAACTTAAATATTAAAGTTTTAAAATGTTACAATTCTAAATTTGACGATGATCCAGAGGTAACTGCTTTTTTACAAGTTACAGATAAAACAATTATAAATAAGAATAAGGTATTTGTTTTTAATGACTGGACATTTGCCTCTAGCCCATCAATAAGTCCATTTGATCACCCTGTCTATGATGTCTGGCTAAAAAAATGTTATAGCTAAATAACTTTTTCTTTATCAAGCCAACTTACATTAAAATTAGAACTTATAAATTTTTTGTTATTCAATAATACCTTATGAAGGTTGATAGTAGTTGTTATGCCTTCAATCACAAATTCATCCAGAGACCTAAGCATTCTTTGAATAGCCTCTTCTCTATTTCTTCCATGTGTAATGACTTTGCACACCATACTATCGTAATATGGGGTAATTTTATAACCTTGATATATAGAACCATCCACCCTCGTCCTAAAACCTGACGGTTGATGACACATTCCTATTTTGCCAGGAGATGGTTGAAAATTATTACTTGGGTCTTCAGCATTAATTCTACATTCAATTGCATGACCTCTTGGATTTACATCTGCTTGGGTTAAGGCTGTATCGCCTGAGAAGGCAATCCATATTTGTTCTTTTATTATATCAATACCTGTTACCATTTCAGTAACTGGATGTTCTACTTGAACTCTTGTATTCATTTCAAGAAAATAAAATTTCCCATCCTCATATATAAATTCAACTGTACCAGCACCCTCATAACCAATTTTACTTACCATTGTAACAGTTTTTTCAAATAAATCTTTTCTTAGGCTGTCATTTAAGACAGGGCTAGGAGTTTCCTCTATAAGTTTTTGATGTCTTCTTTGAACTGAACAATCTCTCTCATGCAAATGCACAGTTCTGTTCTTGCCTGAAAGAACTTGAACTTCAATATGTCTAGGATTTTGAAAAAATTTTTCGATGTAAACTTCATCATTCCCGAAGAATTTTTTTGCTTCTTGCTTGGCTGTTAAAAAAAGGTTTTCAAAATCCTCAATCTTGTTCACAATTTTCATTCCTTTTCCTCCTCCTCCACCTGCTGCTTTAATTAGAATAGGAAAACCAACTTTTTCACATATTTTTTTTGCTTCATCCAAATCTTTTATGCCACCTTCAGACCCCTCAATTACTGGTAGTCCATATTGTTTTGCAACTTTTTTTGCTTCTATTTTGTCACCCATCATTTTAATTAGATTAGATGAGGGACCAATAAATTTTATATTGTTTTCTTCTAGGATTTTTGCAAATTCAGAATTTTCTGATAAAAAACCATATCCAGGGTGAACCGCCTCTGAGCCGGTTAATTCTATCGCAGACATAATTGCAGGAATATTTAAGTAACTTAATGTTGGTTGGTGTGGACCTACACAAACACTTTCATCTGCAAGTCTCACATGCATACTATCTCTATCTACATCAGAATGTATTGCTACTGTTTCAATACCCCATTCCTTACAAGCCCTAATTATTCTTACTGCTATCTCACCTCTGTTGGCTATGAGTATTTTTTTAAACATCAATTTTTAATTAAGAATTGCAATAGTCTGACCAAACTCTACTGGCTGACCATCTTCAACTGTAATTTCTTTAACAATTCCATCCATATGGCTTGGTACGTGATTCATAGTTTTCATTGCTTCAACAATCATTACGGTATCACCTTTTTTTATTTTTTTGCCAACTTCAATAAATTTCTTACCCCCAGGCTCTGGAGCTAGATAAGCCGTACCGATTATTGGTGAAGTAATTTTTTTTGAATTATCTATTGAAATTGTTTCTTTATGGACTTTATTTTGGTTAACAGTAATGGAAGGCTCTTCACTTTGAGAAACTCTTGACTTTGAGACTTTTACTTTAAGATCTTTTTCAGTATATTCGATTTCAGTTAGATTAAATTCATCTAAATAATCGTTTAATTCTTTTATTATATTTTTATTAATTTTCATTTTTTAATATCTCATGCATAGAATTTATGGCTAAAATATAGCCATTAATTCCTAGCCCACAAATTATACCTGTTACAACACCACTGATTAGTGATTTATGTCTAAAATCCTCTCTTTTGTAAATATTTGATATATGAACTTCAATAATAGGTTTTTTGAAAATGTTTAAAGCATCTCTAATCGCAACTGAAGTATGACTGTATCCAGCAGCATTTATAATGATTCCCTCATGAGTTTTACGAGCATCTTGAATAATATTTACAATGTTTCCCTCAATATTTGATTGTTGAATTTCTATATCAATATTTAAATCTTTTGCTCTAGATTGACAAATTTCTTCAAGATATTTATAGTCCTTGCTACCATATTGAGTTTGTTCTCTTTCACCTAATAGATTAAGATTAGGTCCATTAATTATTAAAATTTTACTCATTGAGACTTTATATTATATGAATAAAAAAAATAAAATAAAAATAGTTGTCAATGGTAGAATTTTAACAGTAAATTTAAAATATTCTTTAAAAAATCTTATTGAAAAGTTAAAAGCTCCAATCGATAAGATTGCAATAGAATTAAATGAAGAAATAGTTGATAAAAAAAAATTAAATAGAATATTTCTAAAAAATAAAGATAGAATAGAAATAGTTCATTTTATAGGTGGTGGTTAGTGAAATTAGATAATTTAAAAATTGCAAATAAAAACTTTAAATCAAGACTAATTGTTGGTACGGGCAAATATAATAGTATGCTCGAGTGTTCAAAAGCAATTAAAATTTCGGGTGCTGAAATAGTTACAGTTGCAGTAAGAAGAGTAAATATTATAGATCGCTCTAGACCTTTACTGATGGATTATATTGACCCAAAAAAAATAATGTATTTACCTAACACAGCAGGATGCTTTAATTCAAAAGATGCTTTAAGGACATTAAGACTTGCAAGAGAAATAGGTGGGTGGAAAATAGTTAAACTTGAGGTGCTAGGAGATAAAAAAAATTTATTTCCAGATATGATCGAAACCTTAAAATCAACAGAGGTTTTGACAAAAGAAGGTTTCAAAGTAATGGTTTATTGTAATGATGATCCTCTTATGTGTAAGAGGTTAGAAAACGCTGGCGCCTCTGCAATTATGCCTTTAGCAGCACCAATTGGATCAGGTTTGGGGATACAAAACACAACAAATATTAAAATTTTAAGAAAACAAACAAAAGTACCTTTAATAATTGATGCCGGTATAGGTCAAGCCTCGGATGCAGTTCAAGCGATGGAGTTAGGTTGTGACGCAGTTTTAGTAAATACTGCAATTGCAAAGGCTAAAAATCCTCTCCAAATGGCGGAGTCAATGAAATATGCTGTAATATCAGGGAGAAAGTCTTTTT
>CACLYY010000007.1 GCA_902611265.1 uncultured Pelagibacteraceae bacterium
TTGCAGCAAAGATTAACAATAAACTTGTAAGTAGTGTGCTCTACAAAACTAATGCTAACTACAAAGGAAGAAAAGCAAAAACAAAACAAAAAAATGAAATTAAAGGTTCAACATCAAAAATTTATGCACAAAAAGGGACTGGAAACGCGCGTCATGCAAGTAAAAAAGCTCCAATATTTGTTGGTGGTGGTGTAGCACATGGTCCTAAAGGTGAAAAAAATTATAAAATAAGGAAACTTAATAAAAGTGAAAAAAAATTAAGCATAGCTTCAATGATAACAAAAAAAAATAATCTAAAAGATTTAATAATTTTAGATGATTTTGGAAATCAAATTATTAAAACAAAAGAAATGAATAACATACTTAATAAATTTGAAGCAAAAAATTCAATTATCATAGCAGATCTAAAATCAAAAAATAACATTTTCAAATCTGTCAGAAATATTCCTAATGTGAAAATAACCGATATAAATCATTTTAGTGCGTATGATTTAGCAAAATTCAAAAAAGTAATATTTACCGAAACCTCTATAAAAGAATTGGAAAAAAAGTATTAACATGGAAAAACTACATTTATTTGATAAAATTATATCACCTTTAGTGACAGAAAAATCGACTAATTTATCCGTTCAGAACAAGGTAACTTTTAAAGTCCATCCTAAAGCTAATAAAAAAAATTTAAAAAAAAATATTGAAAAAATTTTTAAAGTTAATGTAACAAAAGTAAACATCATAAACAAAAAAATGAGAATTAAAACAACAAGGGGAAAAAAAGTTAAAGTAAAAGGCTTTAAAAAAGCAATCATTACACTTAAAAAAGGTCAAAATATAGACCTAACAACTGGAATATAAAATGACATTAAAAACTTTTAAACCTTACACCAAATCAACAAGGGGTACTATTTTAGTTAACAGAGATGGTCTTTGGAAAGGAAAACCGTTTAAAACATTGACTTCCCAAAATAATTCATCAAAGGGAAGAAATAATCTTGGTAGAATAACATCTAGAAACCATGGTGGTGGACATAAGCATAAATATAGAAAAATTGATTTTCACAGAAAAAAAAAGGATGTTATAGCAGAGGTTGAAAGAATTGAATATGATCCAAACAGGTCATGTCATATTATGTTAGTAAAATTCGATGACGGAGAGCGTTTTTATTATTTAGCACCAAAAGATATAAAAATTGGCGATAAAATTCAAAATGGATCTAATTCAGAAATTAAAGTAGGTAATTGTTTACCATTAAAAGACATACCAGTCGGGATGGATATACATAATGTTGAAATTAATCCTGGAGGAGGTGGTAAAATAGCAAGGTCAGCAGGAACCTCAGTTTCTATATCAGGTATAGACGGAAATTATTCAATAGTAAAAATGACATCAGGAGAAGTAAGAAAAATAAATTCAAACTCCGTGGCGACCATAGGTGTATTGTCTAATCCAGATCAAAAAAATATTAAAATTGGTAAAGCAGGTAGATCAAGATGGCTTGGAAGAAGACCTCATACAAGAGGAGTTGTTAAAAATCCAGTTGACCATCCTCACGGAGGTGGTGAAGGTAAATCAGCAGGAGGAAGACATCCTGTTTCACCAACTGGTCAATCTGCCAAAGGTTTAAAGACTAGAGACAATAAAAGAACTGATAAATTTATAATAAGAAGAAGAAAGAAGAAAAGAGCGTAATTTATGGCAAGATCAGTTTGGAAAGGACCATTTGTAGAAGAAAGTCTAATAAAGAAAGTTGAAAAATTAAAAGGTGATCCAGTTAAAAAGCCAATAAAAACTTGGTCAAGAAAATCAACAATAATACCTGAATTTGTAGGAATTAGTTTTTTAATACATAATGGAAAAAAATTTATACCAATTACTATATCTGAGGACATGGTAGGACATAAATTTGGAGAATTTGCCCCAACAAGACAATTTTTTGGACATACACCGGCAGATAAAAAAGCAAAAGTTGAAGGTGGAGCAGCTAAGAAATAATGACAAAAATTAAAAATAAAATAGATACAAAATTAGTTAAATCTGTGAATAAAAATATTAGATCTAGTACAAGAAAATTGAAACCAATACTTAAGTCTATTGTTGGAAAAAAAGTTGATATAGCAATAAGAGATTTATCATTTTCAGATAAAAGAATTTCAAGGGATATTAAAAAAACAATTTCATCAGCAATTGCTAACGCAGAAAATAATTTTCAGTATGATATTGATAAATTAATAGTAAAAGAGGCTTACTGCGGCAAACAAGTTGTTATGAAAAGATTTAGAGCAAGAGCTAAAGGTAGAGCAGCTGAAATTATGAAACCCTATTCAAATTTAACAATAATTTTAACAGAACAATCAAAGAAAATGGAGAATCATGGGACAAAAAGTTAATCCTGTTGGACTTAGACTAGGAATTAATAGAGGTTGGGACTCTGTTTGGTACGCAAAGAAAAAAGACTTTGGTAATAATTTAATAGAAGATTTCAAAATAAGAAATTTTATCAAAAAGAACGTAATAAATTCAGGTGTATCAAAAGTAATGATAGAGAGGACAACAAAGAAATGTTTTGTAACAATTTATACATCAAGGCCTGGTTTTGTTATAGGTAAAAAAGGAACAGATATTGAAAAAATCAAAGGAAATCTTTCAAAATTAACATCAAATGAAGTTGTTTTAAATATTAAAGAAGTTAAAAAACCAGAAACAAATAGTTATTTGGTTGCTGAAAATATAGCTCAACAATTAGTTAAGCGTGTTTCTTACAGAAGAGCAATGAAAAGAGCAATGCAATCTGCATTAAGATTAGGTGCAAAAGGAATAAAGGTATCAATAAGTGGAAGATTGGGTGGTAATGAAATTGCAAGAACCGAATGGTTAAGAGAGGGAAGTATTCCATCACATACTCTTAGAGCAGATATAGATTATTCAGAAGCAGAAGCATTAACCACTTATGGCATTATTGGTATCAAGGTGTGGATTTACAAAGGTGAAATTTTTACAAAAGAATTTAGTCAAGAAAGGAACAAAGCTTAAAAATGCTACAACCAACAAGAACAAAATATAGAAAAGCTCACAAAGGAAGAATTCATGGAAATGCTTCAAGGTGCAATATGATGAATTATGGCTCATTTGGTTTAAAGGCAATTCAACCTGAAAGAATTATTTCAAGACAAATTGAAGCTGCCAGAGTTGCCTTAACGAGACATATGAAAAGGCAAGGAAGAGTATGGACAAGAATGTTTCCAAATATTCCAGTTTCGAAAAAGCCAACAGAAGTAAGAATGGGAAAAGGGAAAGGTTCTCCAGAATTTTGGGCTTGCAGAGTAAAGCCAGGCAGAATTTTATTTGAAGTTGATGGAGTACCAGAACAAATTGCTAAAGAAGCGTTATATAAAGCATCTGCAAAATTACCAATAAAATGCAAATTTATAAAAAGAATATAAAATGAAAAAAAAAGAGATAAAAAAATTAACAAAAAAACAAAGATTAGATAATCTTGAAAAACTTAAAAAAGATTTATTTAATTTTAGATTTCAAAAAGTAAATGGACAAATTAAAAGTCCTGCTAAAATAACAGAGACTAAAAAAAATATAGCTAGATTGAAAACATTAATGGAGTTAAAAAATGCCTAAAAAAATTTTAAACGGAATTATTGTGAGTGATAAACCAAATAAAACAGTAACTGTAATGGTAGAAAGAAAATACCAGCACCCTGTTTTAAAAAAGGTTATGAGAGCAAGAAAAAAGTATAATGCTCATGATGAAGAAAATAAATTTAAAATTGGTGATAAAGTAGCTATTCGAGAAAGTAGGCCATTTTCTAAAAATAAAAAATTTGAAGTTATTGGAGAATTAAAATGATACAGGTTCAAACCGAATTAATGGTTGCCGATAATACAGGGGCAAAAAAAATTGAATGTATAAAAGTTCTTGGTGGTTCAAAAAGAAGATATGCAAGCATTGGTGACACAATAGTGGTTGCCGTTAAGGAAGCAATACCAAAAGGTAAAGTAAAAAAGGGAGCAGTGCATAAAGCAGTTGTTGTTAGAGTGAAAAAGGGAATACACCGAAATGATGGATCAAAAGTGAGATTTGATAACAATGCCGCAGTTTTAACAGATGACAAAGGTGAACCAATAGGAACACGAATTTTTGGACCAGTAACAAGAGAATTGAGAAATAGAGGACAAATGAAAATTATTTCTTTAGCTCCAGAGGTATTATAATGATTAAAAAAGGTTTGAAAGTTAAAATTTTATCAGGCAAAGATAAGAATAAAGAAGGCGAAGTAATTGAAATCGATAGAAAGAATAATCGAGCAAAAATAAAGGGAATTAATATCGTTAAAAAACATCTTAAAACTACTAAAGAAAAAAAGGGTGGAATTATATCTAAAGAAAATTTTATTCATCTATCAAATTTAAAAAATATCGAAAAAAATACAAAAGTTGAGGTTAAAAAATAATGGAACCTAGGTTAAAAGAAATAATACAGAAAGAGATAAATCCAAGTTTAAAAGAAATGTTTGGGTATAAAAACCGATACATGGGACCAAAAATTGAAAAAATTGTTTTAAATATGGGATTAGGATTAGACGGAAACGATAGCAAAATTATAAAATCTTGTAAAGATGACCTTGCAAATATAACAGGTCAAATTCCTGTTGTTACAAAATTTAGAAAATCGATAGCTAATTTTAAAACAAGAAAAAATACTAATTCTGGATTAAAAGTAACATTAAGAAAAAATAAAATGTTCGAATTTATTGATAGATTGATAAATATAGCACTACCTAGAATAAAAGATTTTAGAGGTCTAAATCCAAACGGTTTTGATCAATTTGGTAATTATACATTTGGAATAAAAGAGCAGATTATATTTCCAGAAGTAAATTTTGATAAAATAGATAAAGTTAGAGGTTTAGATATTACAATTGTAATTAAAGCGATGGATAAAAAACATAGTTATGAGCTTTTAAAAAAATTAAATTTTCCATTTAATGAAGGAAGGGGTAATTAATGGCTAAATTGAGTTCAATAAACAAAAACAATAAAAGAATTAAGCTGTCCGAAAAATTTTTCAAAAAAAGAGAAAGTCTTAAAAAAATAATAATGAACAAAAAATTATCGTTTGAAGAAAGATTTAAGGCTCAACAAAAACTTTCAAATTTACCGAGAAATTCAGCTAAAATAAGAGTAAGAAATAGATGCCAAATTACAGGCAGACCTCATGGTGTATATAGAAAATTAAAAATATCAAGAATAGCTTTAAGACAATTAGGTCTTGAAGGGAAAATTCCTGGTATGGTGAAATCAAGTTGGTAGAAAGGATAATATGAGTTTAAGTGACCCTATTGGTGATATGTTGGCGAGATTAAAAAATTCTCAAAATAGAAATCATAAAAAAATACAACTTCCTTCATCGAAGTTTAAAACAAAAATTGCAGAAATATTAAAATCAGAGGGATATATAATTGATTATGAAGTTAAATCTGAAGATAACAAACCAAGTTTGGAAATAAGTTTAAAATATAACTCAGGAAATCCAGTAATAAGCTCAATAGAAAGAGTTTCAAAACCAGGAAGAAGAATTTTTTCTAGCGCTGAGAGTCTTCCAAAGGTAAATAACGGACTAGGTATAGCAATAATTTCAACACCTAAAGGTGTTATGACTGACATAGATGCTAGGAAGCAAAAGGTTGGTGGAGAAATAATTTGTAAGGTATTTTAATGTCGAAAATAGGAAAGTTAAATATATCAATCCCTGAAAAAGTTAAAGTTATACTAAACAATAATATAATAAATATTGAGGGACCACTTGGTAAAAAATCTCTTAATATTGATTTAGACGTTTTTGATCTAAATATCAATGAAGGTAAAGAGGTTTCAATCAAGCCAAAAAAAAATGATCAAAATACTAAAAGACTTTGGGGAATGAATAGAAGTTTAATAAATAATGCTATAATAGGCACAAGCAAAGGCTATCAAAAAATTTTGGAGTTAACTGGCGTAGGATATAGAGCTGCATTAAAAGGTAGTGTTTTAAATCTTCAACTAGGCTTTAGTCATGATATAAATTTTGATATTCCTGAAGGTGTAAAAATTCAAGTAGAAAAACAAAATATTTTAAAAATATCAGGTACTGATAAACAACAAGTAGGAGTAGTTGCTGCTGAGATAAAAAGTTTAAGACCACCCGAGCCGTACAAAGGAAAAGGTATAAAAGAACAAGGACAATATATATTAAGAAAAGAAGGTAAGAAGAAATAATGAAAATTACAAAAGTAGATAGAAAGAAATTTAGAATAAGAAATAAAATAAAAAAAGTTTCTTCAAAAGATAGGTATAGACTTAGTGTAAATAGATCTATAAAAAATATAAGTGCACAAATAATTGATGATGAAAAAAATATTACAATTTTGTCAGCTTCATCAAATACAAAAAAAATAAAATCTCAAAAAACTAGTAAGAAACAAATGTCAACATTCGTAGCTGAGGAACTTGCTAAGAAGGCTAAAGATAAAAAAATAACAAAAGTTTATTTTGACAGAGGACCATACAAGTATCATGGTAGAGTAAAATTATTAGCCGATGAATTAAGAAAAAATGGGATGGAATTTTAAAGTATGGAAAAAAATACAGAATTTGTAGAAAAGTTAGTTCACATAAATAGAATTACAAAAGTTGTTAAAGGAGGTAGACGGTTTGGTTTTTCTGCATTGGTTGTTGTAGGGAACCAAAACGGAAAAATTGGAATTGCTCATGCTAAAGCAAAACAAGTACCAGATGCAATTAAAAAAGCAAACGAATTAGCAAGAAGAAATCTTGTTCAAATTCCACTAAGAGAAGGAAGAACAATACATCATGATATATTCGGTAAAGATGGAGCTGGAAAGATTAAATTAAGAGCTGCACCTAAAGGTACAGGTATAATCGCTGGTGGAGCTGTAAGAGCAGTTTGCGAAGTTCTAGGCATAAAAGATATTGTAGCTAAATCTCTTGGAACAGCCAACCCACACAATGTAATTAGAGCATGCATGAAAGCTTTAAAAAATCAAAATTCACCAAAAAATATATCATTGCTAAGAAATAAGAAAGTTTCAGAGATAATTGAGAAAAGAGGATAATGAATTTTTTAAGTAATAATGTTAAAATTAAAAGACCAAAAAAAAGACTTGGACGTGGAATTGGATCTGGTAAAGGAAAAACTTCTGGTAGAGGAGTAAAAGGTCAGAAGTCAAGATCAGGGGTAGCAATAAAAAGTTTTGAAGGAGGGCAAATGCCTCTTTACAGAAGATTGCCAAAAAGAGGCTTTAATCCAATAAATAAAAGTAAAATAGCAAAAATAAATTTAGATCAATTACAAAACTTTTTAAATAATAAAAAAATTGACCATGATGATCAGATTAATTTAGAAAGTCTTAAGAAAAAAAAAATAATAGGAAAATCTTACCTAAAGTTTAAAATTCTAGCAAATGGAAATCTGACATCTAAAATAAATATAGAGGCAGATTTCTCGTCAGTTGCAGCAAAAGATAAGATAGAAAAAGTCGGTGGCGTAATAAAAATTAAAAATCTAAAATAAAATGAGTGAGTCCTCACAAACAAATGATTTAAGGAACAGGATCATTTTTACAATATTTATACTAGCTATCTATCGATTAGGTACATTTGTACCTTTGCCAGGTATTGATCCTGAACAATTAAAAATAATGATGGATAGTAACCAGAAAGGCTTGCTGGGAATGTTTAATGTTTTTGCTGGTGGTGCAGTAAGTAGGATGGCTATATTTGCTCTTGGTATTATGCCTTATATATCCTCTTCTATTATCATTCAGTTACTTACAGGCGTTACCGACTATTTTAAGAACCTGAAGGCACAAGGCGAAATTGGGAGACAAAAGATTACTCAAATAACTAGATATGGAACTGTTTTATTAGCCACTATTCAAGGATATGGGCTTGCTGTAGGATTAGAGTCGTCAGCTGATTTAGTAATAAATCCAGGAATTTTTTTCAAAATTTCAACTGTAACTACAATAGTAGCTGGAACAATTTTTTTAATGTGGCTAGGAGAACAAATTACTCAAAGAGGTATAGGCAATGGTATATCATTAATAATATTTTCTGGAATTGTGGCGGAAATACCTAGGGCTTTAGTAACAACATTTGAATTAGGTAGAACAGGAGCAATTTCAACAATAATGATTATTTTTATATTTGTTTTATTAGTATTAACAATCTTATTTATAGTATTTATGGAAAGAGCATTAAGAAAAATACTTATAAACTACCCAAAAAGACAAATGGGTAACAAAATGTACGGAGGAGAGTCATCACATTTACCCCTTAAAATTAATTCTGCCGGTGTTATTCCCGCTATTTTTGCTTCAGCGCTTCTACTATTACCAGTAACTTTTTCAAATTTTAACGTTTCAGAAAATGAGTTATTTTTAAATATATCCTCTTATTTTTCTCAGGGGCAACCTTTGTACATGATCTTGTATGCTTCTGGTATAATATTTTTTACATTTTTTTATACATCAATTACATTTAATCCAAATGAAACTGCTGAAAATCTAAGAAAGTACGGAGGTTTTATTCCAGGAATAAGACCAGGAGAAAGTACAGCGATTTATATAGACACTATACTAACAAGATTGACAACAATTGGAGCCATATATTTAACACTTGTTTGTTTAATGCCTGAATTTCTAATAGCAAATTATCCAATACCATTTTATTTGGGAGGAGCATCAGTTCTAATTGTGGTTGTTGTGGCAATAGATACAGTCACACAAGTTCAAACTAGATTAATGAGCTCACAATATGAGCAACTCATTAAAAAAACCAAATTTAATAGATAAAATAAGTGAATGTTATAATATTTGGACCACCAGGAGCAGGCAAAGGAACTCAAGCTATAAATATTTCTAAAAAATTTAATCTTTATCAAATTTCAACTGGTGATTTACTTAGAGATGAAGTTAAAAACAAAACTGAGATAGGAAAAGATATTGAAAATATAATATCAAAAGGAGACTTTGCTACCGATGAAATAGTAAATGAATTAATTAAAAAAGCAATTTTTGACAAAGATAAAAAAAATAAATTAATATTTGATGGTTATCCCAGATCTTTAAGCCAAGCCAAAAATCTTGAATTACTGATGAAAGACTCCAATCAAAAAATTGATTTCATATTTTTTCTTAATGTGAGCAAAGAAACAATAATTAGCAGAATCGAAAAAAGAAAAATTCTTGAAAAAAGAGCAGATGATAATTTAACTACTATTTTAAAGAGATATGATACTTACATGATGACAACTAAACCAGTCTTAGATTTCTACTCAAAAAAACCAAATTTTTATGAAATAGATGGAAGTGAAAAAATCACAGAAATATCAAGTAAAATTGAGCAAATTCTATCAGTTTAAGACATTGACTTTGAATAAACTTCTTATATAAAAGGCTAAATTTTTATCTCAATATTATGGCTCGTATAGCAGGTGTAAATATTCCACAAAACAAATTAGTTAGAATAGGACTAACATATATTTATGGTATAGGGGAAAAAAATTCTAATGATATTTGTAAGTCATTAGAGATTCCAAGCACAAAAAGAGTAAATGAGCTGACTGATGATGAAATTTTAAAAATAAGAGAATTTATTGATCAGAAATTTACTGTTGAAGGTGACCTTAGACGAGATACTTCATTAAATATAAAGAGATTAATTGATCTAGCATCATATAGAGGATCAAGACATAGAAAAAAATTACCTGTTAGAGGACAAAGAACTAGATGTAATGCTAGAACCCGTAAAGGTAAGGCAATAGCAATTGCTGGAAAAAAATTAACTCCATTAAAAAAATAACTTATAATTTATATGGTAAAAGAAAAAATTGAAAAAAAAGATCAAAATAAAGAGAGCCAATCCAAATCAAAAAAAAGCTCTTATTCAAAAAAAAAGAAAAATAAGAAAAATATTTTAAATGGAATTGCATATGTGCAATCAACTTTTAATAATACAATTGTTTCTATTGCAGATACAAACGGAAATGTAATATCATGGGCTTCTGCGGGTCAAAAAGGTTTTAAGGGATCTAGAAAATCAACGCCATACGCTGCACAAGTGGCCGCAGACTCTGCAGCTTCAAAAGCACTAGAGGTTGGAATGAAAATTTTATCAGTGGAAGTCAAAGGTCCTGGGTCAGGAAGAGAAACTGCCTTAAGAGCATTACAAGCAAGAGGATTTAAAATTATATCTATTAAAGATACAACACCAATGCCACATAACGGTTCAAGACCACCAAAAAAAAGGAGAGTATAAATGGATACATCGGAAGTTAATATAAAAAATTGGAAATCGTTAATTAAACCTCCAAAATTAGATGTTAATCTTAGTGAAGATAAATCATATGCTAAAATAGTAGCTGAGCCTTTAGAAAAAGGTTACGGACTCACTTTAGGAAATTCTTTAAGAAGAATTTTGCTCTCATCAATTAGAGGTACTGCTGTAACCGCAATTCAAATAGATGGTGTTCTGCATGAGTTTACTTCAATTAAAGGTGTTCGAGAAGATGTAACAGACATTGTATTAAATGTTAAATCGCTTGCATTGAAAAGTAATTCAGAAACAACAAACAAGCTAATATTAGATGCAAAAGGCCCAGGAGAAATTAAAGCTTCAAATATTACTACTTCTGCTGATATAGAAATCTTAAACCCTGATCTTGTAATATGTAATTTGGATGAAAATACAAACTTTCACATGGAAATGACCGTTAGTAATGGAAAAGGCTATGTTTCAGCAGATATGAATAAACCAGATGAGCCGCCATTAGGACTTATACCAATAGACTCATTATTTAGTCCTGTAAAAAAAGTTTCTTATTCAATTAGTACAGCTAGAGAAGGAAAAGCATTAGATTATGATAAATTGACAATGGAAGTAGAGACAAATGGATCAATTTCCGCAGAAGATGCAGTAGCATATTCTGCTAGGATATTTCAAGATCAACTAGGAATGTTCGTTAATTTTGACGAACCACAAGAGGTAATTGTAAGAGAACAACCAACTGAACCAGAATTTAATAAAAATCTATTAAGGAAAGTCGATGAATTAGAGCTTTCTGTTAGATCAATGAACTGCTTAAAAAATGATAATATTATATACATAGGAGATTTAGTTCAAAAGTCAGAAGGTGAGATGCTTAGAACTCCAAATTTTGGGAGAAAATCTCTTAATGAAATTAAGGAGGTTCTAACTGGTATGTCTCTTTATCTAGGAATGGAGATACCAAATTGGCCTCCAGATAATATTGCTGAATTATCCAAAAAACTTGAGGAAGCTATTTAATGAGACATAGAATGGGCTATAAAAAGCTCAATAGAACTTCAGAGCATAGAAAAGCATTGATTAAAAATATGCTTAACTCATTAATTAAGTATGAGCAAATAACAACCACATTACCCAAAGCAAAAGTTTTAAAGCCTCAAGCAGATAAAATTATTACACTAGGTAAAAAAGATACATTATCTAATACAAAAACTTTAATCTCAAAACTACAGGACATTAAATCTACAAACAAAGTAAAAAAAACTCTTTCTAAGAGATATGAAAATAGAAAAGGTGGATACACAAGAATTATTAAGGCTGGTTTTAGATATGGTGATAACGCTCCAATGGCAGTAATTGAGTTTGTAGATAGAGATGTTGAAGCAAAAAAAGTTGATAGAAAGAAAAAAGATACAACTAAAGATCAAAACAAAGAAACACCTAAAGAAACAACCGCTTAACTAAACTAAATGAAAAAACTAATACGCGTTGATAAGACGTTCAACGGTATGCGTATTGATAGATTTTTAAGAAATCAATTTGGACAAATTCCTCAAAGTCTTATTGAAAAAAATTTAAGAAATGGAAAGATAAAGATAAATAAAAAAAAAATTAAAAGTTCAAAAAAAATTCAATTAAATGATAGAATTGAATTATTTAACTTTGAATTTAAAAATATTTTAAAGCAAAATAAACAAAAATTTGCACCTACTAATGAGATAATCAAAGAAAACGAAGATTTAATTATTGAAAACAATGATAATTTTGTAGTTTTAAACAAACAATCGGGTATTTCAGTTCAGGGTGGTACAAAATCTAAAAAAAATTTAATCGATATTTTTTCAAAAAGTGATTTATTTAAAGATACCAAACCATTTTCTGTACATAGATTGGATAAAGATACATCAGGTGTGTTTATAATTGCAAAGAACAGAGAGACAGCTCAATTATTAACATCACTTTTTAGACTAAGAAAAGTTTACAAAACCTACCTTGCTATCTGTAATGGAGAACTAATTTTAGGAAATGAGGGTTTAATTAAAAATGATTTATTAAGATTTGAAAATAAAAAAAAAATAATAGAAAGAGCAGAAACAAAATATGAAATTTTAGATAAGAATAATAATGCTACATTTATACAATTGCATCCAATTACTGGTAGAAAACATCAATTAAGAAAACAACTATTTATTCTTGGAAATTCAATTATCGGAGATAAAAAATACAATAAAACAAATAACTCAAAAGTGAGTAGTAAAAATCTGATGTTACACTCGTATCAAATAAAATTTAAAATAAATGAAAAAAAATATACATTTAGAGCAACACCACCTGATTATTTTAGAAATATGTTAAAAGCAAAAAGACTCAATTTTTAATATTTGATAAAAAATTTTTAATTAAAGTACCTTTTATTTTTTTATAGTTTTGTTGTTTGATTGATTTTAAATTTGTAACTCCTCTATTGCTAATACCACAAGGTATTATTTTTTTATATGCATCTAGATTGTTAGTTATATTTAATGCAAATCCGTGGTAAGCAATCCATTTTTTTACTTTAATACCTATTGCTGCAATTTTATTTACTTTTCCTGATTTATCTTTAAACCAAATTCCAATATTTTTTCTATCAGCAAAACTATTAATGTTATATTCCTTTAAGGTATCGACAATTGTTTTTTCAATAGCAGTCAAAAGTTTTTTTATATTTTTACCTCGTTTGTTTAAATCTAGAACAAAATAAAAAACTATTTGGCCTGGCCCATGGTAGGTTATTTTTCCACCTCTATTGGTTTTTACAAAATTTATTGATTTATCTAAAATTTCATAATTTTTAAAACTTGTTCCACCTGTATAAATCTCCTTATGTTCAAGTATCCAAATAAGTTCTTTATTTTTATTCACTCTGATTTGCTCCAATCTATCTTCGAGCTTGTCTATTGCATATTTATATTTTATTGGTTTTACTGACTTTTTGATCTCTATTATCATTATAAATTTGTATTATTTTTATTTTGTATTAATAGTGCCAACTAAATTATAGGTAAATTTTATGACTATAGTAAAAAAAATAAAAGATAAAAAAGTCAATTTTGAATTTAATAAGGAGTTCATTAAAGTTGTCACAGACAAAATTGCCTCAAATGATGCTGAATTTATTACAAATTCATTTAATGATATGCATCCAGCCGATGCAGCTGACATAGTTGAGCATCTTAGTCAAAACGATAGAGAAAGTTTAATAAAATTAAATAATTTTAAAGTAGATCCTGAGGTTTTTGTTGAGTTAAACGAGTCAATTCAATCTGAAATGATTACTTATTTATCATCTGAATCAATAGTAAATATTTTGAAAAACTTGGAGTCAGATGATGCAATTAAAATTTTAGAAAATGTAGATGAAAAAGATAAAAATACTATTCTTAGTTCATTACCACCCAAAGATAGATTTGCTTTACTTGAAAGTTTAAGTTATCCAGAAGACTCAGCTGCTAGAATTATGCAGCGTGAGTTTACAGCAATACCAAGCAATTGGTCTGTTGGACAAACAATAGATTATCTTAGAGAAAATAAAGAACTTCCAGAGGAATTCCTAGAAATATTTATTGTTGATCAAGAATTTAAACCTATAGGTACTGTTCCATCATCAAGGGTGTTAAGAACACCAAGAGATACAAAAATGATGTCTATTATGGCTGAGTCTCAAACATTAATACCTGTTGATATGGATAAGGAAGAAGTAGGTAATTTATTTGAAAATTATAATTTAAGTTCTGCCGCAGTTGTAGATAAGTCCGACAAGTTAGTTGGAATGATAACATATGATGACGTGTTGACAGTATTAAAAGAAGAGGCTGAAGAAGATGCTCTTAGATTGGCTGGTGTAGGTGATGAAGAAATTACCGATGGAGTAATTACAAAAACAAAGAGAAGATTTAATTGGCTACTTCTAAATTTATTCACTGCTTTTCTTGCAACTTATTGTATCAGTTTATTTGGAGCTACTATTGAACAGATGGTAGTGCTAGCTTTTTTAATGCCAATTGTTGCTTCAATGGGTGGTAACGCTGGTATGCAAACTTTGGCAGTTACTGTAAGATCATTAGCAACACAAGATCTTACAAAAAATAATTTTACCAGTAATATTATTAAAGAATTTAATATAGGAGTGTTAAATGGAATTATTTTTGCAATAATAAGCTCTATAATAGTTTACTTTTGGTTCAACGATTCTCAACTAGCTTTTATAATTTCTATTTCTATGATTTTAACAATGATAGTTGCAGGATTGTTTGGAATTTTAATCCCTGTTACGTTAAAAAAAATGAATATTGACCCAGCTATTTCTTCTAGTGTTTTTGTGACCACTATTACAGATGTAATAGGGTTTGTCTCTTTTTTAGGAGTTGGTGCTTATTTTTTATAATTAAAAGTTGTCAATTAATCTTATTTTATCAATACTGTAAGCCACAAAAAGTCTAAATTTATTTTTAAGGTTATTAAGTTTAAGATTTTTTTCATCTCTGAACTCTAAATAGTCTATTTTTATATTAAATTTTTCCTCAAGTTCTTTTTTATAATTAGATAAATCTACTTTAAATTTCGATGAGTTTAATTTAGTTCTTCTTTTTTTTATTTTGATTAATAATTTTGCGATATGTGAGGCTTTTTCTAATGATTTTTTATTTAATAATTTATTCCTTGTAGATAATGCAATTTTGTCAGATGTTCTTATTGTTGGACATGAATTTATGCGTACATTAAATTTTTTTGATAAAAATCTTCTAATCAAGTGCAATTGTTGATAGTCCTTTTCACCCATAAACAAGTCTTTTGATTTAACAATAGACATCAATCTATTCATCACATTTAGCACTCCTTCAAAATGGCCTTTTCTAAATTTTGCACATAATATTTTATCTTTTTTTCTTAAAACAAATTTCCTAGCCTTAAATTTATAAATATCTTTTGTCGTTGGCAAGAAGAGGTAATTTACTTTTAATTTTTTTAACGAAATAATATCTTTTTCTATATCTCTAGGATATTTTTTAAAGTCACTGGTCTTGTTAAATTGAGTTGGATTAACAAAAATACTTACAATAGTTTTCTTATTTTTCTTTTGTGATGCTTTTATTAAGGATATATGACCGTTATGGATACCACCCATTGTTGGCACAAATCCAACATTTTTGAAGTTTTTAATTTCTTTATTTAAATCAAAAATACTAGTAATTATTTTCATTTTATAAATATATGTTAATAAATAAATTATCTAAATGATTAAACAAGCTATTATTCCACTAGCAGGATTAGGAACAAGACTCTTACCTTTAACAAGTGTCTTTGCTAAAGAGCTACTACCAATAAATGGTAAACCAGGAATTGAATATATACTTGATGAGTGTATAGATGCTGGGATTACTGAAATAATTTTTATTATTTCGAAAAAAAAAGAGATGATAAGGAGATATTTTTATAATGACAATTTTTATAAATCTCTAATAAAAAAGAAAAAAGATCCAAGAATCATTAAAGAATATAGAAAAATTTTAAAATATAAAAAAAAAATTAAATTTGTATACCAAAACAAACCTTTGGGTACAGGTGATGCTGTACTTAAGACAAGAAAATTCATAAAAAATAATTATTTTTTAATGCTTCTTCCAGATGATTTAATTATGAAAAAGAATTGTTCAAAAGAAATGATTAGGTTGCATAAAAAACATAAAGCTTCCGTTATGGCAAGTATGGCAGTAAATAAAAACAATGTTAATCGTTGGGGAATTTATACTGTTGCTTCAAAAATAGATAGGAGCAATTTTGTAATATCTGATGTAATAGAAAAACCTACTGTCAAAGAAGCGCCCTCTAAAAATGCTGTTATTGGCAGATATATATTAAGTAGAGACATTTTTAAAATTCTTAAAAAACAAAAAAAAGGAAAAGGTGGAGAGATTCATATTACAGACTCGATTAAAACTATGATTGATAATAAATCATTATTTATTGGCCATAAATTTTCAGGAAAGTATCTAGATTGTGGTTCAATGGATGGTTATATAAAATCAACTTTAGAGATCGCTAAATTATGAAAATTTGCATTATTGGATCTGGTTATGTAGGTTTAGTTAGTGGAACATGTTTTTCAGAATTGGGAAATAAGGTTATTTGTGTCGATAATAATAAACAAAAGATTGAAAATCTCAAAAAGGGAGTAATTCCAATATTTGAACCTGGATTAGAAGAATTAATAATAAGAAATGTTAAACAAAAGAGACTTAATTTCTCTACAGATGTAAATAATTCAATAAGAAATTCCGATATTATATTTATTTGTGTAGGTACCCCAACTAACAAAAATTCTAATAAGGCTAACTTAAAATATGTTTATAAAGTTGTATCCGATATAAAAAAAAACTTAAATAAATATAAAATCATAGTCACAAAATCTACCGTTCCTGTAACTACTGGTGATCAAATAGAAAAAATATTAGCGTCAAAAAACAAAATTAAATTTGATGTTGTTTCAAATCCTGAATTTTTAAGAGAGGGTGAAGCAATCAGGGATTTTATGTATCCTGATAGAGTGGTAATTGGCACTGACAGCAAAAAAGCAAATAATATACTGAAAAACCTTTATTTACCTTTAATAAAAAAAACAAATAGATATTTTCATACAACTAGAAGAGCTGCTGAGTTAATAAAATATGCCTCAAATGCATTCTTAGCTACAAAAATTTCTTTTATAAATGAAATTGCAAATTTATGTGAAAATACAAATATAGATATAAAAGAAATATCTACTGGTATTGGATTAGATAATAGAATAGGTGATAGATTTTTAAGAGCAGGACCTGGATATGGTGGATCTTGTTTTCCAAAAGATACAAGTGCTTTAGTTTCAACATCTAAGCAATTTAAAACTAACCTCTCAATAGTTAAAAGTGTAATAAATTCAAATAAATCAAGATATAAAATTTTACTAAATAAAATAAATAAAATTATGAAAAATAAACTTAAAAGTAAAAATATTACTTTTTTAGGAGTTACTTTTAAACCAGGCACAGATGATATGAGAGAGGCTACTTCTTTAAAATTAATACCTTACTTAATAAATAAAGGGTCTAATGTTTCCTATTATGAACCTACGGGAATAAAAAGTAATTTTAATAATAATAAAGTAAAATATATAAATAATATAAAAGACGCCTGTAAAAAAGCTGATTTGATTATAATTCACACAGAATGGAATGAATTTAAACAACTAAATCTTAAAAAAATTAGTAGAAAGAAAAATTGTAAAATTTATGATTTAAGAAATTTATATTCTCCAGAAAAAATGAAAAAAAATAAAGTTAATTATTTTAGCATAGGCAGATAATCAATTAATCTCAAATATAGCATCAACTTCTACTGCAACACCTAACGGTAAACTATTTGTGCTAACAGCAGCTCTAGTGTGAGTTCCATTTTCACCAAAAACATTCTTGATTAAATCAGAAGCACCATTAATTACTTTGGGTTGTTCAATAAAGTCCTCTGTGGAATTAACAAAACCTGTTAATTTGATACATGATTTTATTTTTGATAGATCGTCACCACAAGCCTTTTTAGCATGAGAAATAATACTTAATGCACATCTCTCCGCAGCTTTGTAAGCTTCATCTGTGTTAAAATCCTTTCCAACTTTCCCTTTGATTAACTTACCCTCAGCATCAATGGATATTTGTCCTGAAATAAAAAGCAAATTACCAATGATTTTAGTTGCCACATATGATCCAACAGGGTCAGTAGCTTTTGGCAAAGTAATACCCATTTCATTCAATTTTTTATTAATATTCATTATTTCCCTTTTTTTTTCTTTTTATTTTTATCGTACTCTTTTCTTTTCTCAATTAAAATAAGTGCCTCTTCCATTGTCAATTCAATGGGGTCTTTCTCCTCAGGTATTGTAGCATTTAATGATTTATATTTGATATATGGCCCATATTGACCTTTCATTACTCTTACTGGTTTTTTATCTTCAGGGTGTTCTCCAAGATCTTTTATTAATGATGATGAAATTCTACCAGGTTTTGCTTCAGCAATTAATGTTACAGCTCTATTTAATCCAATGCTAAATATTTCTTCCACATTCTCTAAACGAGCAGATTTATTATCACATTTTAAATAAGGGCCAAATCTTCCTACATTTACGGTTATATCTTTATCATTTTCAGGATTTTTACCTAAGATTAATGGTAAAGAGCACAAATATTTTGCTCTTTCTAAATCTATACTTTTAATATCAATCCCTTTTGGTATTGAGACATTTTTCATATTATTTTCCTCTTTTTTCAATTTCCTTTTTTTCTTTGTTGTTTCCTCATCTTCTTTTTCTTTTTCATATTGCAAATAAGGGCCAAATCTTCCATTTTTTAAAAATATATCTTTACCAAGATCATTTTGACCAATGAGCTTTGGTTCTGCCAAGGTTAATTGCTGAGCAGCCTTTGATTTAGATAGAGGTCTGGTAAATTTACAATCTGGATAATTTGAACATCCAATAAATGCACCACCTCTGAAACTATTTTTTAAGCTTAATTGGCCACTTTCACAAAGCTTACATTTTCTATTAATATTTCCATCTTTATCTACTTCAAAAATTAACGATCCAAGACTTTCATTAAGTAAGTCTAGAACTTCTCTTGTTCGTTTTTCTTTAACATCTGATACATTTAAGTTAAAATCTCTCCAAAATTCTTCTAAAACGTTAATCCAATTCTCTTTACCTGAGGTTATATCATCTAATTGATTTTCTAATTTTGCAGTAAAATCATAATCAACATATTTTGAAAATAATTTTTCTAAAAAAGCAGATAGCAATTTTCCCCTATCTGTTGGGAAAAATCTTTTATTTTCTATATCAGCATATCCTCTGTTTGAAATAACAGAAATTATACTCGCATATGTAGATGGTCTACCAATTCCTAATTCTTCAAGCTTTTTAACAAGACTGGCTTCAGAATATCTTGGAGGTGGTTGGGTAAAGTGTTGTTCATCATTAAAATCTTTATAAGTTACTTCTCCTTTACTTACATTTGGTAAAATAGTTTCCTCCTCCTCTTTATTTCCATCTAATTTTGAAATTTTTAAAAAACCATCAAACTTTAAAGTGGAGCCACTTGCTTTAAATATATTTTTTTCATCATCAGATGAGATAGTAACAGTTTTTCTATCAAATTTTGCAGATTCCATTTGTGAGGAAAGGGATCTTGACCAAATTAAATTGTAGAGTTTATATTGATCTGTACTTAGATATTTTTTCATATCATCTGGAACTCTACTTATTTCTGTTGGCCTGATTGCTTCATGTGCCTCTTGAGCATTTTTTGCCTTTTTTCCTGAATAATTTAATGGTGAAGGTGGTAAATAATCATTTCCATGGTTCTGAGCAATGAAATTTCTTAATGAGGCAACAGCATCCTTTGAAATATTTGTACCATCTGTTCTCATATAAGTAATTAAGCCAACTGTTTCACCCTCTATATCTATCCCTTGATATAATCTTTGTGCAATTTGCATTGTTCTTGATGCTCCAAACCCTAATTTACTAGATGAAGTTTGTTGTAAAGTTGAAGTAGTAAAGGGACCGGATGGGTTACGAGTGTATGTTTTAGAAGTTATATCAGAAATCCTATATTTTTTGTTTTTTATTAAATCTACTCCAGTATTAATTTCCACTTTATTTTTAAACGAAAACTTATCAATCTTTTTTCCATCAAGTTGATTGATATTTGTATTTATTATTAAATTATCTTTTGTTAAAAAATTGACATTTAGTGTCCAAAACTCTTTAGGTTGAAATACCTCTATTTCGTGCTCTCTCTCAGTAAGCAATCTAAGTGCTACAGACTGAACTCTTCCTGCAGATTTTGATCCAGGAAGCTTTGTCCATAAAATAGGTGATATATTAAAACCTACTAGATAATCTAAGGCACGTCTTGCCATGTAAGCATCAACAAGTTCATTCTCAATATTTCTAGGATTATCTATCCCATTTGTCACAGCCTTTTTAGTGATTTCGTTGAAGACCACTCTTTCAATTTTTTTGTCTTTTAGTAGTTTTTGTTCATCTAAAAACTCTTTTACATGCCAAGCTATTGCTTCACCTTCACGATCGGGGTCGGTAGCAAGAATAATTTTGTCTGAATTTTTAGCTGTATCAGTGATTTCTTTTAAATATTTTTTAGAAAAACTGTCAACTTCCCAAATCATTTTAAAGGAATTCTCTGGATCGACTGAACCATTTTTTGATGGCAAATCTCTAATATGACCATAGCTAGCTAACACTGTATAATCCGCACCAAGATATTTATTTATAGTTTTAGCTTTTGCGGGACTTTCAACAATTACAAGATTCATAATTGTTGAAACTACTTATAACTACTTGACTGTCAAATTAATAAATTTTACTCTTTGTTTCTTCTTTGTTTATTAATCTTTTTATATTTTCTCTATGTGTATAAAAAATTAAAACAAACATAATAGTAAAAAAAATAAAATTACCATTTCCAAAGATTAATATGTAAATTGGTATTGAGATTGATGCAATTAAGGAAGATAGGGAGGAATATTTTGATATAATAAAAGTTAAAACCCAAAAAATCCCAAATATTAATGCATAATAAATATCTATTGAAATTAGTATTCCCACAAACGTTGCAACACCTTTACCTCCATTAAATTTTAACCAAACTGGAAATAAATGACCTAAAAAAGCGCAAAGTGCTGAAATAAAAATTAAATCAGGATGATATAGCTTTATATAAATAACAGGTATAACAGCTTTTATAATATCAAGTATTAGGGTTAAATATCCTAATTTTTTATTTCCTGTTCGTAAAACATTTGTTGCACCTATATTTCCAGAACCCACATCTCTTATATCTTTTTTAAGAAATATTTTTGTAAATATGTATCCAAATGGAATTGAACCAAATAAATAAGAAATTAAAGCTGTAATTATGTAATCCATTATTCAGCCTTAAACAATTCTTCTCCATTAACAAATGTATTCATTACTTTACCTTGCAATTTTTTATCTTCTATTGGTGTATTTTTTGATTTCGATATTAATTTTTCTTTTCTCACTACCCATGGTTTGTTTATGTCTACTATACAAAAGTCAGCATCATTACCTATTGATAAATTACCTTTATTTATTTTAAGTATTTTTGCAGGATTAGATGTTAAAGCTTTTATAATAGTTTCTAAAGTCACTGATCCGTTGTGATATAACTCCAAACTTAATGGCAACAAAGTTTCGATACCAGACGCACCAGTTTCTGCTTGTGCAAAAGTTAATCTTTTATTTTCTTCGTCTTCAGGTTTATGGTCTGATACTATTACATCAATCGATTCATCGACTAACCCTTGAACTAAAGCATTTCTATCCTCTTCAGTCCTTAAAGGTGGAGATAACTTCAAAAATGTTTTAAAATCACCAATATCATTTTCGTTTAAAGACAAATTATTAATTGAAACACCGCAGCTAAAGTTAACTTTATTTTTTCTGTCTCTAATTATTTCAACTGAGCTAGCTGATGAAATTTGTGATATATGGTATCTACAATTATTATACTCTAGTAAAGTTAAATCTCTTTCTAAGATCAACAATTCAGCACTTACAGGAATTCCCTGCAAACCAAGTTTTGTAGCAATTATGCCGTCATTAATCATTCCATCTTTTGATAACTCTTCATCTTCAGCATGTTGTATAATCAAAGAATTTAAATCTGAAGCTGAATTCATAATTCTATTCATTATTCTTGGATTTTGAATTGTTTTAACACCATCTGTAAATCCAATAATCCCTTTTCCTTGTAACAATCCAAATTCAGTCATGTTCTCTCCCTCAGTATTTACAGTTAAAGCTGCAGTTGGAAATATATTTATTTTGGATTTATCTCTTCCTCTTCTTCTAAGAAAATCAACAATTGAAACATTATCAATTACTGGATTTGTGTTAGGCATTGTTACAACTGATGTTACTCCACCTGATAATGCAGCTTCGCTCAATGTTCTAAAATTTTCTTTGTATTCAAAACCAGGTTCACCAACAAATACACGCATATCTACTAAACCTGGGAATATATGTTTTCCTTTTAAATCAATTGCTTTTTCTCGAGATGGGATGTTATTAGTATTTACTTTTTTTCCAACAGCTTCAATTTTTCCGTTTTCATCAATTATTAATCCACCTACCTCATTTAAAGAATTATATGGATCAATTATATTTGCATTTATAAAGTATTTCTTTTTCATTTATCCACAAAAAATCTTTAAACAGGCCATTCTCACAGCCACTCCTAATTCAACTTGCTCTTTAATGACACTTTTATTAATATCGTCTGCTAAGTTTGTATCAATCTCAATTCCTCTGTTCATTGGTCCTGGGTGCATTATAAGCGCATCCTCTTTAGCAAATTCTATTTTGTCTGGTGTTAGACCGTAATATTCATAGTATTCTCTGTTAGAAGATAGAAAAGAACTTGTCATTCTTTCATTCTGAAGTCTTAACATCATTACTATGTCACAGTCTTTAACTCCTTTTTTCATATCTGAAAAAATATTAACACCAAATTTTTCTATTTCATTTGGCATAAGATTTGTAGGAGCTACTATATTCACTTCTGCACCTAACATGTTAAGCAGATAAATATTTGATCTTGCGACCCTTGAATGAAGAATGTCTCCGCATATAGCTATTTTAAGTCCTTCTATTTTTTTTCTTCTATTTATTATAGTTAATGCATCTAACAAAGCCTGAGTAGGGTGTTCTCTTCGTCCATCACCAGCATTAAGAACAGCACAATTAACTTTTTGAGATAACAAATTGCAAGCCCCAGAGTCTTGATGCCTTATAACGATGATATCAGGATGCATTGCATTTAATGTCATAGCTGTATCTATTAATGTTTCACCTTTTTTTATTGCAGAGTTTGTTATATTCATTGACATAACATCTGCTCCCAACCTTTTTCCTGCTAATTCGAAAGAACTTTGGGTTCTAGTAGAAGGTTCAAAGAATAGATTTATTTGCGTTTTTCCTTTTAAAATATCAAGCTTTTTGTTTTTACTTTTGTTTAATTCAATGAATTGTGAGGCCTCGTTTAAAATTATATTAACATCATTGACTGATAAATCTTGGATACCTAACAAATGTTTTTGAGAAATTTTAATAGCTTTTTTAGATTTAGTTGCCATTAAAATTAACTCTATAGCTATATAGAGTTAACTATGCAAGCATTAATTTTGTAAATAATCTAGAGCTCCTTGTAAAATAAATGCTGCAGCAAATTTATCTATATCTTTCTCTCTTTTGCTGACATTTATATCCAATTCACTGGAAATATTAAAAGCTCCAACTGTAGACAATCTTTCATCCCATAGACAAACGGGAATATTAATTTTATCTGCAAGATTAATAGCCGTGTCTTTTGCTGATTGTGAGGATTTACCATAAGATCCATCCATATTTATCGGATTACCAACTATTATACCTTTGATATCGTTCTCCTTAATTATACTTTTTATATCTTCAATTAATTTAGAAAACTTTATTTTTTCTAAAGTTTTATAAGGGGTAGCAATTTTTAGATTACTATCGCTTATTGCAATACCAATCCTTTTTGAACCTAAATCTATACCTATAATTCTTGATCCATCTGTTACTTTTGATTTGAATTCGTTAATTGTGATCATATTGTATATTTTTAACTTAAGTGGTAGTTTGCGACAATATTTTTTACCATATGACTATAGATCTTAAAACTGTAAAACACATATCAAAATTAGCTAGAATCTCATTAGAGGAGAAAAAAGCTGAAAAACTAGCAACTGATATGAATTCAATATTTGAATTTATTGAAAAATTAAATGAATTAAACACAGATAATGTTGAACCATTAACCTCGATAGCTGAAACAACGCTAAGATTTAGAGATGATAAAATAACAAGTGAAAATATAAGAGAAAAAATATTAAAAAATTCACCAGAAAAAAATGATGATTTTTTTGTTGTACCGAAAGTTGTTGAATAATGTCTGAAATAACATCTTTAACACTTTATGAATTAATTAAAAATATCAAAGAGAAAAAAATATCTTCAAATGAAGCTGCAAAATCTTTTGTTGATAGAGCTGATAAGTCAAAAAAAATAAATGCGTATGTAACTGAAAATTTTGAAAATTGTCTTAAACTTTCAAAAGAGTTTGATGATAAACCAAATTTTGATTTAAAACTTCCAGGCATTCCAATTGCTGTAAAAGATCTCTTTTGCACATATGAGGTAAGAACAACAGCTGGAAGCAATATCTTAAATAATTTTGTACCAACCTATGAATCTACTGTAACACAAAATATATGGAACGAAGGAGGCATATTGCTTGGTAAACTTAATTGTGATGAATTTGCAATGGGATCATCTAATGAAACAAGTTTTTTTGGCAATGTTCAAAACCCAATCGCAAAAGATTTAGTTCCTGGTGGATCATCTGGTGGCTCTTCAGCGGCTTTAGCAGCTAATTTAACACCTGTAACAATAGGCACAGACACTGGTGGATCTATTAGGCAACCTGCTTCCTTCACTGGTACAGTAGGACTAAAACCTACTTATGGCAGCTGTTCAAGATATGGAATTGTTGCTTTTGCATCATCTCTAGATCAAGCAGGTCCAATGAGCAAAGATGTCAAAGATAGCTCAATTCTTTTAGAGGTGATCTCATCATTTGATAAAAAAGATTCAACCTCAATTGATTTTAAAAGAAATAATTATTCATCAGAGCTAACTAGAAATATTAAAGGTTTAAAAATCGGTATTCCAAAAGAATATAGAGTTGATGGGATGCCAGACGAAATTGAGAAACTTTGGAAAAAAGGTATTGAGTATGCAAAAGATTGTGGAGCAGAAATAATTGACATTTCATTGCCTCATACTAGCTATGCTTTACCAACTTATTATATTGTAGCGCCAGCTGAAGCATCATCTAATTTAGCAAGATATGATGGTGTTAAATATGGTCTAAGATCTTCCGGGAAAAATTTAATTGATATGTATGAAAAAACTAGATCAGAGGGATTTGGTGAAGAAGTAAAGAGAAGGGTAATGATTGGCACCTATGTTTTATCTTCTGGATATTATGATGCTTACTATCTTAAAGCTCAAAAAGTTAGACAATTAATTAAACGAGATTTTGACCAAGCTTATAATAAAGTAGATGCTATTTTGACACCTTCAACACCTAGTTCTGCATTTAAAATAGGAGAAAAATCTAATGATCCAGTTTCAATGTATTTAAATGATATATTTACTGTTCCAGTAAACCTTGCAGGTTTACCTGGAATTTCAATACCTGCAGGTGTAGATAAAAATAATTATCCATTGGGTTTACAAATAATAGGTAAACCTTTTGATGAACAAACGGTTTTAAATATTGCTTATTCAATGGAGGAAAAAATCAATTATAAAAATAATATAACTGATTGGTGGATGAAATAATGTCTAAAAATAATTCGGAATATTTAATTGAAAGAAATGATAATGTTTATGAAGTTGTTATAGGACTTGAAGTTCATGCTCAAGTAACATCAAATTCAAAACTTTTTTCATCTTCTTCTACAAAATTTGGTGCTGAACCTAATACTCAAGTAAGCTTAGTTGATGCAGCTTTTCCTGGCATGCTTCCAGTAATTAATGAATTTTGTGTTAAACAAGCTATAAAAACTGGCATTGGTTTAAGAGCTAAGATCAATAATAAGTCTGTTTTTGATAGAAAGAATTATTTTTATGCAGATTTACCTCAGGGTTATCAAATTTCACAATACAAATACCCAATCGTGGGTGAGGGTAATGTTATTTTGGATATGCCTGAAGGTCAAAAACAGGTTGGAATAGAAAGATTACATTTAGAGCAGGATGCTGGTAAAAGTATTCATGATATTGATCCTAGTAATACTTTAGTTGATCTTAATAGATCAGGTGTAGCCTTAATGGAGATTGTTAGTAAGCCTGATCTAAGATCACCAGATGAAGTGAATGCTTATATAAAAAAACTTAGATCTATTATGAGATATTTAGGAACTTGCGATGGGAACATGCAAGAGGGATCCTTAAGAGCTGATGTTAATGTATCTGTAAGAATAAAAGGCTCAACAGATTTAGGAACAAGATGTGAAATAAAAAATGTTAATTCTATCAAATTCATGCAGATGGCAATTATTTATGAAGCAAATAGACAAGTCGATTTAATAGAAGAAGGTCAAGAAATAGATCAAGAAACAAGGCTTTTTGATACAAAAAAAAATGAAACAAGATCAATGAGGTCTAAAGAAGATGCTCATGATTATAGATACTTTCCAGATCCAGATTTACTTCCATTAGAAATTACGGATGAATTTATTGATAAACTAAAATCTGAAATCCCTGAATTACCAGATGATAAAAAGAAAAGATTTATTGATGAATTTAAAGTGTCATCTTATGATGCAACAATACTGGTCTCTGATATCGATACAGCTAAATATTTTGAAGAAGTTGTTGCCAAAATGGGTAAAAACCGTGACATGAAACTAGCCGTAAATTGGATTACAGGAGAATTATTTGCAGTTTTAAATGAAAAAAATATTGAAATTGCTCAAAGTCCAATAAGTGCAAAAAATTTGGCAAAATTGATTAATTTAATTAAAAATGGAACAATCTCAGGAAAAATTGCTAAGACAATATTTGAGTTAATGTTAGATGGTGACATAGACCCTCAAATAATTGTTGAGGAAAAAGGGTTAAAGCAAGAAAGTGATCCAAAAGCATTAGAGGCATTAATTGATAAAATAATCAATGATAACAGAGAAAAAGCTATTGAGTATAAACAAGGAAAAGAAAAGCTATTTGGCTTCTTTGTTGGACAGGCAATGAAAGCTTCTGGTGGAAAAGCTAACCCTCAATTAATTAATGAAATATTAAAGAAGAAACTTTAATTTAACTAAACTTATAGTCATTATATAATTAAGATAGATGGGAAAGAATATTGAAATTTCTGAAAAAATCGAAAAATATATTAATAATTTTAGTTTTAAACTAAATTCAGTTCAAAAAGAAATCATAGATTATAATAATACCCTTGGTAATGAAAAAAGAATGCAAGTAGCAATATCTCAATGTCATTTTCTCCATTTAATAATAAAAATATCTAATATAAAAAATGTACTTGAGATTGGAACTTTTACTGGTCTAAGTGCACTTTCTATTGCCCTTGCACTTCCTGATGATGGAAAACTTACAGCACTTGATAAAGACAAAGAGACAAACAAGATCGCAGTAAGTTTTTTTAAGAAAGCTAATCAAGATAAAAAAATTCAAACGATTGTAAAACCTGCGCTAGATAGTTTAGATGAATTAAAAAAACAAAAATATGATATGGTTTTTATTGATGCTGATAAGCTTAACTATAAAGAATATTATGAAAAATCATTAAAAATAATAAAAAAAGGTGGTTTGATTATTATTGATAATGTTTTATGGCATGGTGAAGTTGCAGATGAAGATAATATGGATAAATTTACATTAAATATTAAAGAATTAAATGAGCATGTATCAACAGATAAAAGAGTAGAACAAATAATTATCCCATTAGGAGATGGAATGACTGTTTGTAGGGTTTTATAATGTTCAATATCTTTGGTTTTTATAAATTTAAAAAACTTAATAATCTTAAAAAATTGAAAAATAGATTAGAAAATAATCTTAAAGATTATGAAATTAGAGGAACAATAATAATTTCACCCGAAGGTGTTAATGGAACAATCTCAGATAAAAAAAATAACCTTTTAAAATTCAATAAACTTCTAAAAAAAATATTATCTATAAAAAAATTTAATTCAGAAAATAATTCTAATAGTAAATTTAATCCATTTCATAAACTTAAAATTAAAATCAAAAAAGAAGTTGTTCCAATGGGTTTTAAAGTTAGAAACTATAATTTTCCTAAGAACAACCTAAATCCAAGGGAATGGAATAAAATAATAAAAAAAAAGGATACAGTTTTGATAGATGCACGGAAGCCCTTTGAACATGATGTGGGTACTTTTAAAAAATCTTTAAATCCAAATATAGAAAACTTTCGTGAATTTCCTAAATATTTAAATCAATTTAAAAATAGCGAAAATATAGCAATGTTTTGTACAGGCGGTATCAGGTGTGAAAAAGCAAATATTTATTTGAAAAAAAAAGGATTTAAAAATGTATATGTTTTAAAAGGCGGAATTATTAACTATCTGAATAATATTAATAAAAAAAATAGTCAATGGAACGGCGAATGTTTTGTTTTTGATAATAGAGTTTCAATAAAACATGGCTTGAGGCAGGGGAGTTATTCAATTTGTAGTGGTTGCAGAAAACCTGTTTCTATCAAAGAAAAAAAATCTTCTAAATATTTAGAAGGTATTCATTGTCCAAAATGTCACGATTCTTTAACAGATTATCAAAAATCAAGATTTGCTATGAGACAAAAACAGATATTACTTGCAAAAAAATTAGGTAAGAGACATATCTTCAAAAAAGAATATTAAAATAATAATTAATTTATATGGACTTGCTTAAAGAAAATATTCCTGTGCTTGTAAGAAAACTTGCAATACCAGCAAGCGTTGGAACGCTCTTTCAAACTTTATACAATATTGTAGATACATTTTATTCTGGACTAATTTCACCAGAGGCTCTATCAGCTTTGAGTAAATCTTTTCCAATATACTTTATAATTGTTGCAACATCTATTGGTGTTACCGTAGGTGGAACTTCATTGATAGGAAATAGTATTGGAGAAAAAAATGAAAAAAACGCTTCTTACTATTTTACTCATATTATAATTTACGGTTTGCTAATTTCAGTTTTTATCACATTTATAGGTCTCTATTTTTCGGAAAAGGTATTTAATCTGATGGGATCAACTGAAGAAATTACAAATTTGGGTCTCCAATATACAAATATTATGTTTTATGGATCATTCCTATTTTTCCTTGTTGTTTCATTAAATTCGCTTCTACATGCTGAAGGAGATACAAAAACATACAGAAATGTTTTAATCCTTAGTTTTCTCTTAAATATAATTTTAAATCCGATTTTAATATTTGGGTTTTTATTTATTCCTTCAATGGGAATGATGGGTATAGGTTTATCAACCATTATTGCACAATTAATAGCATTTCTTATTATTCTTTTTAAAGTTTTACAAAATCCACGTGTTAAAAAAATTACAATTGAATATTTTAATGTAAAATTTACTTTTTTAAAAAATATTTTCTTTCAATCAATGCCTATATCAATTGCAATATGTGGATATGCTGTTGCAGCTACATTTATTTTCACATATGTTGGTCAGACAAGTGAGCTAGCAGTTGCCGGTTATGGTGCAGCTACGAGAATAGAGCAGGTTGTTTTACTGCCAATACTGGGAATAAATACTGCAATAATTTCAATTATAGCTCAAAACTTTGGTGCAAATAACTTTGATAGAGTTAAAGAGACTTACTTCGTTTCAATTAAATACGGGCTTATATTGATGGTTTTTTCAGGGATATTAGTTTATTTAACAGCCGATATAGTTCCAAGGTTTTTTTCTAGTAACGAAGTGGTATTAGAATATGGAAGAAGGTATTTAAAAATTGCAGCTTTCATATTACCGGCTTACCCAATTTTCTTTTTATCTAATGGATTTTTTATGGGCTTGAAGAAGTCAAATTATGCAATGTGCAATAATATGATGAGAAATGTACTAGTGCCAATATGTGTTTTCTATTTAGCTAAATACTTATCAGCAGACTTTGATACTTTTTTTTGGCTATGGTTTGTTTTCCAGTGGACTCTATCTATACTTTTATTTACGTATGTTAGCTATTTTATAAAAAAAAAATTAGATAAATCTAGCACTGTCCTTAATCCACAACCATAAATCTTCAGAAAAGGATCTTCTTACAAAAAGATTAATTTCATTGATTTCTTTATGGTGGATAATCACATCTGTATGATTTAACAGAGTTTGTGTAACTGAGTTTTTAGTTTTTTTGAAACTTTCAAAATTAAATGGTGATCCAGAGGAAAGAAGATCAAAAGTGTTATTGCCTTTTATATTAATACAAATCCATTGATCCGAGACATCAACGACTGAACCAAAATTAAGTTTTGAAATTTCATTAAAAAGGTTATTGAATAATTGTCGATCTTCACCGTTAAAATATACTAACCATTCGTCTGGACTTAGCCATAGTGTATTGTATTGTTGATTTGATGAACTTGTATTAGGCTCAATAGGTAAAATTATAGATAAGATTTTTCCTATTTTGGTAAAAAATTCTTTCTTTTTTCCTCTTAAATTTATTTTTACGATTGGTTCAGATAATGAAAATTCGAGACCTTCAAATGAATTTTTTTCAAATTTAGGATATTCTTTATTAAGCATTAATCCTCTTATTTTCTCTATCTAAAAAAACAGAGTCAGAAACTGTTACATTTATGTTTTTATTTTCCATTGGTACAATAAGTTTTTGACCACTCATTTTTTTTCCACTTTTTACGACAGCTAGTGCAATTGATTTATTTAAATTTGGACTAAAGTAACTCGATGTTACATGTCCAATCATTTCTATTGGCTTTTTGCTCATATCAGAGACAATCTGAGCTCCTTCCTCTAAAACTTCATTTGGATCATCTGTGAGTAATCCTACAAGTTGCTTTCTATCTTCTCTAATAGTATCACTTCTATAAAGTGATCTTTTTCCAATAAAATCATATTTTTTTTTGCTAACTATCCAATCCATTTGAAGGTCAATAGGTGTCATTGTTCCATCTGTATCTTGACCGACAATAATAAAACCTTTTTCAGCTCTTAATAAATGCATAGTTTCTGTTCCGTAAGGTGTAATCTTAAATTCTTTTCCTGCCTCAATGCATTTTTCCCATAACGATTTTCCATATTTTGACTCTATGTTAATTTCATAGCTAAGTTCGCCAGTAAAACTTATTCTCATTATTCTACAATTTATCTCATCAATTTTGCCATTTTGATACGACATATGTGGAAAAGCATCATCACTAAAATCTTTATCTGGAAATATTTTTTTTAATATTTTTTTAGAGTTTGGACCACATATACTTGCTGTCGAGTAGTGGTCTGTGACTGAAGTTAAGTAAACATCTAACTCAGGCCACTCTGTTTGTAAATAATCTTCAAGTTTTGAAAGAACATTAGCTGCTCCTCCTGTTGTGGTAGTCATTAAATAATGATTTTCACCTAATCTTGTCGTAACACCATCATCATAAACCATGCCATCTTCATTTAACATCAATCCATATCTGCATTTTCCAATTCCTAATTTTGACCATGCATTTGTGTAAACTCTATTTAAAAATTCAGATGCATCAGTTCCTTGAATATCTATTTTTCCAAGTGTAGAAGCATCTAAAATTCCTGCACTATCTCTAGCTGCCTTACTTTCTCTTTGAACAGCTTCATGAAGACCTTCGTTATTAATAGGGTAGTACCAAGGCCTTTTCCATTGTCCAACATTTTCGAATTTAGCTTTATTTTGAATATGCCATTCATTAATTGACGTTTTTCTTATTATATCAAAAAAATTACCTACACTTCTTCCAACTATTGATCCAAAAGTTAACGGCGTGAACGGAGGTCTAAATGTTGTTGTTCCTAGTGTGCCCATTTTAACTCCGGCTGTATCTGCAATAATCCCCAATGCATGCATGTTGGATAATTTGCCTTGATCAGTTGCCATACCAGTCGTTGTGTAACGTTTTACATGTTCAATAGATTTAAAACCTTCTCTGAGAGCAAGCTTTATATCTTTTGCAGTAGAGTCATTTTGAAAATCAATAAAAGATTTGCATTTACCCTCTGATATATAATTTGGCAGTAGCCATATATTTCTTTTATTTAATTCTTTTGAGTTTATCACAGAAGTGTTGTCAAATTCAGTTTCGCTGACCTTCAAAAAATTCTTTACCTTTTTATTTGTATTATTAATTATTTCTTCAAGTTCAAAGTCACCATTACATGAACCAACATTAATATGATTTTTGTCAATTTCATTTGGTATAAAAGTTTGATCAATTTCTCTAAAATCTAACTTTCCACCAGATTGTGTGTGCATGTGGACCATCGGTGTCCAACCACCACTTATCGCCAAACAATCACAGTTAATTCTAATTTTATTTCCAACAACATTTGATCCATCCTCTGATAAATTCATTATCTCAATAGAATATATTTTTCTAAGACCAAAAGTGTTAACCACTGTTGAGTTCCAATAGATTTTAACTCCAAGTTGTTCAGCATTTTTTACAATTTTTGAATTAGATTTTTTTCTTATATCTATCATTTCGACAGATATTCCTTTTTCTTTCAAGGAGACTGCCGTTTCATAAGCGCTATCATTATTAGTAAATATTATATTCTTGAATCCACAAGACACACCATAAAAGTCTAAATATTTTTTTACGGAGTTAGAAAGCATTATTCCTGGTCTATCGTTATTATTAAACACAAGGGGTCTTTCTATAGCACCAGTAGCGACTATTACTTTATCAGCTCTGATTTTCCATAATCTCTGTCTGATGCCACCATTTCTTTTAACCAATGGTAGATGGTCTGAAATATTTTCTTTTGCTAAGAGGTAATTATAACTATGATAAGCTGCTAAGCTTGTTCTAGTTTTGATTGTTAAATTATCTAATTTTTTAAGTTCTGCTATCTCCTCATCTATCCATTCACCTGAATATTTATCATTAATTTTATAATTTTCATTCTTTTGAAATATTGTTGATCCGCCAAGAATATTTTTATCTTCAATCAATATTGTTTTTAAATTATTTTTAGCAGCAATTTTTGATGCTATAATTCCAGAAATACCACCACCTATAATTAATACATCACAATGTACATGTTTATGGTCATACAATTCAGGATCGGGTTTTGTTGGTGATTTACCTAGTCCCGCAGACCATCTTATCAACGGTTCATAAATTTTTTTCCAAAAACTTTTAGGCCACATAAAAGTCTTATAATAAAAACCTGCAGGTATAAATGGAGATATAAAATTGTTAATTCCTCCTATATCAAAATTAACACTGGGCCAACAATTTTGACTTGAGGCTTTTAAACCTTCATACAATTCAATCTCTGTAGCTCTAACATTAGGTTCTGTTAAATCTGTATCTTCATTTATTTGGCATATCGCATTAGGTTCTTCTGATCCACTAGACATTATTCCTCTTGGTCGATGATATTTAAAGCTTCTACCAACTAAATGAACTCCATTTGAAAGTAGGGCAGATGCTAAAGTATCACCTTCAAAACCGTGATAAGATTTTCCATCGAAATTAAATGAAACTATCTTAGTTTGATCTACATGTTTTGTCTTATTAACTCTATATTTTGTCATTTATTCTACCGGTGGTTTTTCACCCATTTTATAAACCCCATGTATCTTGTCATTTGATGTGTCTCTAACCATATTAAACCACTTTCTACATCCATGAGCATGGTTCCATCTTTCGAACTGAACTCCTTTAATATTCTTTCTCATAAATAGATATTCTGCCCATTGATCATCACTTAGTTCAGTTGGTTGTTTCGGTCTAACTATGTGAGCTTCACCTCCACATGAAAATTCACTTTGGTCTCTTTCACCACAATATGGACAATTTATTAAAAACATTAGTGTGCTACAGCAGCTGCACCATGCTCATCAACTAGATCTCCACTCACAAATCGATTAAGATTAAATGCAGCATTTAATTTATGTGGTTCATCATTAGCAATAGTGTGTGCAAATAAATCACCAGATCCAGGTGTTGCTTTAAAACCTCCAGTGCCCCAACCACAGTTAAAATAGAGTCCTTTTATATTTGTTTTACTAATTATTGGACTTGCATCAGGACATATATCAACAATTCCTCCCCATTGTCTCAACATTTTCATTCGGCTAAAAATTGGGTAAAGCTCCAATATTGCTTTTAATGTTCCTTCGACAACATCGTGACTACCTCTTTGAGTATAAGAAACATAAGCGTCGGTGCCAGCACCAATTACTAGTTCACCTTTGTCAGACTGACTAACATATGCATGCACAGCGTTGGACATTACTACAGTATCAATTATTGGTTTGACCGGTTCTGAAACTAATGCTTGTAAAGGTTTGCTTTCCAATGGTAATTTTAATCCTGCCATGTTAGCAATTACACTTGAGTGTCCTGCTGCAACAACACCAATTTTTTTTGTTTTAATAAATCCTTTTGATGTTTCAACACCTTCAACTTGATCTCCATTTCTTTTTATACCTTTAACTTCACAATTTTGAATTATATCAACTCCCATTTTATCCGCACCTCTTGCATAACCCCATGCAACAGCATCATGTCTAGCAGTTCCCGCTCTTCTTTGTAATGTTCCACCAAGAACAGGGTATCTTATATCTGGAGAAGTATTTATTATTGGACAAAATTCTTTTACTTGATCTGTATTTAACCACACTGCATCAATACCATTAAGTCTGTTTGCATGAGTTCTTCTTTTTAAATCTCTTACATCTTGAAGGTTATGGGCTAAATTCATAACTCCTCTTTGACTGAACATTATATTGTAATTTAATTCTTGAGATAAGTTTTCCCAAATTTTTAAAGCATGGTCGTATAATCCAGCACTTGCATCCCACAAATAATTTGATCTTATAATTGTAGTATTTCTTCCTGTATTTCCTCCACCAATCCAGCCTTTTTCTAACACAGCAATATTTCTCATGTTATGCTTTTTAGCTAGGTAGTAAGCTGTTGCTAACCCGTGGCCACCACCACCAATTATAATGGCTTCATATTCTCTTTTTGGCTCAGGATCTCCCCAGGCTTGCTTCCAGTTTTCATGCTGCGAAAAAGCATTTTTAATAAGTGAGAATATCGAATATTTGTTTTTCATAATTGCCAGAAATTACTTGATTAATATTGAATATTCAATGATTTCAAGTTACACATCTACGTACGGAAGGATGGGTGAGCTGGTTGAAACCAGCGGTTTGCTAAACCGCCGTACGCTTGAAAAGGTGTACCGAGGGTTCGAATCCCTCTCCTTCCGCCATTAATATAGCGGCTTATTTTTAAAAAAATCACTTAGATAAATTGGTTTTTGAGACAATATGTACCTATAAACATTATAATTTTCTAGAACTCTTTGAACGTAATTTCTGGTCTCTTTAAACTTTATTAGTTCAACCCAATCCACATAATCTATTTGATTTTTTTGGGGATCCTTGTTTAATTTCTTCCAGTACTTAACTCTTTTGGGTCCTGCATTATAAGCAGCTGTAGCAAATGGGTAGGAGCCTTTATAATTACTAATCAATCCAGCTATATAATGAGATCCTAAATTTATATTATATTCAGGGTCGGTTGTTAATTTTGATTTAGAGTAACCAAGTTTAGCTTGTTTTGAAACTGTTTTAGCAGTGTATGGCATAAGCTGCATTAATCCTTGAGCACCAACTCTGCTTTTAGCCGAAGTATCAAACTCACTTTCCTGTCTTATAATAGATAATATTAAAGCTGGATCAGGAATTTTCCTGCCACCTACAAATTTTGGCACACTCATAATTGGGTAATTAAATTGGTTATGAAATCTTTTTTGATATGATGCTATTTTAGAAACTTGTATTGCAAAATCAAATCGTGAAATATCGGATGCCAGTTTCGCAGCTAAAACTTCGCTTCCTTTTTCTATATTATCATTAGCTAAATGTCTTAATATATGTTTGGTGTATTTATCTTTATTTAAATAATCAAGTAGATCAACAATTGCGACAAGTTTTTTTAAATAAAATTCTTGCTCATATTTATCATCAACAAACATTAATTTATCTAATTCAAATTTTTCTTGCGATTTAACTTTCATATGTGAAAGTTGTCCATAATAAGTTGTTAAATATTTTGATCCTTCAAAATACCATTTGTTAGAATTTTCTTTATCACCAACTTTTTCATAAGTTCTTCCCAACCAGTAAGCACCTCTAGAAAGACTTATTGGGTAGTTAACACTGTAATAAAAATTTTTAAAATGGTTTTCAGCCAGCTCAGGTTTTTTTAAAAAACTTAATGCTATCCACCCACTCATCCATTCGGCTTCTGCATATTCAGGACCCTCTGACATTGCATGTTTTGAAACTATTTTATAAGCAGTATTATATTTTTTTTTATATAATAAAGATCTTCCAATTATTGATCTTTCTTTCCACCATTTATCAGGTCTAACTAAATATTCCTTTGTATTTTGAATACTATTTAATATTTCTAATGAACTATCTACTCGACCTTTTTTTCTTCTCCATTTTAATCTATCATATTTTAAGCCAGGGTCATTTTTTAATTTTTGTGGTACTTTTTTTATTGCCTCATCAACTCCATAGCCTCTACTAATTAATATTTTTCTAGCTGTATAAAGTAATTGATAATCCTTTGGTAAATACCTAATAATTCTTTTGAGGTCCCAGTGTTTTCCTTCCCACGCATAATAATCTGCTCGTTTAATATAATCTGATGTATTTAGAGTATTTTTAAATTTCTTCCTAAAGTATTTTAAGCTATTTGTATTCAAATCAGCATTTACAAAGCCTTCTTTGACAAGTTTAATACCTTCTCCGGATCTACCAACCCTTATCAAACTTTCACCTAACATCATTTTTCCATATCCACTTAAGGGTTCATTTTTTGTAAACCAATTAATTATTTCTGAAGGTGATTGATTTTGTAAATTGATCTTATGTTCTGCTAGATATTTAATTCTATCAAATCTTGGATAATCTTTAACTCTTTCAATAAAACTCTTATATTCGGAAAATGATGCTTTGTTTCCAGATGTTAATAAATGTCTCCATTCAATAAAATTGTAAATTGATGGTGCTCTAGCTTTTTTTGCAACTATTTTTGCATCTTTCCAATTAGACTTTTCCATAAATCTAATTGCTTGTTTTGCGTATTCAAAATCTCTTTCACTATAGTATTTTGTTTTTTTTGCAGTTCTTAATAACTGTTTTTTAACAACAAGTGGTTTTTTTGGAGGTAATAAAATTCCAAATATCTCTTTAGGTAGATCTTTATCATTTTTTAAGCTTTGTTTTTCAACAACAGTACCTGGTTTAAAAGGGGGAATTATTAACTTGTTATCAAAAGAAGGTTTTTTTTTTGGTATTATTAATTCATTTGAATATGATGATTGAAAAATGCTTAAAAAAAATATAATTGTAAATAGGAATTTAGATTTTCTAAAAATCATTTCTAACAACTTATGATATAAATATTTATGTTTAAAGGTTCAAATGTGGCTTTAGTAACACCTTTTAAAGGCGATAGTCTTGATGAGGAAACTTATATTAAAATTATTAATTTTCATTTAGAAAATGGTACAAATGGACTTGTGCCAGCTGGTACAACAGGCGAATCTCCAACTTTATCACATAAAGAACATGAAAAAGTAATTGAGCTCTGCATCAAAGAAGCAAAAGGAAAAATACCAGTTATAGCCGGCACTGGATCAAACTCAACAGTTGAGGCAATTTCGCTAACTAAGCATGCCGAAGAAGCTGGAGCTGATGGAGCATTGATAGTTACTCCATATTACAATAAACCTACTCAAGAGGGCTTATATGCACATTATAAAGCTATTAATGACAGCTGTGGAATTCCTATAATAATTTATAACATTCCTGGAAGATCTGTGATCGATATGACGGTAGATACAATGGCTAGATTATTTGAACTTAAGAATATTGTTGGAGTTAAAGATGCCACTGGAGATCTGAACAGAGTCGATGAGACTTTCAAAAAAATTGGAAATGAATTTATTCAATTAACTGGTGAAGATGGACTAGCTTTTGAATATAACAAAAGAGGTGGAGTAGGATGTATTTCAGTAACTGCTAATATTGCTCCAAAAATGTGTTCAGACATGCAAAAATTTTCTAAATCGAGTGACAAAGATGAATTAAAAAAAGCAGAGGAAATTGATCAAAAACTACAACCTGTTCATAAATCATTATTTATTGAAAGCAATCCGTCTCCAGTAAAATATGCAGCAAAACTTATTGGTTTATGTGACGATAATGTCAGGCTACCATTAGTGACAGTTTTAGACAAAACCAAAAGTGAAGTTAAAAAAGCTCTGATATCAGCTGAATTAATTAATGAATAACAAAACCAATAATGGTTTTAAAATTATTACAATAAATAGAAAAGCTTCTTTTAATTATTTTTTTAAAGAATTATTTGAAGCAGGAATTGTCTTGAAAGGATCAGAGATAAAATCAGTTAGATTAGGAAAGATTAATATAGCTGACTCATACGCTGTTGACAAAGAGGGAGAAATATTTCTGATAAATTCACATATACCTATCTATAAGCAAGCTAGTTATTCAAACCATAATCCATATTCTGAAAGAAAATTATTACTTAATAAAAAAGAAATTAATAAGATAATCGGTAGAATTCATGAGGATGGACTAACTATTGTGCCTACTAAAATGTATTTTAAAAAAGGAAAAGCTAAATTGGAAATTGCTGTTGCTAAGGGTAAAAAACAATTTGATAAAAGACTTACAAAAAAAACAAGAGATTGGAACCGTGAAAAAGCAAGATACATTAGAAAATCAAGTTAATCTGGTTTATCTAGCTTTTGGGTCTAATTTAGGGGATAGAAAAAATAACTTAAATAAAGCTCTTAGGTTATTAAAAAAAGATAATATTATTATAAAAAAGATATCAAGATTGTATAGATCAAAATCTTGGCCAAATGTAAATTTCCCAGAATTTATCAATTTTGTGGTATTTATTGAAACAAGACTTAATTTAAAAAAATTATTTACCAAAATTAAAAGTATTGAGTCTCGAGTTGGAAGAATTAAGTCAAAAAGAAATTTTCCCAGAGTTTGTGATATTGATATTATTGATTTTAATGGTCAAATAATTCAAAAAAAAATTGGTAATAATAAAATCAATGTACCTCATGAAAGAATGCACAGTAGAAATTTTGTATTACTTCCTTTATTTGAAATAAATAAAGATTGGTTTCACCCTAAACTTTGCAAAAATATAGTATTTTTGCTATCAAATTTATCTTCCGAACAGTTATTGGGTGTTAAAATTGTTCAATAAAGTGATATAAATAATTATGCTTAAATCTGAAGAATTAATAAACAAGGTTAAAAATTATAATAAATTTTTAAACCCTGAAACTTTATCAAAAGCTTACGATTTTGCTTTAAAAGCTCACGAAAAACAAAAAAGAGATGAAGGTTCTCCATATATTATTCACCCAATTGCAGTTGCTGATATTTTAACAGAGTTAAAACTCGATAGCGCAACAATAGCAACAGGACTACTTCATGATACAATTGAGGATACTTACGCAACATACAACACTATAGAATCAGAGTTCGGTAAAGAAGTTGCTGATCTGGTAGATGGTGTTACAAAAATATCAGTGTTTGAAAATCAGGCAATCTCAAATTCTAAAGCTGAAAATTTTAGAAAGCTTATTTTAGCAACATCAAAAGATATAAGAGTTTTACTTGTTAAGCTAGCAGATAGATTACATAACATGCGAACAATTAAAGTTGTTGAGAAAGAAAAACAAATTAGAAAAGCAAAAGAGACCATGGAAATTTATGCACCACTTGCCGATAGAATGGGGATGCATCGAATAAGAGATGAGTTAGAAGATCTTTCGTTTGAAGTTTTAAATAAGGATGCTCGTAAACTAATTAAAGATAGGTTGGATAAAATTAAAGAAAATAACCTTATAAATTTTAATAATATTTCTGATCAATTCTCTGAAATTTTAAAAGCTAAGAATATAAATTCTCAAATTGTTGGAAGAGAGAAAACACCTTTTTCTATTTGGAGAAAAATTCAAAAGAAGAGAACCTCGCTCGAACAAATTACTGATATAATTGGATTTAGAATAATTTTAGAGAATGTAGACGATTGTTATAAATCATTAGGTATTTTTCATAGCAAATGGAATTGTATTCCAGGTAAATTTAAAGATTACATTTCGTCACCAAAAATTAACAAATATCAATCTCTACATACTGCAATAATTGGACCAAACAAAAGACCTATAGAAATTCAGTTAAGAACTAAACAAATGCATGAGTTTGCAGAAAGAGGTATTGCCTCACATTGGAAATATAAATCATCAGAAAAATTTAATTCTTTGACTTGGAAAGAATATGATTGGTTAGCAGATTTAGTTGAAATTATCGATAAGAATGAAAATCCGGATGATTCTTACGAGTATACAAAACTTCAAATGTTTCAAGAAAATGCTTTTTGCTTTACACCCAAAGGATCTATCATAAAACTTCCAAAGGACGCTACTCCAATTGATTTTGCTTATGCTGTGCATACACAAATAGGTGATGCAGCAATTGGATGTGAGATTAATGGAAAAGACAGTGCCTTACAATCTATTTTGAGAAATGGAGATGTAGTAAAAATTTTAACCTCAAAAAAAGCATCCCCATCATTACATTGGTTAACTAGCACAAAAACTGGTAAAGCAAGAGCTGCGATTAGACGTTATTGGCAGTATCGCGAAAACAATAAACCAATTAAAGAAAAAAAATATAATACCACACTATGGATATCTCTTCCTGATGAACCGGGTAAAATGGGTGATGTAACAACGATGATTGGAGAAAACTTTGTAAATATTTCAAGTGTAGAAATGGTTGAAAAACTTAATGGAAGAATTAATTTTAAATTTAATTTGATTATTCATGACCTTAAAAACTTTACAAAATTGATAAGTGAACTAAAACAAAAAGAATATAAATTTAAAATTATAAGACATAAAAATAAAAAATATGCTTTCTTTAAAAAACTCTTTAGCAGTTTTAAGAAAAACTGACGCATTATTAGACGGTCATTTTGTATTATCTTCAGGTCTACATTCACCATCTTATGTACAATGTGCAAAATTACTAAGTTTGCCAAATAAATCTGAAAAATTCACAAAATCTTTTGCTAACAAAATTAAAAAAACATTTAAAAATATTGACTTAATTCTTTCTCCAGCAATGGGTGGAATTGTTATCGGATATGAAATTGG
>CACLYY010000008.1 GCA_902611265.1 uncultured Pelagibacteraceae bacterium
ATAATAAACCTTAAAATTTAATTATGGCTGTACCTAAACGTAAAACAACAAAATCAAGAGCTGGAAAAAGACGTTCACATATAAAATTTTCTTCAAAAAATATAATTGAAGACAAGAAATCTGGTGAATACAGGTTATCTCATCATTTAGATTTAAAAACTGGTTTTTATAAGGGAAGACAGGTTCTAGATCCAAAAGAATAAGTTTCTATGAATATCCCAACAATTATTGCTGTAGATGCAATGGGCGGTGATAATTCTCCTACAAAAATAATAGAAGGTATTAGCATTCACTCAAAAGTGTCCAAAAATATAAAATATAAAATTTTTGGAAATAAAGATTTAATTAATCCATTAATAGAAAAATACAAAATTTCAAAAGATTTATTTGAAATAATTCATACAAACAAAATAGTTGAGGGTGAGGATACCGCATTGTCTGCAGCAAAAAAAGGCAAAGATACAAGTTTGTGGCTTGCAATAGAGTCCATAAAAAATAATGAAGCCCATGCGATAATTTCAGCAGGAAATACTGGTGCTCTTTTTCTTATATCAAAACTAAATTTAAAAATGATCGAAAGCATAGATAAACCTGCATTGTCTGCACTTTGGCCTAGCAAGAAAGGAATGAATGTTGTTCTAGATTTGGGTGCAAATATTGAATGTAGTAAAAAAAATCTAATTGATTTCTCAATAATGGGATCTGCATTGCTTAAAGCATTGTTTGAAAATGAACACCCCAAAGTTGCATTATTAAACATAGGTTCTGAGGAATTGAAAGGTAATGCAACCATTAAAGATACTTATCAATTTTTGAGTCAGAACAATTACAAACTATTTGAATTCAAAGGATATATAGAAGGTAATAATATTATGGATGGCAACGTTAATGTAATTGTTGCTGATGGCTTTACTGGAAATATTGCTCTTAAAACAGCTGAGGGAACATCTAATTTCATTATTAGTGAGATGAAAAAAGCCTTAAGTAGTTCAATAATAGGAAAATTTTCATCAATGATTAATTATAGTAATTTAAAAAAATTTAAGAATAAACTAGACCCACGTTTATATAATGGTGCAATACTACTTGGGTTGGATAAACCGGTTATAAAAAGCCATGGATCAACAGATTCATTTGGTTTTGCTAACTCCTTAAAAGTTTGCGAAAAAACAATTAGAGGAAATTTAATAGATCAAATTAAAAATAATTTAAGTTAAGTGAAAAGAATAAATTTAACAAAAAAAGATATAACTAATTCAATCTATATGCAGATTGGATTTTCAAAAAAACTAAGCGAAACTTTATTAGAGGATGTGTTTGATATAATATTAAAAAATATTATAAAACATGAAAAAGTGAAAATTTCAAAATTTGGAACATTCACATTAAGAAAAAAAAAGCAACGCATAGGCAGAAACCCTAAAACGAAAGAAATTAAAATAATACAAGAAAGAAATGTAATACTGTTTAAAGCATCAAAAGAATTAAAAAATTACATAAATAAAAATGGAGCAAAATAAAAAAAATAGTAAATACAAAACGATTGGTCAGGTTGCAAAGATTCTTAATTTAATTAATAAAAAAAAAGGTACACTTTCTACACATACTATTCGTTTTTGGGAAAAAGAATTTAAACAAATTAAACCAAAAATATTTACAGGACAAAGAAGATATTATGATGAAGACTCAATAAATATCCTCAAGAGGATAAAGTATTTATTAAAAAATAAAGGTATGACACTTAATGGTGTTAAAAAGGCTTTAAATTCAGATAATTCTGATATTGACGAAATTCACAATAGAACTATAAATCAAAAAAATATTTTTAAATCAAAAGTAAAAAAAATTAAAAAGATAATAGAAAACTTAAGAATTAATAATGGCTAAAAAAACACACATTAAGGTAAGGCTTGTACCAGAGGAAAAACCTGATAGTCCTTTTTTTTATTATGTTAAAAAACCAGCCGGTGGTGAAAAAGCTAAAGTTAAATTAAAAGCAAAAAAATACAACCCAGCTACTAGAAAACATGAAGTTTTTGTAGAAAAAAAACTACCACCTCATAGTAAATAAATTATTTTCTCTTAAAATTTCTCTTTTCAAAATCTATATAAGCAGAAATCATATTCTTCCAAATTCTATTTGTAACTTTTGGATCAATTTTATTTTTTATTGATTTTTTTTTAATATTTTTAAGAATGATTTCTATTCTTTTTTTGTCAACTATTTGATTTTTTTTTTCTTTTAGAGCTAGCACTTTCTTCACTAAATTAGTTCTTTTTTTAATTAATTTAATCAAAGAATTATCCAATTTATCTAGATCAGATCGTATTTTATTTAGTTTTTGTTTTTTTAGAGGCGACATTTATATAATTGGATTATTAAAAAAATATTATATTTATCCAAATATGTATAGTGAAAATCACAAAATAAACAGTCAAATTTCTTTTTGGTTAATCTCTATGTTTTGGATTATTTCAATAATGATTGTAGTTGGCGGGTTAACTAGATTAACCGATTCTGGTCTTTCAATTACTCAATGGCAATTATTTTCTGGTTTCTTTCCACCTCTAAATAAATCTGACTGGATAATGTACTTTGATTTATATAAGGAAATACCTGAATTTAAACTTCAGAACTACGATATGACTATGCAAGAATTCAAAGTTATTTTTTGGTGGGAATGGGCTCACAGATTTTTAGGAAGGTTAATAGGTATCTCATTCTTGATACCTCTTATTTATTTCACTTTTAAGATTAAATTTTCAAAATTAATTAGCTTATATTTGATTTTTATTTTGATTTGTTTCCAAGGATTTATTGGATGGTACATGGTTAGTAGTGGTCTAGTAGATAGAGTAGATGTTAGTCATTTCAGATTATCTGTACATTTACTAATTGCCTTTATAATTTTATCGTTAATATTTTGGAACTATTTAAAAATTAAAGTTAACACTAATTACAATAATACATTAGGTTGGTTTCTTCCTTTAACTTTTTTATTGTTAATATTTATACAAATATCAATAGGTGCATTTGTTTCTGGTATGGATGCTGGAAAAATTTATAATTCATGGCCCTTAATGGGAAATTCATTTTTTCCTGATGATAATAGTTATAGTAATTTATTTAAAATGTCTGCTTTTAGCGATCCATCATTGGTCCAATATATTCATAGAAATTTGGCGTATTTGATTAGTTTTTTATTTTTTTTTATTTTATTTAAAGTTTATAAAAACAAAATATCAAGTTTATATAAATCAGTTAATGTTTTAGGCTTTTTTATAATTTTACAGGTTTTATTAGGTATATTTACATTATTATATGGTGCACAGATATTAATAGCATCCATGCACCAAATAAGTTCAATTTTCTTAGTTGCCTCAAGTATTTATTTTTTATTTATAAATACTAAAACTAACTCACAGCTTTCAAGCTAGGTTTCCCAGACGCACCTAAAGCTTGATCAAGATCTGCAATTATGTCATCTGGATGTTCTATTCCAATTGACAATCTAACATATCCTGGAGTAACACCAGCAGCCAATAATTCTTCTTCAGTTAATTGACTATGCGTTGTTGTTGCTGGATGTATTGCTAAACTTCTAGCATCTCCGATATTTGCAACATGGTAAAACATTTTCAATGACTCAATGAATTTTTTACCAGCTTCTACACCGCCTTTAACTTCAATACCTACAAGCGCTCCGTTACCACCCTTCATATATTTTTTTGATCTTGCCGCTATTTCACCTTCGTGAAGGGTAGGATAGATAACTCTTTCAACATTCTTGTGTTTTTGTAAAAATGCAACAGCTTTTTCAGCATTTGAACAATGTTGTTTCATCCTCAAAGGAGCTGTTTCTAGTCCTTGAATTATTCCCCAAGCATTATCTGGTGCTAAAGGAGCTCCTAGATCTCTAAGAAGACATACTCTTGCTCTTACAGCAAATGAAACATTCGCACCTGTTAGTTGTGGCACTACCTCACCCCATTTTGCTCCACCATAACTAGCATCAGGTTCATTAAACAAAGGTTGTCTTTTTGGATCTTTTGTCCACTCAAAATTACCTCCATCTACTAAAGCTCCGCCAATAACTGTTCCGTGACCTCCAATGAATTTTGTAAGTGAGTGAACTACTACTGCAGCTCCATGTTCTAAGGGCTTACAAATTACTGGTGCCGCAGTATTATCCATTATTAGTGGAATATTATGCTTTCTACCTATGTCAGAAACTTCTTTAATTGGAAATACTCTCAAATAAGGATTAGGTAAAGTTTCTGCATAAAAACATCTTGTTTTATCGTCAATTAATTTTTCAAAATTACTTGGATCTGATGGATCTGCATATCTACATTCAATACCTAATTTTTTAAGTGTGTGTGTAAACAAGTTTACTGTTCCTCCATATAAATCTGTTGAACTAATAAAGTTATCACCAGATTGACATACGTTCATTATTGCAAACGTTGAAGCTGCTTGACCTGAACCAACGGTTACAGCCGCAAGACCTCCTTCAAGAGCTGCAACTCTTTTTTCAAGCACATCATTTGTTGGATTCATTATTCTTGTGTATATGTTTCCAAATTCTTTCAGTGCGAATAAATTTGCAGCATGATCTGTATCATTAAATTGATAAGATGTTGTTCTGTATAGTGGCACTGCTACAGCAGTGGTAGCTGGATCGCTTCTGTAATCGCCACCGTGTAGAGCGATTGTTTCTGGATTTTTATTTTTACTCATTTTTCCCCTTCCGTTTAATCTAATATTAAACTTTAATGGAAAATTACAATCAAGCTTAAATTTAACTTGATAATGGGGGATAATTAGTGGTTATGAACTTTTTTAACACTGTAAGAACTCTATCAGCCTCTTCTAACAACATCATGTGACCACAGTTATCAATTATGTCTACCTGACTACCCTCTATTAAAGATGCTAACTTTTTTCCCTCTTTAACAGGACACATTTTGTCATCAGTTGCTAAGATTGATAGGGTAGGACATTTAACTTTTTTTGCAGCTTCAAATCCATTTTTGTAGTTGTCACAAGCTCTAAAATCAACACCTAAAGTATTCTGTATAGTACGTGATTTTGCTAGCATTGTTCCAGTGTTAATATGATATAAACCGGGTACTGGGTGACCGCCAAAATGTCCAGCAGGACCGTGAGCCCAGTCCATCATTAAATCTACTGCTTTTGGGTCATTGCTTTCTGCCAATGATAATAATTGAGGATTCATCGGAATTGCTCCTGCTCCTCCCATTAAACTTAAGGTCTTAATTTTATTGGGGTATCTTGCAGTACATTCTACTGTAACTAAACACCCTTGAGAGTGACCAACTAAAGAGGCTTCTTTATGACCAACTGCATCAATTACTGCGGCTACCCAATCAGCCATTTCCTCAATCGACTTTAGACTCTCGCCTCCAGATAGACCATGACCAGGTAAATCTATTGCTAAAGCGTTGTATCCATGAAATGCAAAGTATCTAGTTTGAAGAACCCATGTCATATGTGTTAATCCACTACCATGAACAAAGATTATTAAAGGTTTTTTTTTATCAAACGGTCTCCCTCCCGTTGAAGCATAAACCTCGTTATTATTTACTTTAAATTTCATTGATTGGATACAAGTCTTGGTTTTCTCGCAGCTCTAAAACCAACCTCGAAATCATTTTTTATATCCTCAATATCTTCAATACCAACAGACAATCTAATCATATCATGTGAAAGTCCAGCAAACTTTAAAGTTGCCTCATCCATTTGTGAATGAGTTCCAGATGCAGGATGTATGACTAAGGTTCTTGTGTCTCCAACATTTGCTAGGTGAGATGCTAGTTTTACATTATTGATAAATGCAACACCCGCTTCTTTTCCACCTTTAATACCAAAAGCTATCATTGAACCTCTTCCATTAGGTAAAAGTTTTTTTGCTAACTCATGATCTGGGTGATCAGGAACACTTGGATGTGAAACCCATGCAACACTTTCGTGATTCATTAAATATTTCACCATATCTTCTGCATTCGAACAATGTTTTTTCATTCTAACTGACAAAGTTTCTATACCTTGCAAAACATTCCATGCATTTTGTGGACTTAAACAAGGACCAAAATCTCTCATACCTTCAGCTCTGGCTTTCATCGTAAAAGCCGTTGGACCAAATTCTTCAGCAAAAGACAAACCGTGATATCCTTCATAAGGTTTTGTCATAGTCGGAAATTTATCATTCTGCATCCAATCAAATTTTCCACCTTCAACTAATATTCCTGCCATTGAGGACCCATGTCCAGCCATCCATTTAGTCAATGAATGAATAACTATGTCAGCACCATGTTCAAACGGTTTGCATAAATAAGGAGTTTGATAAGTTGCATCAACCATCAATGGTATTCCAGCCTCATGTGCGATTTTAGAAATTTCAGGCATGTTCATTATTTCATTACCTGGGTTACCAACTAGTTCTCCAAAAATTCCTTTAGTATTTTTTTGAATTGCTTTTTTAAAACCTTCTGTGTCTCTTGGCTTAACAAAAGTACATTTAATTCCAAATTTAGGTAACGTTAACCTAAATAAGTTTACAGTACCTCCATATAGTTGTGATGATACAACTAAGTGATCACCTGCTTCACATAATGTCATTACCGCTAAAAATATTGCACTCATTCCTGAAGATGTAGCTAATGCAGCTGTACCTCCTTCAAGTGAAGCAACTCTCTCTTCTAACACACCAACTGTTGGATTTGAAATTCTGCTATATATATGACCACCTCTTTCTAAATTAAACAGAGCAGCAGCATGATCAACATCATCAAACAAGTATGATGTAGTTTGGTAAATTGGTACTTGTCTTGACCCAGCGTTTTTATGTGGTTGATAACCAGCGTGTAGGCTTAACGTATCGAATTTATAAGTATTTGGTTTTAATTCTTTTTTTTTATCACTCATTTGGCTCCTTTAATTATTAGCTTAGAGAATTCCTTTTAAAGAGGTTATTATTACTAATAAATGCTCATAATTCAATCAACCATTAAGTCCTAAAAAAATATAATAAATTGACAATATATGTAATTATAAGTATTAATCCCGCATTCATGACAAAATTTGTTAAAAAAGATGAGATAAATAGCGAGTGGTTTGAAATTGACGCTACAGGCGCTGTAGTTGGTAGACTGGCAACAGTTGTATCAAAAATTATAAGAGGCAAAAATAAAACAAAATATACTCCTCACATGGATCATGGCGATTTTGTTGTTGTTAAAAATGTAGACCAAATAAAATTTACTGGAAATAAATTTCAAAACAAAAAGTACTATAGACACACTGGTTATCCAGGAGGAATAAAGGAAATAACGCCAGAAAAATTAAGTGAGAAAAAGCCCGGTGAAGTTTTAAAATTAGCTGTCAAAAGAATGTTACCATCCGGTGCTCTTGCTAAAAAACAATTGTCAAAGCTTAAAATTTATTCTGGAGCCGATCATCCTCATAGCGCACAAAATCCAAAAGTAATTGAAATCAGCAAACTTAATGAGAAAAATATAGTTAGAAATTAATATGGAAAACAATCAAACATCATCACCAAAGATAAAATTAGATTTTAAAGATAGCAAGTATGCTACAGGCAGAAGAAAAAAATCAGTTGCTAAAGTTTGGTTAAAAAAGGGTACTGGGAAATTCTATGTTAATGGAAAATCACTTGATGATTATTTTCCAAGAGCAAACCACAAAATGCAAATTTTAAGACCATTTGAAATAATAAATCAATCTACTGATTACGATGTTAGATCTAAAGTTGTTGGAGGTGGTCAAACTGGTCAAGCTGGTGCATTAGTACATGGTATTTCGAGGGCCCTGCTTAAATTCGATGAAACATTAAAATCAACTCTACGTAAGGAAAAACTAACAACCAGAGACTCTAGATCTGTTGAGAGAAAAAAACCAGGTAGAGCAAAAGCAAGAAGAAGCTTTCAATTCTCTAAAAGATAATTTCTTTTTAATTTTCAACTGTTATATTAATTTATGCTTAAGAAAAATGTTCTTATTTGTGGAGCAACCGGATATATAGGATTACAGTTAACAAAGCTTCTTTGTAATCATAAAAATATAAATATAAAATATTTATGTGGTAGTTCATCAGTTGGAAAAAGAATTGATTTTTATGATAAGGATTTAAAGAAGTTTAAACTACCGAAGGTATCCAAGTTTAACAAAAAATACCTGTCAGATGTAGATATTATATTTACAGCACTTCCAAATGGTGAAGCCCAATCTATATCAAAATATTTAAACAAAAATAATCTCCTTATAGATCTTGCTGCAGATTTCAGACTCAATACTAAAAATGAATATGAGAAATGGTATAAAATTAAACATAGCGCCTCAAATCTGATTAAAGATAGCATTTATTCTATTCCTGAAATAAGTGGTAAATTAATAAAAAAATTTAAAATTATATCTTGTCCTGGTTGTTATCCAACTACGGTATTAATTCCACTAATCCCATTAATAAAAAGAAACCTAATTAACAACAAAACAATTATCATAGATTCTAAATCTGGTTATTCAGGAGCCGGAAGAGGGGTGCATAAAAAATATAAAAATAAAAATCTGTACGAGTCCCTTAGTGCTTATGGATTAGCAAATCATAGACATAATTCTGAAATTCAACAAGAATTAGATTTAAAAACTGGAAAAAAAAATAAATTTCATTTTACTCCACATCTTACACCAATGTTTAGAGGAATATTAAGTACTATATATGTTGATATAAAAAAGGGTGCTACACTAAGAAAAATTCAAAATGTTTTAACCAATCATTACAAAAGTCATAAGTTTGTGAAAATTTCTAAAATAAATACATTTTTAAGCACTAACGATGTAATTAATACTAATAATTGTTTAATTTCAGTATGTAATAGCAAATATAAAGATAAAATAATAATATTGTCTGCAATTGATAATTTGATTAAAGGTGGTGGGGGACAAGCTGTGCAAAATATGAATTATTATTTTAAATTTAATGAAGGTGCAGGCCTAAATGTATAAAAAAATACTAATCATATTATTTTTAATTATTTTATCACATTGTTCTTTAAATCATCCTGTTTCAATGTGGAAAGTTGAAGAAGAAAACACAAATTCAGATATTACAAAACTAAATTTTGAAAATGAAACCTCTTTTGATGAGTTTAAAAGTAATGTAATTAAATATGGAAAACTAAGTGATTTTCCTAAATTAGATTAATGAAAAAATGAGTAAAAATATTAATATTGCTGTAATCGGTCTTGGTCAAATAGGATCATATGTTTATAATGAGTTAAATATTAAAAAAAAAGATATTGAAATTAAGACTGGAAAGAAAATAAAAGTTGTTGGGATCTCAGCTAAAAATAAAAACAAAAAAAGAAAATTTAAAATAAACAAAAAAATATTTTACTCAAACCCTTTAGATATTTTAAAAATAAAAAATCTCCATATAATAATCGAAGCAATCGGTTTATCAGATGGAATTTCAAAGAAAGTAATTGAAACCGCTTTAAAAAATAAAATTCATGTTATTACACCAAATAAAGCACTTATATCTAAACATGGAGATAAGCTTGGTGAATTAGCTGAAAAAAATAAAGTAAATTTAGAATTCGAAGCATCTGTGGCTGGAGGTATACCAATAATTAGAACTATAAAAGAAGGTCTTGCAACTAATAAAATAACAAAAGTTTATGGAATTCTTAATGGTACATGTAATTATATTTTGTCCGAGATGGAAAAAACTAAAGATAGTTTTGTTAGTGTTTTAAAAAAAGCTCAGAACCTCGGTTATGCTGAACCTGGAAATCCTAAATTAGATTTAAATGGCTACGATGCTTTGGCAAAGATAAAAATACTTTCCTCATTAGCATTTAATAAAAAAATTTCAAAATCAAACTGTTTGATGGAAGGTATTGAAAATATTGAATTTAAAGATATTGAAATAGCCAGTCAGTTAAACTTTAGAATTAAATTGCTTGGTATTACAGAGATTATTAAAAATAGTATTTTTGAGAGAGTTCATCCCTGCATGGTTAATAAAGACTCTTATATCGGAAATGTTAGTGGCGTGATGAATGCTGTAATTTTAAATGGATTACCAATAGGAGAGAGTGTTTTACAAGGTGAAGGAGCAGGACCCGGACCAACATCATCCGCGATAATGTCAGACCTGTTGTCTATTTTAAGAGGAAATATTAAATTTCCTTTTGGAATTACTAGAACAAAAAGACAAAAACCAAAAATTTTTAATAAAGATATTTCATCTAATTCACTGTATGTAAGAATAGAAGTTAAAGATAAACCAGGAGTTTTGTCATCTATTACAAAAATTTTTGCAAACTATAAAATATCAATTCAAAGAATTATCCAGATACCAAATAGTAAAAAAAAAACAGCATCAATTGTAATTATCACTCATGATGCAAATGAATTAAGTTCTCAAAAATGTATTAAATCTTTTAAATTAAATCGAAACATAATTAAAAATCCAGTATTAATAAGATTATTTTAATGGAACTTTATATCAAACTTTTTGAAGTTCTATTTCCAGTTTTTTTTATTGTAGGTATTGGTTACTTTCTTGGTAAAAAAAATCCAAACTTTGATACATCTTTTATAACGACTTATTCAGCTAATTTCGGTACACCATCTATAGTAATATTTTCTATATCAGCTAGTGGTGTAACTTTTGCAATGTTCTCTGAGTATTTTTTTTACGCTATTATTCTTTTGATTTCTTTTTTGATCGTTGGATTAATTTTCTTATTATTAATGAAAAAAGATTATCTTAGAGAATTACCAACATTCTTTTTACCTAATACTGGTAATATGGGTATCCCAATATGTTTGTTTGCATATGGAAAACTTGGTATGGGAATAGCCGCAGCTATATCATCATTAGTTGTTTTACTGCATTTCACTCTGAATATTTTTCTTGCTAAAAGAGAATTTGATCTAAATGTAATAGTTAAAAGCCCATCATTTTATGCAATAATTGCAACAATTCTATTTCTATATTACGAAATACCTTTACCAATATTTGTTTTGAATACTGTTATGCTTTTAGCTTACGGAATGATTGTAATGATTTTAATGTCTTTAGGTGTTTCTCTAACGCAAATGAAAGTTTTTTCATTTAAGGACGCTTTAATTACATCCACTGGAAGAGTTATAATAGGTCCTTTAATAGGCTTTGCTCTGATATCTTTTTTTAATTTATCTGGCTTTGCAGCAGGAGTTTTATTAATACAGTCATCGATGCCTAGTGCTATTCTTTGTTATTTAGTTGCCTCTATGTATTCTCCAAAAGAAATTGTAGATAATATTTCTAGTACAATTGTTGTTTCAACTTTGATGTCTTTAATAACAGTCCCAATAACTGTATTCTTTTCTTTAAAATACTTTAATTAAGAGCTATGTTTCTTTCATGAAGGCTGTCATACTCAATGCATCCGCTTGGATGATTGTTCCTTTTATGGATGCTTTTGCTAAATATTTAAGCTCTTCTATGGATGTTTTGCAAATTACTTGGGCTAGATATTTTTTTACAGTTGTTTTTGCTCTTTTAATAATGCTTATTTTTGACAGAAAATCTTTAGTTTGGAGTAAAAAACCTTTACTCCAATTGATAAGAGGGTTGATTTTTGTCTTTTCCACTTATTTATTCTTTTATGCAATTTCTGAAATTTCATTACCAAAAGCGCTTACACTAGCATTTGTTGCTCCTATATGTGTAACTGCAATGTCACCTTTTTTTCTAAATGAAAAGGTGGGTTTAAGAAGGTGGACTGCTGTGTCTATGGGTTTTATAGGTACCTTAATTGTAATCAGACCGGGGTTTATTGAGATTAATTTAGCTACTTTAGCTGCCTTGGGTAATGGTATTTGCTATGGGTTTTACTTAATTATTACTCGAAAATTAAGTTCATCAGATAACTCACTTTTGACTTTATTATTTGCTGGAACAGTAGGGACTATAGTAATGTCTTTCTTTATGCCAGGTGTCTGGATACAACCATCTAATAGTCAGTGGATTATGATGGCTTTAATTGGCTTTATAGCTGCAATTGCACATTTTTTTATAATCTTTTCATTAAAATTAGCAGATGCCTCTAAACTTGCTCCTCTCGGATATACTGAAATTATTACTAATATTTTGCTTAGTTACTATATATTCAATGAATTGCCTGATAATTGGACATATTTGGGCCTTTTTATAATTGTTCTTTGTGGTTTATATATATCTAGGAGAGAATATTATTTATTTAACCTTTATATAGGTAAGTAATATTTACTTATATATTAAACTAATACTTTAATTAATATTAACAAAGTATTGTTATTATTAAGTTTTTTTATTATTATTATAATATATACATAAAATTAATATATAATTTTGATTTTTATAGCAAAGGCAGTAGTCATTATTTTTTATCATTTGCTTTATAATTTAATAAATTTCTAAGAGGATTTAAGTAAATAGGGTAGGAATTTATCTTATTTATTAGCTAAAATAATAATACCTTCAATTTAATAATTCAGATGCTTAAAAAAGTGAGTAAATATGCTAATTTTACTAATTTATAATATTCAAAGATATTTCATTGCGATTATTTTAAATATTAAAATCAGAATTTTTTATAAAATAATGAGTAATTTTAATTAGCTCTGCAAAAATAGAATATAGCATTTAAAAGGCCAAAATACCCTCTATTTTAAACATTTTCTGTTTTATGGTGCAACTTATAGGTGATATTAAAAAAAAATCGCTAAATATTGTGTTATAAGCAAAAACCATTGATTTTTAACATTTCTAGAGCAAAATACCCTCTGATTTGAGTAATTTTCTCTTTGTATTTATCCCACCTTTGCCTGAATAGCCGCCCAATGAACCATCCGATCTGATTACTCTATGACAAGGTATTTTTGGGGCATATGGGTTCTTTCCTATTGCATTTGCCACAGCTCTTACTGATTTTGGCTTATTTATAGCCTTTGCTACATCAGAATAAGTTCGTATCTGACCTTTTGGTATTTTTTTAAGATATTTCCAAACTTTTAATTGAAATTTAGTGCCTCTAAGGATCATAACGAGAAAAAAACCCTGTTTCCTTGTACCTTTTCAGGCACAAAGAACAGTAGTTTTTGGCACGTCGTTTTATGCGCTACCGCCATGCCTTCCACTCTACTATTTTAGCGCTACTCTGTAGAGCTTTCTGCCCTCTGGGCTTGAACCTCTCGGTTTTTCCCCAGCTGGTCAGTTAAGAGTTGCCTCTTAATTCACTTTAAACAATATCAGATAGAGTAGGTTGTATGTATCACTTTATTGTTGAATTTTGTGGGTTTTTAACAGGGCAGAATAGTGGGGATAACTTAATCTAAAGCTTTAAATAAACCATCTAAAACCCTCATACATCGCAATTCCATAAATTGAGTGACGTATCAAGAACATAATAGAGGTTTTAACCGGTATATCTGTATTTATTGCAAATATACCTTGTCCAGTAAAAGGCAAAAATATTATTAATGGCGCTAAAGTTGTAAAAGCTCCAAAAATAAAGCCTGAAAAATAGGTCATATCAAAGCCTATTTGAATAAAGAAAAAGTAATATATTACAGCCCAACAAATTGATACGTAGTAGTGAAAAACCCATCCCAAAAACACCTCATATTTAATAGTTGGCATTTGGTCTATATTTGGATTGTAAAAGGACCCATTTTTAAGCATATAATAGGTCCACCTACCAACAATTCCCCAGGATGGCTCAGGAATACCTAATAATTTAAGTAAATAACCTAGAATATCCAAAATTATGCAAGAAAATATACCAGCTACAAGAATGCTTAAAATATCGATCAATTTACCTCAAAACATTAATAGAAATAACAGAATAAATATGCTTATGAAAAATATGCCAAAAATAACCATTAAAATTCGATTTCTTGTTTGTTCTTTTAGTTTTGGCCAGTAATTCATAATTAGAAAAGTTCCAATAACAACTATAAGACCAATAATTACATATTTAGGCATTAAGAATCTTTTACATTAAATGCTTGACATGTAAAATGAGTTATATTATTACTAGTGATAATTAATTGTTATCAATAGTAATACATGCACGAGTTGACCACAAACATCAAATTGCTTCACGAGGAAACTTTAAAAAACCTCAAAAGTTCGAAAGCTAAAAACACGATAAGAGCTTATAAATCTGACTTTAAAGATTTTGCAACTTTTTGTATAAAGCATGGCTTAAATTCTTTGCCAACTGAACCTAAAATAGTTTCACTTTACCTAACCCACTTGTCTCAAAATTCAAAAATAAGTACTTTAAAAAGAAGATTGGTATCAATTAGCATGATCCATAAACTCAAAGGTCATTATCTAGATACTAAACATCCAATCATAATTGAAAATTTAATGGGAATAAGAAGGGTTAAAGGAAGCATTCAGAAAGGAAAAAAACCTATATTAATCAGTCATTTAAAATCAATTATTAATGTAATAAATGAACAAAAAAAAGAGGAAATCAAAAAACTAAGAGATAAATCAATGATCTTAATTGGTTTTGGGGGTGGTTTTAGAAGAACAGAACTTGTATCCATTGATTATGAAGATTTAGAATTTGTAGATAAAGGCTTAAAAGTCACTATCAGAAAGTCAAAAACAGATCAATTTGGAGAGGGAATGATTAAGGGCCTACCCTATTTCGAAAATAATATTTATTGCCCTGTTTCAAATTTAAGAAAATGGTTGGAAGTTTCCAAGATTAAATCAGGACCTATTTTTACAAGATTTTCTAAGGGCTTATCATTAACAAACAAAAGATTAAGTGATCAATCAGTAGCATTGTTAATTAAAGAATATTTAAACTTAGCAAATATCGAAAATAAAAATTTTTCAGGGCATAGTTTAAGAGCAGGTTTTGCAACAGTAGCAGCAGAATCAGGAGCAAATGAAAGAAGTATAATGGCTATGACAGGTCATAAAAATACTCAAATGGTTAGAAGATATATTAGAGAGGCAAATATATTTACAGATAATGCGCTTAATAAAGTTAAATTCTAAAATATGTCATATAATTTAATTATTTCTAAAAATAATATCAGAGCCTACGTCAGTAAATTTAAATTTAATAATAGGTAATTTCTTGAAACTATTAAGAAATTTTTTTTGTTTATTTTTTTTACAGCAGAATAATATGAATCCACCACCACCGGAACCAATTACTTTACCTCCAATTGCACCATTATTAATTCCTTCTTTATAAATTTCATTAATTAATGGATTGGTTACTTTGTTAGATAATTTTTTTTTTATATCCCAATAATCATTCATTAATGAAGCACAAAGATCAATTGAAAAATTATTATTAATATTTTTTACGAAATAGTTCGTAATATCCTTTATTTTATCTAGGTTATTTAGATTTTTATCTAAATTTTTGATTTTATCTTTTTCAATACTATCAGAAAATCTATTAATACCTGTATAAATCAAAAACATATTCTGATCTAAATTTCTAATCATTTTATTTGATTTTTTAATTCTAATAACCTCAAAATTTCCTTTTTTTTTAAACTTAATGATGTTAAATCCACCATATGCTGCCCAAATTTGGTCTTGCGATCCACAATTTTCTTTCAACATGTTTTGTTCAACATAAATAGCTTTTAGTGCTAAATTTTTTTTATCAATATTTTTATTTTGAAGCCTATATAATGCGTTAATTAATCCAACACAAAATGATGAACTTGTGCCAAGACCAGAATTTTTCTGTAAATCGCCCTGATAGTGAATCTCGTGACCTTTTTTTAAATTCATTAATTTAAAAACTGATCTAACAGTTGGATGTATTATATCTTTGTAATTTTTAACAGTTTCATTTTTAGACCAAACAATTCTATGTTTAAAGTCAAATACATTTGGTAAATATCTTGCAGTTACGTAGCAATACTTATCTATAGTTCCACCAATTACACAGCCACCATTTTTTAAGTAGTAAGAAGGGAAATCTGTACCACCACCAAATAGAGACAATCTAAACGGAGTTTTAGAGATAATCATTTAATTTTATTCTCAATCAAATCGCAAATTGAATGAAGGAGTGTTTTGTGAACTTCTTGAATAGTTGCTGTAGTGTAAGAATTTACAATATAGCAAAAATTAGAAATATTTTTTAGAGCACCCCCTCCTTTTCCTAATAGTGAAATAAGAAAAACATCTTTTTTTTTTGCAACTTTTGATAGTTTAATTAAATTTATTGATTGTTTTTGCTTTAAATTTCCTCCACTTGTTGACAAAATAATTAACAAATCACCTTTTTTTGCATATCCATCTAATTCTCTGGAAATATAATCATTATCGTTAAAATCATTTGCCCAAGCTGAAACTGAGGCCATATTTGAACCTAATAGAAAGAATGGCAAAGGTTTTCTTTTTTTTTTATAAGTTGCTGTTAGCTCACCCACAAAATGTGAGCTATCTGCATACGACCCACCATTACCATATACAAATATTTTTTTACCTTTATTTATAGCAGTAATCAAAATTTCTGAAATTTTTTCGATTTTGTCAGTATCCTTTTTAGTAAATAATAAAACTTTAATTAAGTTTTCAATATGAGAATCTATTTTTTTATTCATTTAAAATACCTTTGATTTGTTTATATAAGGATTTATTTTTTTTGAAATAAAATTTTATATTGGCTCTTTGAGCTGCTATCTTGTCTGTTTCCTTATCACCAATAAAAAAAGATGAAGCAGAATCTATATTCCATTTTTTAATAGCTCTAATAATCATTCCTGGATTCGGCTTTCTATCATATCTATTTATTCTATACTTTTTTAACTTTGAATATTTAAAATAAGGAGCATAATAAATATCATCTATTTTTGCTTTTCTCTTACGTAAGCTTTTAACCATTTTAAGATGGATGTGTTTTAGTTTGTTTTCGTTTATAATCCCTTTTCCAATAACAGCTTGGTTGGTAATTAGTATAATGATAAACCTTTTTTCATTTAAATATTTAATCGCTTTATGGACATCTTTAAGAAATATAAAATCTTTAAAACTTGTTATATAACCTAATTCTTTGTTAATAACTCCATCCCTATCTAAAAAAAAACATTTGTTTTTAATTATATGTGAATTTTTTTTTAAAAATTCCATTTTTTTATGAGATCCTATATCAATAAAATTTTCATTAAAAAATTTACCAATAACTTTATTCATTAGTATTTCTCTTGATAAAATATCATTTTCGAATGAAGAATAATTATTCGTTATACCTTTTAAAATTCTTTTATTAACCAGATATATACCACCATTAATAAAATTAGTATTTCTTTTCGATAATTTTATTTTTTGTTTTTTTATTGATAAATTGTTTAATTTATAATTTCTTATTGATTTATTTTTATGTGTAATACACATAAAGATATTATTATTATCAAGCTTTATTTTATTAAAAATATTATAATCCAAATCAAAAAATGTATCTCCATTCATAAGAATAAAATCTTTTTTAATTTTATGTTTAATTTTAAATAATGCACCTCCGGTGCCTTTTAATTTACCTTCGTCTATACATATAATTTTTGTATTATGAAAAAATTTATTATTATATTTTTTAAAAAAAATCTTTTTCTTGTATGAACATAGTAAATATATTCTGCTATAATTGTATTGTATCAACTTGCTTATTAACTGATCCAAAAAAGGAATTTTATTAATCTTAATTAATGGTTTTGGGGTTGTTTTAGTAATAGACCCGAGTCTTGTACCTAAACCCCCAACGAGTATGACCACATCTTTAATTCTCATTAATAATATCTAATAATTCTTTAGCTACATTTTTGTAAGACCTTGAATTTCGCTTTTTAATCAAATTATTCTTTAAGCTTAAAAAAAATTTGTCATTATTTAAAATTTTTATTGTATAATCTATAAACTCATTTTCATTTTTTGCTATAAAACCTGTTACCCCATGCTCAACTCTTTCGCTTAACGAACCAATACCTAAAGTTACAATGGGAATACATAATTCTCTTGCTTCTTCTGCGGCCAGACAAAAAACTTCACCTTTATGCCCTGGATTAAGCATTACTCTAGATTTAGCCAACTCTTTTATTAAATCAAATTTATCTCCTTTTTTTCTTAGTCTAATTCCTAATCTCTTTTGTTGCTCGGTTAAATTAAATGGGGGATTGATTGATAGACTAGAATTATGCGATTCCCTTCTTATTGATGACCAGCAATTTATTAAAAAATCTAAATTTCGATCTGATCGAGTTGTAAATATAGCGTTTCTATTAGGCATATACTCTTCATCTACTTTAAAATTAATGAAATCATAATCTACTGCTATAGGGAGAATTTTTTTTCCAAAGATAGAAGTTAAAAAACTTCTATTTTTAAAATGATAATCTCCCTCAAGTATCATTATTGGTTTATTTTTAATAAAAGGATAAAATTGTTTTTTTCTAAAGAATTTCTCTACTGTTTGTATACTATGTGACCATAAATAGTTTTTTTTACAATTAAATAGAGACAATAAATTAGCATCGGACATTGAAATTAGTATATCTGGTTGATCGTCTTGACTTATATTTTCAATATTATTCCATTCAACTTTTTTAATAACATGTTTAGTTTTTGTTAAATTAAATACTTTAATTATTAAATTTTTGAATTTACTTAATTCATTAGAAATATTGATTAATGTTTTTTCAGAACCACTTATAAAAGGTTTGTTAATATCTAAAGAATTAAATGGAACTGTTTTTTCAATAAAATAAATTTTCATATAAGTTGTTTTTTAATTTTATTTATAGCTTTATTTAGATCTTTATTAAGAAATGAAAAACTATAATTCATTCCTTTGCACCATTCAGAGTAACTTATTTTTTGATGCTTTATATCTTCAGGTTTTTCAATTTTAAAATTAAAAAGATTATGACATTTGACTTTATGAAAAAAACAAATATGGCTTACTATACCCTCTTTCGCTATACACATAGAGGAATTTTCAATTACGTAGAACATATCAATGCCCTTTAATTCTTTCAAATAAAAGATGTTATTATTATTCAAGATTTCTTTTTTAATATTATTATTTAAATCGATGTATGAATATTTTTTTAAAAAAAATTGACTTAATTCATTACTTCTTCTATTCTTTTCTATATCTGAGCAGAATAATACATTTTTATATTTACTTCTCAAAAAATTCAAAAAAATTACAATATTTTCTTTTGTCCAGTTTAGCTCATCAAAAAATTTATATCTAAATTGAAAAAATATATAACTTTTTGGTAATAGTGTATTTATATTTTGATTTATTTTAGGTAAAATAAGATTAATATAATTTTCATCTAAACTTTCATTTTTATCAAATAGTTGTTCTTGTAATTGTCTGTAACTAAATTTATTTACTTTTCTCCTGCTAACAATCTTGTATTTATATAGATATTTTCTTAAAAAAATATTAGGACGGTCTCTCTTTTGTCCATCATAAACAATTGCATAAAACTTTATTTTTCTAAAAAAAAAAGGTAGTAAAAAATAGAAATTTTTTGGTGATAATATGTATATCTTTTCGTAATTGTTTAAAAATATATCGCTTAATATTTTTAATCTATCAATAATACTTAAATCATAATTAATTTTTTTTACTTTTTGATCTTTAAAAAAAAAGCTAAATGAGGAATTTAATTCAGATAAATAGATCCTAAAGTTTTTTGAATTACCTATCAACGAAGATATTAGCTTAAGAGATGTGAACAAGTCTCCGGCTCTATCATTTTTTAGTATAAGTATTTTCGACATTTAAGAGATTATTCCCAGTAATATTCAGAATTTATTCCAAAAGATTTATCAATAATATACCTAGCAATTATTGAAGAATTGAAATACTTGTGATATTTTTTGTGACCGTTTTTTGCAATTTTACGTCTCAATTTATCATCTTTTTTATATTTTAAGATTTTATCTATAAGATCGTTAGTATTTTTATAAAATATCATTTCATCATTTTTAAAAAAATCACTCAATTTTGTATCTTCATGAATAAAAGTAAGCAAACCATTACCTAACAATTGAGCAATTCTATCACTGCTATAATATTTAACGGGTTTCCCTCTGCTCAAATTTAATGCCATATTTGAGTTCGATAATTTTTCTAAAAACTCATTACCCCAGACCGGCTGAACACCAAACATTCCATAAGTATCAAATTTTATTCCAAGATTTTTTTGTTTTAATTTAGAAATAAATAATTCTCTTTCATCATTTTTTCCTGGGCGCAAGTTTCCTCTATGAACTCCATGACTAATGGCATAAAAAATATCAAAATCACTAGTTTTTTTAAAATTAGTAAGATAGTCGAGGGATATATCACATGGATTAGGCATATAAAAAGAATTTTTAATTTTGAAATCAAGAGCATCTGGGGAAGTGGTAACAAAAGATGTATCGCTGATAAGACTCTTATCTAGTATCCTTGATTTATTTTTTTCATAATCTGGGCCTTTTTTAGATAGAGGATCTAAAAACCATTGACTTATTTTTAGATTGGGATCATTACTTTTTGCCTCAAACAAAGTTTCAGACTGAACTCTATCAGCATGACCTAATATTATTAAATTAGGTTTAAAATTTCTGATTGTATTTTTAATTAATTTATTTAAATATTTTGTGCCAGATGGATCTCTAATTGATTTTGTGTAGCTCACAAGATCTCTATCCGATAAACTTAAGACATTATGGCCTTCTCTTATTAGTCCGTTATTAATTCTAATACCAGTATTAAATTGAAGTCTTCCAAAATATCTGTAATTAAAATTTGTTACATGTAAAATTTTTAATTTTGTATTTTTACTTATATTAAAAACTGAGCTAGTTATTAATTTATCTCTAATTTTATCAATAATTATTGAAACGTATTCATGAGTAAGGAAAAAAGACTTGTAATTTAGTTTTTGTATTTTTTTACGATATTTATCGTTTAAAATTAGATTTTTAATAATTTTGTATAATTCATTAGGGTCCAAATTTTTTAAAATAATAGGATTTTTTGTTGTTTCAATTAATCCTCCTTTATTTGTAATTATTGTAGCACATCCCATACTACATGCTTCAAGACTTGTTCTTCCAAAAGGTTCTTCCCATCTAGAACAAGCAACGGATATACTTGCTTTTTTAAGTAAATTCAGAACAAAAGAATTTCCTTTAAAACTATATAATCTTAAATTTTTATGTTCAAATATATGCTTCTCTCTTGGCTCATCCCCTACTACTACACATTTCCAATCAGAAAACTCATTAAGGATTTTTAAAATTGCTTCACCAAAAATATCATAGCCTTTAGCTGAATTAAGTTTTCCAATAAATGTTATGATATTTTTTTTTGCATTTAAATTGACTTTATTTTTTTTTGTAGACTGAAAACAAATTCCAAATTTTGAAATATATTTATTCTCTTCTATATTTTTGAAAAATTGTTTTTTTGTCCAATTGCTATTAAAAAAAATATACTCACATTCATTAAGAATTTGTAATCTTTCATTAACTGATTTTGATCCAGATATGTCTAATGGATTGTTATGAAAATAAAGTATAATTTTAGATTTTAAATTTTTTGCAATTTCATTAACATAATTTGGTCTATTATGAATTTCAATGATATCAGGTTTTATTTTTTTTTGTAAATTTATAAATTTGGTTAGATATTTTTTATTATTGCTTGATAAAAATCTTTTACTGATTGAAATATTTTTATAATTATTGGATAAATATTTCTTACTTTTGGTATTACCCCAAATTGTAATAAATTTTTTAAATCTTGAGTATTTGTAAAGATTTGAAACATGAATTGAGACAGCTCCTGAATAATTAGGCGAATAATCTTCTTTATAAGGTAGTAAAATTGATATTTTCATTTTTTTTTAAATATTTATTTTTTAGATATCTCCTGAGTTTATAATTTTTTTTAAGTTTGTATTCTTCTTTCATGGCAATAGATTTAGTAGGTAATTTTTTTTGAAATATTAATGACCATTTTCTTCCTTTTGTAAATTTTGCGCCTTTTGAAGAATTATGTAAATTTATTCTTTTATCAATATTATTAGTATATCCTACGTATGTAATATATCTATTTAAACGCTTAGTTATTATTAGATAAACGTAAAAATTCATGAAATATCTTCAAATCTATAGATATTTAATTATAAACTATTTAGCAATTTAATAATAATAAATAATATGTTTCCTAGAAAATCCCATAAACAAAACAAATTAGTAAGACTGTTGTTAAAACTATTAAAAATTTATGCATATGAGAAAGAGACATTAAATGTTGTTAACCCAGATTACAAAAACCAATACGGAAATTTCGTAAATTTTAATGATAAATCATTTAATTTTTCACAAGGCTATTTAAATTTATCAAGAAAAATAAAAAAATTAGATATTTTTTTTAGATATGCGCCAAATGTGGACCTTTGGAATTCGTCAAAAGGTTGGAAAAGGATAATTCCTAATATTAATAAAGAAATACTTATTAGCGTATGTTTGTTAAGTTTAAAAGAGTCAATAATATATTTTTTAAAAAAGAATAAATTAAACATTACTCTTCACATAATTTCTGATAATTCTAATTCTGCATTTGATGAAAAAATATTAAAATTAATCAAAAGTGATATTTTCAACGTAAAATTACATGCTTCAAAAATTCCTGGTAATCGAGGTTCTTATCTTGAATGTTGCGACCAGGCAGAAAATGCAGAAGATTTAATTTTTTTTATTGAAGATGATTATCTGTTTCAAAAAAATTGTTTAGAGGAAATGTTGATTACTTACTCAAGAATATCATCAGTTTTAAAAGATGATATTATCCAATGTCCATCAGATTATAGTTTCTTTTATGACTCATTATACAAAACTTCTTTATTTGTTGGTAAAGAATATAGATGGAGAATAGTTGGTGAGACACTTCTTACATTTTTGATGTCAAAAAAAATTTTTACAAAGTATAAAAATTTAATTAGATTAGTTGGGGAAAGTGAAAATAATCCTTTTGAAAAACCACTTCATAAAATATATAAAGATGTAGTCTGTGTAGCTCCTGTTAATTCTTTAGCTTACCATATATCAAGATCGGTACCTGCAATTTCAGAAAAATGGCAAGTGTGTTGGGATGAATACTATAAGAAATATTTAAAATATATTTCTACCCAGCAATAACTGCTAATAACAATAGAGCTACAATATTTGTAATTTTTATCATAGGATTTACAGCAGGACCTGCAGTATCTTTATAAGGATCGCCAACTGTGTCTCCTGTTACAGCAGCTTTGTGTGCCTCAGATCCTTTACCGCCAAATTTTCCATCTTCAATATATTTTTTTGCATTATCCCAAGCTCCACCACCTGCTGTCATTGAAACAGCAACAAATAATCCTGTAATAATTACACCTAAAAGCATTGCTCCTACTGATGATAAAGCGGCCACTTGACCACCTATGAAATAAATAATTATGTAAAGTACTATAGGAGATAAGACTGGTAACAATGATGGTATTATCATTTCCTTAATAGCAGCTTTTGTCAATAAATCGACTAATCTACCATAATCTGGTTTAGCCTTACGCTTCATTATACCGGGTATCTTTTTGAACTGTCTTCTAACTTCAATAACTACAGCTCCACCTGCTCTACCTACTGCTTGCATTCCCATCGACCCGAACAAATATGGAAGCATTCCACCAATTAATAAACCAACAACGACATATGGATTGGACAAATCAAATGTAACTATAATTCCTTCTAAATTAGAACCAGCAACTTTAGAAAAATGTTTAATATCCTCCGTGTAGGCAGCAAATAAAACTAAAGCTCCAAGTCCAGCTGAGCCAATTGCATAACCTTTTGTTACTGCCTTTGTTGTATTTCCAACTGCATCTAATGCATCAGTAGTTTTTCTTACATTTTTTGGAAGATTAGACATTTCTGCAATTCCACCAGCATTATCAGTGACTGGTCCATATGCGTCTAAAGCTACAACCATACCAGCAAGCGCAAGCATTGTAGTAACAGCAATAGCAATGCCATACAAACCAGCAATATGATTAGTCAATAATATTCCACCAACAATTATTAATGCAGGAATAGCAGTTGCTTCCATTGATACTGCCAATCCTTGAATGACATTAGTTCCATGACCTGTTGTTGAGGATTGAGCTACACTTTTAACTGGTCTGTAATCTGTACCTGTATAATATTCAGTAATCCATATAATTAATCCTGTTATAACAAGACCTATTATTCCACAAAAATATAAGCTTAAACCAGTAAATGACTTTTCGTTAACAATGTACTCAGTAGTAAAACCAATAACATGTTTAGTAATTGGATATAAGATAACTAGAGAACTTATAGCAGTTATGACAAATCCTTTGTACATAGCCTTCATTATATTTTTATCACTTCCGAGCGTTACAAAAAAAGTTCCTAATATAGATGTAAGTATACATGCGCCACCAATAGCCAAAGGATAAATCATCATGCTGAAGTCTCCAATAAAAAATATTGACGAAAGAACCATTGTAGCAACAATTGTTACAGCATAAGTTTCAAATAAATCTGCTGCCATACCTGCACAATCTCCAACATTGTCACCAACATTATCAGCGATTACGGCTGGGTTTCTTGGATCATCCTCAGGAATACCAGCTTCTACTTTTCCAACTAAATCGGCACCAACATCTGCACCTTTTGTAAAAATTCCTCCCCCTAATCTTGCGAATATAGATATTAAAGAAGCACCAAAACCAAGGGCAACTAAAGCATTAACTATTTCTCTTTCATCTATGCCAATCTTAACAAGAAAATAATAATAAACTGCAATTGACAACAGAGCTAGTCCAGCGACCAACATTCCAGTTACGGCTCCTGATTTAAAAGCAATTGAGAGACCGTTTGCTAGGCTTTTTCTTGAAGCTTCGGCAGTCCTCACATTGGCTTGGACTGAAACAAGCATTCCAACATAGCCAGCAATTCCAGATAACGCAGCTCCAATTAAATAACCTAGACCCACTAAAGGACTAAATGCAACAGAAATAATAATCAAAACAACTACCCCAACTATTGCTATAGTTTTATATTGTCTGTTTAAATATGCACGAGCACCGACTTGAATAGCTGAAGCTATTTCAATCATTTTAGCATTACCAGAACTTGAGTTTAAAATATTTCTACCTGTAAAAAAACCGTAAATGATTGATATAATTCCAGCTGCTATAATGTATAAAAGTATTGTTTCTGTTGATGAGTTCATTAGTTCCTTTGTTAAATATATTTATGGGGTCAATGTAATACAAAAAAAATTATAAAACGCAATGTTTAACTTCATTAGAAATTATGAGAATATCCCTCATTATAGCTGTGTTTTATAAGGTTTTTGTTATATATAATTTGATTACTTTTGATTTCATTAGTTAAATCTCCTATTAAGGTCACTTTTTGATTCATTCGTTTAAATAAAGATTTGATATATCTTCTATTTGATTTTGATGAGGTAAATAGAATTTGATAATCATCACCTTTGGAAATAAAACTTATTTTTTTTTTGTTAGTTTTGACAAGATAAGTTTTGAGATTTGATGAAATAGGTATTTTTTCAACATCCAATCTAAAATATAAATTACTTCTATTAATTAATTTAGTTAAATCACCAAATAAACCGTCAGATATATCAATTGATGAATTGGCAAATTTTATTAGTTTTGTGCTAATTTTTATAGGTAAATCTGGCATATAATATTTTTGAATAAAATATTTTCTTTGAGGAGTTTTTTTTAAAAATATCTTTTTTTTCAAAATTAATAAACCCAAATAACTATCTCCAAGATTTCCAGTAACATAAATATCATCATTGTTTTTACATTTATTTCTTTGGACTATTTTTTTTGAATAACCCAAACTAGTAATTGTGAATGTTGTTTTATTTGATTTAGTTGTATCACCACCTGATAGTTTAATTTTATATTTTTTTTGCTCTTGATTTAAACTTTTGTATACAAGATTTAAATTTTTCTTTGAAAAAGATTTTTTATTTCCACTAGCGCCAATAAAAATAAACTTTGGTTTTACACCCTTACAATACAAATCTGATATTGAGGATCTTACTATTTTTTTAATTACTAAATCAGGTTTTTTAAAATTTAGAAAATGAACTCCTTCCACATAAGTATCAGAATAAACAACAACATTTTTTTTTTTATCAAAAAAAACATCATCATTTAAATTTAATGCTGATAGGTTATTATAAGTTAATTTTTTAAAATACTTTTGAATTAGAGTAAATTCATTCATTACTAATTCTAATTTTTTTTGAAATTTTATCTAATAATGCATTCAAGTATTTGGTTTGCGTATCATCGATGAAAAAATTTGATGCTTTTAAATACTCATTTATAATTATTTTGATTGAAGTATTTGGTTTATATAAAAATTCAAAGATTGCACTTTTCATAATAATTTGAAAAACTTTATCCATGTTTTTAATCTTTAGATCCTGATTTAAGTGGCTTTCAATCTCTGCATTTATTAATTCTTCTCTCTCTATAGTGCCATTGACAATATCTTTAATAAATTTTTTGAACCTATGTTTTGGAAAACTGATATTTTCTTCATTGTTGTAAAGTTTTCCATAAAGCTTTTGTATAATTATTACCCTAGGATTTCTTTGTGGAGTGAATTGAACTTTCATTATTTATTGAAAAAGAACAGATAGTACCGCTTCTGCTGCTTCAGATCCTTTCTTAGCGCGTTCTACAGCTTGTTTTTTATTTAAGCATGTGATCACACCGTTTCCAATAGGTTTCTTTGATGTAATCGATAATGTCATTAATGCGTCCGTGGTAGATTTAGATATAAAATCAAAATGTGGTGTTTGTCCCTTAATCACACATCCTAAAGCTATAAATCCATTAAATTTTTTTAAATTTTTGGCGATTGTAACAGGAATTTCAAATGCACCTGGAACTTTAATCACATCAACATTACACTTATTTTTTATTTTATTTTTTGCACTTTTTAATAAAGAACTGGCAATATTTTCATAATAACTTGCAACAACAATTAGAATTTTTTTTTTCATTTTATAATTTCCTGTTTTTTAATTTTAATTCCATACCCATCTAATCCAATCACTTTTTTTTTTGATCTAGTAACAAGTATCATATTTTTTATATTTAAAGATTTAATAATTTGGGCTCCAATACCATAATTTCTAATTAATTTATCATGACCCTTTTTATAGAAAGTTTTACTATTATACTGTTTGAGTGTTTGTGTAACTGATTTTAAATTAGGATCTCTAATAAATACAAGAACACAATTATTGTATTTTTTAAAATAAGTAATTGTTTTATCAAATGAATTTGGCAGTTTTTGATTAATAAGATAATTTTGAACTACATTAGATGATATTACTCTTAATCGAGGAACTACTCCTTTTTTTAAAGTGCCTTTAATTAATGCAAAGTTTTCAGACCCATCAAGAATATTTTCGAATACTTTAATTTTAAATTTTTGTTTTTGAACAATGATTGAAGAAGTTTTTTTTAATTTGATTAATTTCTCTCTCTTCAATCTATAGGCAATTAGATCCTCAATTTTTCCTATTTTAAGTTTATGTCTTTTTGCAAAATTAAATAATGTTTTTCCAGTGGCCATTTTTCCATCATCTGCCATAATTTCACAAATGACCGCGGAATTATTTTTTTTGGCAAGTTTTGATATATCAACTGAAGCCTCTGTGTGTCCCGCTCGTACAAGAACACCTCCATCTCTTGCTATAACTGGAAATATATGACCAGGTGAGACGATATCGTTTTTTTTTGCATTTTTATTAGATGCAACTTTAATTGTTTTTGCGCGATCATAAGCTGATATACCTGTTGTAACGCCTTTTTTAGCCTCTATAGAATATGTGAAAGCAGTTTTACTTCTAGATTGATTAATTGGTGAGGCTAAAGTTAGCCCAATTTTTTTTGATTGCATACTATCCATTGCTAAACAAATTAATCCTCTTGCATGTTTTGCCATAAAATTTATGTGTTTAGGACTGACTGCAGATGTTGAAATAACTAAATCACCTTCATTTTCCATTTCTTCGTGTTTGCTTTCATCATCTACAAGAATATACATCCCGTTTTTTTTAACTGTCTTAATAATACTCTCTATTGAACTAAAATTACTTTTTTTCATTTACAAACTTTTTTACATATTTAGACATAATATCTATTTCAACGTTTACTAAATCATCTTTCTTTAAGTTAATTAAATTCGTCAATTTTAATGTGTGAGGTATAACCCATATTTCAAATGAATTTTTTTTAATTTTAGAAATAGTTAGAGATACTCCATTTATAAGTATAGATGCTTTTTCTACCAATTGTTTTTTTAAAAAATTACTAATTTTAAACTCTAATATGTTTGACTTATCTACTTTTTTTATACTTTTTAAAGAACAGACTGTATCTACGTGACCCTGACAGATATGACCTGATATGTTATCACCAAATTTTAGTGGTTTTTCTAAATTAATTTCATCACCAATTTTTATATTTTTATATTTTGATTTAGCCAATGTTTCATTAGATAAATAAAATTCTAAAATCTTGTTTTTATATGAGATCAAGGTAAGACAAACACCATCACAGGAAATTGAAATACCTAGATTTTTGTTTGACACTCTCAAAGAAGACCTAATGAATAAATTAATTCCTTTAGCTCTTTTTTTGATACTGCTTATTTTCCCTGTATTAAATATAATTCCATTAAACATTTTAATAATAATGAGTAAGTGTATCGTTACCTAAATACGTATTTATTTTTTTCTTATTTTTGTAGTATTTATTAATCATTTTAATTAGTGATGATACATTAATTTTATTTCTATTTGAGATAATTTTGTCGCTTTTAAAAAAATAAAATTCATTTAATAAATTTTCACTTAGAAAATTTGTCATTAAATCCTTACCAGACTCTATCAATACCCTGTGTAGTCCTAGCTTATAAATTTTTTGTGAAATTTTTTTAAGATTTAAATATGAGCTATTTTCACATTTTTGAAATATAAGTTTTACTCCATTTTTTTTTAAAAATTTAATTTTTGAGATATTTTTAGAACAGTGAAATATAATTAATTTATTCTTTTTTGAATTTTTAATTAAAAAAGAGTTTACTTTTATTTTAAGATTTTTATCAATTACAATTACTTTAGGTGAAAATTTTTCTAATCCATTTAATCTACAATTAAGTTTTGGGTTATCTGTGTTTACAGTTTTGTAAGATGTTAATATTGCATGGTTTTGAAATCTTAAAAGATGTGAAACATTTCTTGAATGCTCGTTTGTTATTGTAGAATTGTTTCTTAAAATATTTAAATTTGATGAGCTTGCAATTTTTCCTATAATATAGGGTGCTTTGTTAGATCTAATATAATTATATTCTTTGTATAGGTTATAAACTTTATTTTTTTGAAGACCTGATTTTGCTTTTATATTTTTTGATTTTAATATTTTTTTTGTTTTATTAAAAGTCCGAAGATCTTTATCCTCTATAGAGTAATAAACCTTATTAATTTTATTTTTAATTATCGCATTTGTACATGGTGGTGTTTTTCCATGATGAGAGCATGGTTCAAGAGTTGAATATAATGTTGATCCATTATTATATTTATTTTTACTTAAAGCAATACTCTCAGCGTGTGGCCTACCGCCATTATTAGTAGTAGCAAATGACAATATCTTTTTTTTTTTTACTATGACACAACCAACTGATGGATTGGTTCCTGTCAAATATTTATTATTCTCTGCTAAGTTAATAGCAAAATTCATAATTTTTTTATCTAAGGGTTTATAATTATCTTTTTTTAAAGACATCTATTCTATCCACAAATTGAACAAAGTCTTTTTCTTCTCTAAAATTTCTATAAACAGACGCAAAACGAACATATGCTACAGGATCAAGTTCTTTAAGCCCTTCCATGACCATGGTTCCAATCGTATTAGATAAAATTTCACTCTGTCCTAATTCCTCTAAAGATCTGCTTATTTTTGAAATAAATTTTTCAGTTGTTTCTGTATCAATGGGTCTTTTTTTCAAGGCAACATAAATTGATTTTGAAAGTTTTTCCCTATCAAAAGGTGATTTTCTTCCATTTTTTTTTACTACTATAAGTTCTCTGAATTGTACTCTTTCAAATGTGGTAAATCTTTCTCCGCAAGTACAAAGTCTTCTTCTTCTTATAGTTGTTCCGTCCTCTGTTGGTCTTGAATCAACTACGGAGGTGTCTCCTTTTTTACATATAGGACATATCATATGATTAAATTAGCCTAAGTGCTTATATATAGGAAAATTTGAGCATAGGCTAACAACTTCTTTTCTTACTTCATCCTCAATTTTAGAGTTATCTTCAGGGTTTTCTGAAAGACCCTGAATAGTTTTTGTTATTAAATCTCCTACTTTTTGAAATTCTTTCAAACCAAACCCTCTAGTGGTGGCAGCTTGAGAGCCTAGTCTAATTCCAGATGTTACCATTGGGCTTTCAGTATCAAATGGAATACCATTTTTATTACATGTAATGTTTGCCCTTGATAAACTTTCGGCAGCTGTATTTCCTTTTACTTTAAAAGGTCTTAAATCGACTAACATTAGGTGTGTGTCAGTACCTCCTGAATAAATTTTAAAACCATTATTTTTTAAAGTTTCAGCTAAAATTTTTGCGTTAGCTAAAACAGTTTTGATATATTCTTTAAACTCAGGTTTTAAAGCTTCTTTGAAGCCTACAGCTTTTGCAGCTATAATATGCATCAAAGGTCCTCCTTGATATCCAGGAAAAACAGCAGTATTAAATTTTTTAGATAGATCTTCGTGATTGGTTAATATAATTCCACCTCTTGCACTTCTAAACACTTTGTGAGTAGTTGATGTAACGACATGAGCATAGTCACATGGATTCGGGTATCCCTTTCCTGCAACCAAACCTGAAAAATGTGCCATATCAACCATTAAATATGCTCCTACTTTATCTGCAATTTCCCTAAACCTTTTAAAATCAATTACTCTAGAATAAGCACTTCCACCCGCAATAATAAGTTTAGGTTTGTGCTCAAGCGCAAGTTTTTCAACATTATCATAATCAATAAGCTCAGATTTTTTATCGACATCATATCCGATTGCATTAAACCATTTTCCAGACATTGAAATTTTTAACCCATGTGTGATATGACCTCCTGAATTCAAGCTCATTCCCATGAAAGTATCACCTGGTTTTAACAAAGCTAAAAATACTGCTCCATTTGCTTGTGCTCCTGAATGAGGTTGCGCATTAGCAAATTTACAATTAAATAAGTCTTTAAGTCTGTCAATTGCAAGTTGCTCAGCTACATCAACGTGTTCACAACCATTGTAATATCTTTTGCCTGGATAACCTTCAGCATATTTATTTGTCAGCACTGATCCTTGAGCTTCAAGAACTGCTTGAGATACTATATTTTCAGATGCTATTAACTCTATGTGATTTTGTTGTCTAACTAACTCATCATTTATAGCTTTATAAATTTCAGGGTCACTATCTAACAAACTTTTTTCGAAAAAGTCTTTATATTCACTATTTAAATATTTTGTTTCGCTTGACATAATTTTATATTTTTTTAACTCGTTTTAAATGTCTGCCTCCCTCAAATTTGGTATTTAAGAATGCATTTATACATTTAAAGGCTAAATCTTTACTAATCAACCTTTCTCCTAATGTAATAACATTTGCATCATTATGCAATCTAGATAATTTGGCGTTTTTTACTGAATAACATAATGCAGCTCTAATATTTTTATGCTTATTAGCAGACATAGACATACCCATTCCAGATCCACATACTAAAATACCAATATTATGCTTTTTATTTATTTTTTTAGATAATTTATGAGCATAATCAGGGTAATTTACAGATTTAGATAATTTGTCTGGTCCTAGATCAAATAATTTATATTTTTTTGAATATTTTTTTTTAATACTTTCTTTAAGATTAAATCCCGCGTGGTCAGATGCTATATATATATTTTTCAAATTAGTTAAACTTATAATCTAACACGCACGCTACAAGGTGAATTCTATTTTCTTCTCCACCGTTAAATGCATTATGATATTTTGTATTATTAGTTACCCAAACAGAACCATCTGCGGGCATATGCATTGCCACATTATCTATTACCATTAAACATCCAGGATTAGTTATTATAGGTATATGCAGTCTTGGTTCTGGATCTCTATGCCAACTTAATGTTGATCTAGGTTCTTTTAATAATATTCTTATTCTTCCTAACTTATATTTTGATGAGAGAACATCATAGACTTCTTTAAAGTATGTATTCTCATAATCCTTAATGAATTCAGAATAACTCGACTCGTCAATACTCACATCTCTTGAAACCTCTTTTCCAGATTTGTCTGGCTTTGTCCAGTAAACACCTCTTGCTTTATTTCCTTTTATAGAATCTGGATCTCCTGGTATTTGAGTCAAAGATATCGCGCCGAAATTTGTTACACCTGCATCCTCAAATTTTTTAATTTTAACAATTTGATTGTAAGCATCTTGAAGTTTATCTATATCAAATTGTATAGTTTGCTTTTGAAAATCACTGAAATCTAATACTCTATCATTATCGTTATGAAGATTTAAATTTATAATTTTATCTTTAATTGATGTCATGTTGATTGTTTTCTACTCATTTCTATATATATTTGTATAATAGATTTGTCGCATTATAAAAGTACATTATGATTACAGGAAAATATCCAAATTTAAGGCTTAGAAGATCAAGAAAATATGCATGGTCTAGAAGACTTGTTCAGGAAAATTCATTGTCATACAGTGATTTAATATTGCCTATTTTTTTGATTGAAGGAAAAAATAGAAAAGAATCGATAAAATCTATGCCAAATGTTTATAGATATAGTGTAGATAAATTACAATCTGTTGTTACCAAGGCTATAAAAAAAGGGATTCCAATGGTTGCATTATTTCCACATACTCAAACAAAAAAAAAAGATGAATATGGCACAGAAGCATTAAATCCAGACAATTTAGTTTGTAGAGCAATAAAGTTTATTAAAAAAAAATTTAAAAATAAAATTGGAATCATGTGTGATGTAGCGCTTGATCCTTATACTTCTCATGGCCATGATGGATTGTTAAAAAAAAGAAAAATTTTAAATGACGAAACCTTGGAAATACTTACTAAACAAGCTGTGCTCCAAGCTAAAATTGGATGTGATGTGATTGCACCATCAGATATGATGGATGGAAGAATCGGCAAAATAAGAAAAGCATTGGATAAAAATGATTTAAAAGATGTTCAGATTTTGTCATACGCAGTTAAATTTTCCTCTAGTTTTTATGGACCATTTAGAGATGCTGTCGGTTCAAAAAAATTGTTAAAGGGTGATAAAAAAACATACCAAATGGATTTTAGAAACTCCAATGAATCATTAAGAGAAGTTTCATTAGATATCAAAGAAGGTGCTGATATGATAATGGTTAAACCTGGTATGCCCTATCTTGATATAATTAAGAAGGTAAAGGATAATTTTAAAATACCAGTATTTGCATATCAAGTATCTGGTGAGTACAGTTTAATAATGAATGGAATTAATAAGAAACTGATAGAAAAAGAGTCTATAAAAGAGTCTCTTATTTCTTTTAAAAGAGCTGGAGCAAGTAGTATTGTGACTTATTTTGCAGACCAGATTGATCTTTGACTATTTAAGCAAATTAATAAA
>CACLYY010000009.1 GCA_902611265.1 uncultured Pelagibacteraceae bacterium
GAAATACAATATTTGAAGAATAAAAATATTCCTGCAAAATTAGAAATTCTAGCAAATAATTTTAATAATGGTTTATTGCTAGAAAAAATAGATTTAACAGAATCTAAAAATAATATATCATTTAAAAATCTTTTATTGTCTGATGATTTAAAAATATTGAGTGTAGATAACGTTGATGTAAATTTTGTAAACGATAATGATATAAAAAATAATTTTAGCATCATCAGAAATTCAAACAAATATAATTTAGCTGGAAACCAAATAGATGGAGAAAAAATAATTGAAAGACTTTTAGATAGAAAAAATCAAAATATTCTTTCAAGTTTATTTAATAATATTAATACTTCATTGATATTGAATTTAGACAAAATATATCTTGAAAAAAATGAATATCTTAAAAATTTTGAAGGTGAATTAGATATTAAAAATAACAAATTATTTTTAGCAAAAATTAATGCTTTTTTAGAAAATGAAAGTAAATTCTCTTATTCGCTAAGAACAACAATGAAGAATGAAAAAATCACAAATATTTTCATTGAGAAACCGAGACCATTTATAAATAATTATAAATTTATAAAAGGTTTTGAGGAAGGTGAGTTAAAACTAAACTCAATCAAAATTGACAATAACTCAAGGTCTAACCTTAAAATTACTAATTTTAAAGTTAAAGAAGTGCCAGTTTTAGCTAAAATACTTACTCTTGCTTCTTTGCAGGGAATTGCTGATCTGTTGACTGGTGAGGGAATAAGATTCGATGAATTTGAGATGGATTTTAAAACAAAAAATAATCTCACAGAAATAGAAGAAATGTATGCAATTGGACCTGCAATTTCAATGATGATGGAAGGTTATATCGAGAAAGATAGGATGACAAGTTTAAGAGGAACATTAGTTCCAGCAACAACAATAAATAAAACAATTGCTAAAATTCCTTTACTTGGTGATATATTAGTAGGAAGAAAAAGTGGTGAAGGTGTATTTGGAGTAAGCTTTAAGATTAAGGGGCCACCTAACAACTTAAAAAGTACAGTTAATCCAATAAAAACATTAACTCCAAGATTTATTACAAGAACCCTAGAAAAAATTAAAGGTAGTTAATTTGTAATTTTAAAATGTTTTTTCTTACCTATTGATAATTTTATAAAACCTCTTTCTGAAAATAGACTTTGGTTAATTATATATTTTTCGTCCTTTATACTTTGATTATCTATTTTTACAGCGTTTGATTTAATTAATCTTCTTATCTCTGATTTTGATACATCTTTATTCACATGAGATATCACTTCAACTATATTTTTTGATAATATATCATTGTTTACTTTTATCCCAGGGAGATTTTCACCTGATGAATTTTCTTTAAATATATTTTTTGCAAGTTTATCAGATTTTTCAGCTTCTTTTTTTCCATGAAGCATTTCTGTTGTTTTATTTGCCAATAAAATTTTTAATTCATTTATATTTTTATCTTTCACTTGATTTATTTCTTCTAAAGTTAAATCAGTGAACATTTTTAAAAATTTTAATACATCTCTATCATCAGTATTTCTCCAGAATTGCCAATAATCGTATGGAGACAACAAATCTTTATTAAGCCATATTGCACCTTTTTCAGTTTTTCCCATTTTAGTACCAGATGCTAAAGTAATAAGTGGAGTGGTCAAACCAAATGCATGATTTCCAGCTTCTCTTTTAATAAGCTCAACACCATTAACTATATTACCCCATTGGTCAGATCCACCAATTTGTAATTTGCATTTATTTGATTTATTTAGCTCATAGAAATCATATGCTTGTAAAATCATATAATTAAATTCCATATAACTTAATGATTGTTCTCTCTCCAATCTTAATTTTACACTATCAAATGTTAGCATTTTATTAATCGTAAAATGTTTACCAATATCTCTTAAGAAATTTATGTAATTAAGTTTACTTAACCATTTATAATTATTAACAAAAATAGGCTTTAATTTCTCATTGTTTGTTTTAAGAAAAATTTTAAAAACTTTTTTTATGTTATTGATATTGCTTTCTATTTGTTTCTCAGAAAGAATTTTTCTTGTTTCTTCTTTTCCAGAGGGATCTCCAATTCTGGTTGTTCCTCCACCCAGTAGTACAATTGGTCTATGTCCATGTTTTTGTAAAAGTCTAAGACACATTATTTGTAATAAACTACCAACATGGAGGCTAGGAGCTGTACTATCAAATCCAATATATGCGTGAATGCTCTCTTTATTGAATAAAGCCGATAGCTCCAATTCATTAGTGCATTGATAAAAGTATCCTCTGTCTTTAAATTCTTTTAAAAAATTATTCATAAGGTTGTAATTATACAATATACATATTTCAGTAAAAAAAAATAAGAATGCCAAAAAATTTATCTGCGCTGGGGTTTATGAGTGGTACATCTGGTGATGGTGTAGACTCTTCAGTTATAGATTCTAATGGTGAAGACAATATTAATATAAAATATAATAGATTTGATCCTTATCCCATGAGCCTTTCAAAAAAAATTCACGATTTGAAAGAAAGAATTTCAAAAATGCAAGATTTGCTAAAATATTCCTTGAAAGTTGAGGAACTAGAGAGAGAAATTACTGATTTTCATTTAGATATAGCCACAAAAATAAATAAAGAAATTGATTACGATCTGATAGGCTTTCATGGCCACACTATTTATCACAATTCAGATGAAAAAATTTCTAAACAAATTGGACTTGGTGATCATTTGTCAAAAAAAACCAAAAAGACTGTTGTTTATGATTTTAGACAAAATGATTTAAAAAATGGGGGAGAAGGTGCACCTTTATCACCAATTTTTCATCTAGCATTAATCAAATCTTTATTTAATAAAAACAGAGTAAGAATGCCAATCTCAATATTAAATATTGGAGGAATAGCAAACATTACTGAAATCGATAAAGACTTTAAAATTTTTAGCAGGGACATAGGTCCTGGAAATTGTTTAATTGACATGTGGATAAGGAAAAATTCTCATAAATCTTACGATGAAAATGGAAATATAGCAGAAAAAGGAACAACAGATAAATTTATTTTCGATCAATATTTAGATAATTATTACTATAGTAAGATTAGCTCTAAAAGATCACTTGATACAAATGACTTCGATGTATCTTTTGCCAAAGGTCTTTCGTTAGAAAATGGAACTACAACGATGACCGATTTAACATCTGAATTATTATCAAAAAAAATCGGAAATAATGATATTTTTGTATGTGGCGGAGGAAGAAAAAATAAATCGTTAATGAATCAATTAAAAAATAAAATTAAAAATAAATTATTCTTGATAGATGATTTAAATATTGATGGCGATTTTGTGGAGTCACAAGCTTTTGCATTTCTTTCAATCAGATCATACCTAGGATTGCCTATTTCCTTCCCATCCACTACTAACTGTAAAAAACCTTCTCTTGGTGGGGTTATTACAAAAAATTTTTAACTAATATAATGCAGTTTCTTTTTTAATATATTTATTTAAGGATTTTATTAAACCATCATCGTTTTTAGAAAAAAAATGATTTGCATCTTGTATAAAATCAAACTCAACTTTAATACCTTTTTGTTCACTAAGTCTTTTATTCAAATCATTTATATGCTCTAATGGAACAAGTTCATCTTTTTTTCCACATATCATTGCGCCTGATGTGGGACATGGTGATAAAAAAGAAAAATCGTATACATTTGGTTGAGGTGATACTACAATAAATCTATTAATTTCAGGTCTTCGCATTAATAATTGCATTGCTATTAAAGATCCAAAGGAAAAACCAGAGATCCAACATTGAGAGTTATCAAAGTTTTCTCTTTCGAGCCAATCAAGTGCTGCCGCTGCATCAGCAAGTTCTCCTTGCCCATTATCAAATTCTCCATCACTTTTTCCAACTCCCCTGAAATTTACTCTACAAACAGAGAAGTCATTCTCAACAAAAGTTTGAAAAATATCTACAACGACTTTATTGTTCATTGTTCCACCATATTGTGGATGTGGGTGTAAAACTAAAGCAATCGGAGAAGTATTTTTTTTACTTTTAAAATATTTTGCCTCCAACCTTCCAGCTGGACCAGGTATAAAAATTTCTACAATTTTATTATCAACTGATGCCATTGATTATTAATCTCAAAAAAAAATAAGGTTTTTTCTATCAAAAATGAGTGACAAAATGCAAGTTTTAAAACGTTAATTAATCTTGACTAAAATAGTCGGGTATATATAAGTCCCGTGAATTGCGGAAAATATGAAATTATCAAGTAAGGGTAGATACGCAGTAATGGCTCTAGCGGATCTAGCTAAATTTAATTTAAATGAGCCAGTTTCATTAAGAGATATATCTCTAAGACAAGGAATTTCACTTGTTTACCTCGAGCAACTATTTTCAAAATTAAAAAAAAATAGAATAGTAACGAGTGTTAGAGGTAACAAGGGTGGATATATTTTATCTAAACAAGCGTCAGAGATAAAAATTTCAGATGTATTTGTTGCAGTTGATGAAAAAGTAAAAACTATTGGATGTGAAAAACATTCTGAGAGTGGATGCAATGGAAAATCATCAAAATGTATTACACACGATCTTTGGGATGAATTAGAGGATTACATAAATAACTTTTTTCAGAAAAAAACATTGAATGATTTAATTAATAAAAAAATATCAAATAGATTATGAGAGATAAACAAGTACAAGATTTAAAAGAATATAAATATGGTTTTTCAACCGATATCGATACTATAAAGGCACCCAAAGGACTTAGTGAGGATGTTATTAAATTTATATCAAATATAAAAAAAGAACCTAAATGGTTACTTGAATGGAGATTAAAAGCTTATAATAGATTAAAAGTTTTGAAAGAGCCAGATTGGCAGAAACCGAAATATCCAAAAATTGATTACCAAGATTTGTATTATTATTCAGCTCCAAAAAGTTTTAAAGAAAAACCAAAAAATTTAGACGAATTAGACCCTAAGTTACTTGAAACTTATAAAAAATTAGGAATACCTTTACAGGAACAAAAGAGATTAAATGGAATCGCGGTTGACGCCGTCTTTGACTCTGTTTCAGTTGCAACAACATTTAAAGATACTTTAACAAAACAAGGTATAATTTTCTGTTCGATTTCTGAAGCAATACAAAAACACCCTGAATTAGTAAAAAAATATCTTGGATCAGTAATTCCTATTACAGATCACTATTTTGCTACTTTAAATTCTGCCGTATTTACAGATGGGTCATTTGTATATGTTCCCCCAGGCGTAAAGTGTCCTATGGAACTTTCCACATACTTTAGAATAAATGCTTCCGATACAGGACAATTTGAAAGAACTCTGATTATAGCAGATAAAGGTAGTTATGTAAGTTATTTAGAAGGTTGCACTGCACCAATGAGAGACGAGAATCAGCTACATGCTGCAAACGTTGAATTAGTTGCTTTAGATGATGCAGAAATTAAATATTCAACAGTTCAAAACTGGTATCCAGGAGATAAAGATGGTAAAGGTGGAATTTATAATTTCGTTACAAAGAGAGGTCTTTGCCAAGGAAAAAATTCTAAAATTTCGTGGACACAAGTTGAAACTGGATCAGCAATAACCTGGAAATATCCAAGCTGTATTTTAAAAGGAGATAATTCTATTGGTGAGTTTTACTCAATAGCTATAACTAATAATCACCAAAAAGCAGACACAGGAACTAAAATGATCCACATTGGAAAAAATACAAAAAGCAAGATCATTTCGAAGGGGATAAGCGCTGGGTATTCAGACATGACCTATAGAGGTTTAGTTGATATTTCAAAAAATGCAAAAAATTCAAGTAATTATACTCAATGCGACTCTCTTTTAATGGGTAATAAATGTGGAGCTCACACGGTTCCTTACATAAAGAATAAGAATTCAGACTCAAACATTGCTCATGAAGCGACAACATCTAAAATTAGTGAAGATCAGCTACATTATTGTCAACAAAGAGGTTTAAATAGTGAGGATGCAGTTGGTTTAATTGTGAATGGATTTTGTAAAGAAGTTTTACAGCAACTGCCTATGGAGTTTGCCGTAGAAGCACAAAAATTGGTTGGAATAAGTTTAGAAGGAAGTGTTGGTTAAATGCTTAAGATAAATAATTTAAATGCTAAGGTTGAAGATAAATCTATTTTAAATGGATTCTCTCTAAATATAAATCCAGGAGAAGTTCATGCGATAATGGGCCCAAATGGCTCTGGTAAGAGCACATTATCAAATATCTTATCAGGAAAAAAAGGTTACGATGTTTCTGGAGAAATATTATTTGAAGATAATAATTTATTTGAACTCGAAACTGAAGAAAGAGCACATAAAGGAATATTTTTAGCATTTCAATATCCTTTAGAAATCCCTGGAGTGAATACAAACATATTTTTAAAAACTTCATTAAATGCTGTAAGGAAAGCAAGAGGGGAAAAAGAACTTGATGCTATTGAGTTTCTTAAATTAGTAAAAGAAAAAGCTAGAGATTTAAAGTTTGATGAAGAAAAATTAAATAGACAATTAAATGTTGGTTTTTCTGGGGGAGAGAAAAAAAAGAATGAAATTTTACAAATGACAATACTTAACCCTAAGCTTTCTATACTTGATGAAACTGACTCAGGTTTAGATATAGATGCACTAAGAATTGTTGCTGATGGAGTAAACTCACTAAGAAAAGAAAATAACTCTTTTTTAATTATAACACACTACCAAAGATTACTTGATTATATAAAACCAGATTTTGTGCATGTCCTTATGAATGGAAAGATTGTTAAATCTGGAGGTGCAGAGTTAGCCGTTGAATTAGAAAAGAAAGGTTACAAAAGTTTTAGCTAAATGGAAAAACAATTAAGAACAGATTTTAAAAAAATAATTGAAAGCTCTAATTTTTCTGAAACAGAAATTATTACAAAAGAAAAGTATTTGAATAAATTTATTCAAAATGGTTTCCCAGGTAAAAAAAATGAAGACTGGAAGTTTTTAGACCTAAATCAAGCTATTAAATCAAATATTGAGAATTTAGATTATTTTAATGAAAATTTACCAAATGAGGTAAATCCTAAAATATATGTAGATGGTCTAGAGCATAATAAAATTGTCTTTATTAATGGAAGAATAGAGAAAATAGATTTCAAATATGAAGAAAGTGATAAATTTGAAATTATAGATAAATTTGACAGTAAGAGTTTACTTAATGATGTAAATTCGCTTGTTGATTTAAACTCAGCATTAACAAATAAATATTATAAAATTCAGGTAAAAGAACACTATACTGTAAAAAAACCAGTAATTCTGTACAATTTAACAACAAGTAAAATTAGTTCAAAAAATATTAATATCAGGTTGGACTTTAATTTAGAACCTAACTCGGCTCTTAAAATTATAGATTATTCAATCGATAAATCTGAGAAAAATTTTGTCAATATTGTTTATAATTTTAATTTAGAAAAAGATGCAATTCTTAAGAATTACAAATTAGATAAAGAAGAAAATAATAATATTAAATACTCATATAATAATATTAATTTAGATACTAACAGTGTTGCAGAAAATTTTATCTTATCATTAGGTTCAAGTTTTATAAAAAATGAAATTAATTGCAATTTGAATGGCAAATACTCTTCAGCATTTGTAAATGGTATATTCAATTTAGATAATAACAAAAATCATGAAATCAGAACATCTATCAACCATTTAAATGAGAATACTAAAAGTTATCAATTAATAAAAAGCGTTTTGGGAGAAAATACAAAGTCAGCATATCAAGGAAAAATATTTGTTAAATCTAATGCACAAAAAACAGATGGATATCAATTAAGTAAAGCAATCTTATTGAGTGATAATGCTGAGTTTAATGCAAAGCCTGAGTTAGAAATCTATGCAGATGATGTAAAATGTTCGCATGGATCTGCCTCTGGAAGTTTAAATCAAGACTCTATTTTTTATATAATGTCTAGAGGTCTAAATTATATAGAAGCAAAAGAACTTTTAATAAATGGTTTCTTATTGGATGTTGTTGAAAAAGTTACTGATAATGAAATTAAAAATTTAATTAAAAATATTATGGGATTAAAAGAATGAATATAGATCAGATTAAAAAAGAATTTCCTATTTTTGACAATAAAGTACAAAATAATGATCTTGTTTATCTAGATAGCGCAAATTCCTCTCAAAAACCAAGAATAGTAATTGATAGAATATATGATTTTTATTCTAAGGAATTTTCAAATGTAGGTAGAAGCGTTCATTATTTAGCGGTTGCAGCAACAAATTTGTATGAGCAAACAAGAACTTCTGTTCAAAAATATATAAATGCATCTGATAAAAATGAAATTGTTTTTACAAAAGGCGCAACAGAGGCAATAAATCTTGTAGCAAATACATTTGGGCAAAAATATCTTGATGAAGGTGATGAAGTATTAATTACAGAATTAGAACATCATTCTAATTATGTTCCATGGCATTTTTTAAGAAAATCAAAAAAAATAAATATTGAATTTGCTGAAGTAAATGACCAAGGTGAAGTAACATTGGAAGAAATTAAAAAAAAAATAACTGATAGAACTAAAATTATATGTGTAACACATTTATCGAATGTGACTGGAGCAATACTTCCAATTAAAGAAATTGTAAGCTTTGCCCATTCTAAAGGTATTCCAGTATTAGTCGATGGTTGCCAAGGAGCACCTCATTTAAAATTAGATATGCAAGATTTAGATTGTGATTTTTATGCGATATCAGGTCATAAAATGTATGGCCCTACAGGAATTGGTGTGCTTTATGCTAAAAAAAAATGGTTAGAAGATCTTCCTCCATACCAAGGTGGCGGAGGAATGATAAGAGAGGTAAAGAAAAAGGGTATTTCTTATGGAGAATTGCCAAATAAATATGAGGCAGGAACGATGGCAACTGCTCAAGTTATTGCTTTTAACGAGTCAATAAAATTTCTTGAAAAAATTGGAATTGAAAACATCGAGAAGCACGAGAGAGAATTGCTTGATTATGCTGTTGATCTTTTAGGTAAGAATAATTCTGTAAATATTATTGGTAATCCTAAAAACAAAGGTGGAGTTATATCATTTACTATAGAAGGAATTCACCCTCACGATATAGCTACAATTTTAGATGAGGATGGAGTAGCAATTAGAGCTGGACATCACTGTTGTCAAATACTTCACGAGAAATTAGGTTTACCTGCAACTGCGAGAGCATCTTTTGGAGTTTACAATACTAAAGACGACATTGATCAACTTAACAACTCAATAAATAATTGCAAAAAAATATTTAATTTAAAATGAACTTAAAAGAATTATATCAAGAAATTATTTTGGAGCATGGAAAAAATCCAAGAAATCTAAGAAAAACAGATAATTTTACCAAGGATGCAAAAGGAAACAATCCATTATGTGGAGATAATGTTCATATATATTTAAAACTAAATGATAATAATAAAGTTGAAGATATTTCATTTGAGGGAAACGGTTGTGCAATTACAATGGCTTCAGCATCAATTATGACTGATCTAGTTAGAGGAAAAGAAGAAAAGGAAGTAAAGGAGATTGTTACAGATTTTTTGGACATGATAAAAGAGAAAGATGAATTAAGTACAGAGCTTTTAAACGAAGATGAAAAAACAAAATTGATGTGTTTATCTGGAGTAAAACAATATCCAATGAGAGTAAAATGTGCAACATTATCATGGCATACACTAACATCAGCAATGAACAATTCTCAAGAAATAGCAAGTACAGAAGATTAACTATGGAATTAAAAGAAAAAGTAATAAACGAAATAAAAAAAATCTACGATCCTGAGATACCAGTAAACATTTATGAATTAGGATTAATATATGATATTAACGTAAATCAAAAAAATGTTAGCGTTAAAATGACTTTAACCACTCCTAATTGCCCAGTTGCAGAGAGTTTGCCTAAAGAGGTTAAAGATAGTATTATGCAAATAGACGAAGTTGATAAAGTTGATTTAGATTTAGTGTGGGATCCGCCTTGGGATAAATCAATGATGTCAGAAGCAGCTAAATTAGAATTAAATTTATGACAAAACAAATAATCTCATTAAGCGATCAAGCGGCTACAAGGATAAAGGAAATCATGTCATCTGCGAGCAATGAATCTATTGGAGTAAGAGTTGGAGTTAAATCTGGAGGCTGCGCAGGCATGTCATACGTAATGGAATATACCAACAAAATTAACCCTAATGACGAAGTAATAGAGGATAAAGGAGTAAAGGTGTTTATAGACTCTGCGGCTGTGATGTATTTATTTGGAACAGAAATGGATTATAAACAAGAAGAATTTTCTTCTCAGTTTGTTTTTAACAATCCAAACGAAACTGAAAGATGTGGATGTGGAGAGTCCTTTAAAATTTAATAATATTTATTGGTAATATGAAATAAACCAATATTGTCCTCTTTTGTTCATTGTATAAATTTTATTATTCTTCTTCTTAGTTTTTCTATAGTTCGGCCTCTTGAAACCAATAATGTTTTTTAAAGAAGACATAAATTTTGTCATACATTTTAATAACAAAATTAAATGAAATGAGAATTTCTTAAAGGGAATACCTGCTATTACAGCAGGTATTACCAAAAATAAAGCTTATTAACAGCTATAATACATATCGAATTCGATAGGGTGCGGCGTATGTTCAAAGTTATGAATTTCCTCATACTTTAATTCAATGTACGCATCTATCTGATCGTCAGTAAATACATTACCTTGCTTTAAAAAGTTTCTATCTTTATCAAGAGCTTCCATAGCCTCTCTTAATGATCCACAGACTGTAGGAACTTTTTTAACTTGTTTTTCTGTTAATGCATAAAGATCTTGGTCAAAAGATTTACCAGGATCTATTTTATTTTTAATACCATCTAAACCAGCCATCAACATTGATGCAAAAGTTAAATATGGATTACCTGATGCATCAGGGAATCTAATTTCGCATCTTGCACCTTTTTTACTTAAAGTTATTGGAATTCTACAAGAAGCAGATCTGTTTCTTGCAGAGTACGCTAGTAAAACTGGCGCTTCAAAACCTGGAATTAATCTTTTATAACTATTAGTAGTAGCATTTGAAAATGCATTTATTGCCTTAGCATGTTTTAAAATACCACCAATATAATAAAGAGCTGTTTGAGATAGACCAGCATACTTGTTACCAGAAAATACTGGAGTTTTACCTTTCCAAATTGATTGGTGAGTATGCATTCCAGAGCCATTATCACCTTTAACTGGTTTTGGCATAAAAGTAGCAGTCTTTCCAAATGAATGTGAGACCATCTGTACTACATATTTGTAAAGCTGAACATTATCAGCTTGATCAACTAGTGTTCCAAACAACATTCCTAGTTCATGTTGACTAGGTGCAACTTCGTGGTGATGTTTTTCAACAGTGATACCTACATCTCTTAAACCTTTTAGGTATTCACCCCTCATATCTTGAGCACTATCTACTGGTGGTACAGGAAAATATCCTCCCTTAACTCCAGGTCTGTGTCCCATATTTCCATTGTCATATGATTTTCCTGAATTATAAGGTCCTTCTGAACTGTCAATTGAAAATCCAGTTTCATTCATATCATTTTTAATTTTTACATCATCAAAAACAAAAAATTCTGGCTCTGGACCAAAGTAAGCTTTATCTCCGACTCCAGTTTTTTTTAAATATGCCTCTGCTTTTTTAGCTATTCCCCTTGGATCTCTTTCGTATGGGTCTTTTTTAACAGCATCCAAAATATCGCAAAATAAAATCATTGTATTATGTGATGTATATGGATCCATTACTGTTCTGCTTAAATCTGGTTTTAATATCATGTCAGACTCATTTATCGCTTTCCAACCAGCAATCGATGAGCCATCAAAAAATACTCCATCGTTCAGCATACCTTCATCAACTATTGTTTTATCCATAGTAAGGTGTTGCAGTTTTCCTCTTGGATCAGTGAATCTAAGATCAACATACTCAACATTCTTAGATTTAATTTGTTTTAATACGTCCCTAGCGCTCATATTATCTCCTATAAATTTTCTTGTTCTCTTATCAGTTAAGAAAAGATAAATAATGTCTATAAAATAGATATCAGTTATGCTTTAATTACATGTATATTAACCTTAAAAATCGCAATTTTTCAATCAATCAAGAGTTGTACTAATGTCGGCACTTAATAAAGAACCAGTTAAAAGAGCAAAAGAAGCATTAAAAAAGTTTAATAGTGAAATAAAGGTAATTGAATTAGAGCAAACCGCAAGAACAGCAAATGATGCTGCAAATTCATTAAATACTGAAGTTGGTTCAATTGTAAAAAGTTTATTATTTAGGAATGAGGGAAATTTTTTACTCTGCTTAGTATCTGGCGATAAAAGATGTTCATTAAATAAATTAAAAAAAATTTTTAATAGTAAAGATTTGAGCATGGCCTCTCCAGATGAGGTTAAAGATCAAACAGGATATACTATCGGAGGAGTATCACCAGTAGGCCATAAAAATAAATTAGAAATTCTTGTTGATGAGTCTTTAAATAGATTTAAAAATTTATATGCCGCAGCAGGACATCCAAACTGTATTTTCAAAATAAATTTTGATGAACTGCTTAATTTAACCAATGGAAAAGTAAAAGATATTGTAGAATGACTTCACCCAAAACATCTGATTATTTCATATTAGTTTTGCTGTCACTCATATGGGCTTCAGCCTTTTTCAATATTAAAATTGCGACTTACTCTTATGGTCCAATAACAATTGCGTTTTTAAGGATTTTTTTTGGAATGATCCCAGTATTATTGTTATGTTTTTATAAAAAAATTAAAATTGAAGTCTTTTCAAAAGATTGGAAATGGTTTGCTGCAATTGGTGTTATTAATTTGGTTATTCCATTTTTTTTAATTGCTTACGGGGTACAAAAAGTCCAAAGTAATTTAGCAGCAATATTAATGTCTACCACTCCTATCAGCGCAACTATTTTAGCTCATTTGTTTATAGATAAAGAAAAAATAAATTTAGTAAAAATATTAGGTATAATTTTAGGATTTTTAGGAATAGTTTATCTTTTTTCTGAAAATCTATTAATTAATGATGAAAATTTATTTTCTGCTTTAATGATATTAGTTGGTTCAACATTTTATGTTATTGGTGGAATATTAACTTTAAAAATAAGTCATAAAAAAAATGAAAATGTTACTGCATCAATATTAATTTGGGGAACAATATTTGTTTGCCCAATTTCTTTAATTATAGAGCAACCTTGGAATTTAAATCCATCATTAGAGTCAACTTTGTCTTTAATATATCTTGGTGTATTTCCTACTGGTATAGCTTGGTTATTGAGATTTATGATATTGAAAAGAAACGGTTTAGTTTTTCAAAGCCAGGTCGCTTATTTAATACCAATATTTGGAGTAATTCTTGGATACTTATTTCTTAATGAATTAGTTACTTCAAAAATATTAATTTCATTATTTATTGTTATACTTGGAATATATTTTGTCAAAAAATCAGGAGACAAAAAAATAGAAGGAATTTAAATTTCAATAAATTAGTTTTTCAAACTTTTTCGACTTTATAGAGTTCATCGCTCCCTCTGCCAATATAATTGATTTTCTTCCATCTTCAAAAACTGCTCTAGGTTTTATATTTTTTCTACAAAATTTTGCTAGATCGAATAATTGAAGTTTAAAAGCCTCAGAATATCTCTCAATAAAGAAGTGAAGAAGAGGTGATTTACTGTTTGTTGAGCTTTTTGAAAAATAATTTATTTCATCGTTTCTTTTATTGTCTGAAACTAGCATTCCTTTATTTCCAAATAATTCTACTCTTTGATCATATCCAAAGCTACAATGTCTTGAATTTGTTATAATACATTGAACCCCTTTTTTGGATTTGAGTATTGTAGTTGCCAATTCATAATCATTAATTTTATTAAAACGTTTATCCGATAAGTTACTGCCCATAGCAAAAATTGATTGGAATTCGTCTTTTCCTAAATAATATCTTGCAAGATCAAAATCGTGAATCATCATATCTTTAAATATCCCACCTGAAGTTTTTAGATATTTAAACGAAGGAGGAGAAGGATCCCGACTAGTAATTATAATTTTTTCTAATCGTCCAATTTTTTGTTTTAGGTGTTTTTTTAATGAATGGTGTCCAACGTCATATCTCCTATTGAAGCCTATTTGCACTCTTGGTTTAAATTTTTTTATTCTTTTTAGACAAGAATTAATTTTTTTTATATTCAGATCTAATGGTTTTTCACAAAAAATAATTTTATTTAGTTTTACACCTTGCTCAATAAATTTTAAATGCGTAGATGTGCTTGACGCAATAAATATACAGTCAATGTCTTTATCATTGAAAGCTAGATCAGGCTTATTTATTGAAGTGACATTATATTTATTAGATATTTTTTTTAATAAATCTTTGTTTAGGTCAAAGATATATTTTAATTTAAATTCTCTATTTTCGATTAAATTTTTTGCATGCATTTGGCCAATTCTGCCGAGACCAAGCAAAGCAATTTTTATTTTATTTTTGTCCACGCTTTTCTTTTATTTGAAATTTTACACGCTTCAATAAACTTTGCGGTTTCCAGCCCTTCATATTCATTTGGAAAAAACCACCTTTTTTTAGCTTTTGTTCTTAATGATTCTGCAAATTCTTTATAAATGTTTGCAAAAGCATCTAGATAACCCTCTGGATGTCCAAATTTAATTCTTGAAAATTTTTTAGATAATTCTGCATTAAAAAAACCTCTTTCTAAAAATTTTACAGCGCCTTTTAATGGATTAAATTTAAGATAACCTGGATCATTTTGAACCCATTCTATGCTGCCTTTTGTGCCAAAAATCCTAAATCTTAAACCATAAACACCGCCTCTTGCCATAACACTTGTCCAAAGTAAGCCTTTTGCATTGTTATTAAAGTTGATCATTACTTGAGCATTGTTATCCATTTTAACAGTTTTTGAAACTTGTTTGATATCAGCAAATACATTTCTACCTTTTAATCCAGAAACATAGCATGCTATGTGATAACCGTGAGATCCAATCTCATTTAAAACCGCCGAGGTTCCAACTATTTTTTTATCTATTTTCCATTTTAATATTTTTTTTGCATTATTTTTATTAACTGTTTTTCCATCAGTCCAATCTTGAACATACTCTACATTTACATATTCAACTTTTCCTATTTTCCCTTTTTCGACCAATACTTTTGCTTCTCTAACCATCGGATATGCTGAATAATTATGAGTTAATGCATATTTTATATTTTTATTTGATTTAATTTTTTTAAAAAGTTTTTTTGCTTGTGATAGATCACCTGCAAATGGCTTGTCAGATATTATGTGAATATTTTTGTCTATAAATTTTTCTGCAATAATTTGGTGACTTGAAGGTGGAGTCATAATCGCTACAACCTCAATACCATCAGGTCTTAAAGCTTCTTTATAAGCCATTTCTTGATAATTTGAGTAACATCTATCTTTATCAATTCCTATTTTTTTTCCAAAAGTCTTTGAAATATTTGAATTTCTTGAAAAAACTCCTGAGACAATTTCATATTCGTCATCAAATCTTGAGGAAATTCTATGGACATGTCCTATCCATGATTTTGGGCCACCACCAACAATGCCTAATTTGATTTTTTTGCCTTTAATTAATCTCATGATCAAATATCTTAGCAAATAAAAAAAATATGTCAGTAAAATTAGGGATAGCACCAATAGCGTGGAGTAATGATGACATGCCTGAACTTGGTGGAGATACTCCTCTAGAACAATGTTTATCGGAAGCAAGTCAGGCTGGATATATAGGTATAGAGTCAGGTGGCAAATTTCCTAAAACATCTAAGGAATTATTACCAAAACTAGATAAGTATAATTTAAAATTATGTTCTGGATGGTACAGCGGAAATCTTAGAAAAAATTCTGTTGAAGAAGAAAAAAAATTAATTCAAAACCAACTTCAATTATTTAAAGACTGCGAAGCTCCATGTATTGTATTTGCTGAAGTTTTTGAATCAATACAAGGCGATCCAACAAAAAAACTCTCAAGTAGACCAAAAATGTCCAATGATGAATGGAAAGATTATTGTATAAAAATATCTGAACTTGCAAGATATCTCGAAGACGAGGGCATGCCATTAGCATATCACCATCATATGGGTACAGTAATAGAAACGGAAGAAGAAACTATTAGATTGCTAGAAAATACAAATGACAGTGTAAAATTAACTTTAGATACCGGTCATATGTTATTTGCTAGAGGAAACTCTATTAATATAATCAATAAATATAAAGAAAGAGTAATCCATATTCACTGCAAAGATATTAGAGAAGAAGTGTTGAATAAAGCCCTTTCTGAAGATTTAAGTTTTAGGGATGCTTTTTTAGCGGGTGCTTTTACTGTACCTGGCGATGGTTGTATCGACTATAAACATTTGTTTGATATTTTGAAAAAAAATAATTACCAGGGTTGGCTGGTAGTGGAGGCTGAGCAAGATCCAAAAAAAGCAAATCCTCTTGAGTATGCAATTATGGGTTATAAATACATTACAGATACTTTAAAGAAATCAAATTTAGAGATTGATAAACTATAATTTTACTTTTTTACTATCTTCAAGTTTACCATCAAAAAAATCAAAAATATTTTGTATAGTTTCTATTGCCATTCTAGTCATGCACTCTTCAGTAAATGCTGCTGCATGAGGGCTAAGGAAAACTTTTTCATTTTTTAATAATGGATTGTCAGCTTCCGGGGGCTCTACTTCAAATACATCGATACCTGCTCCAAAAATTAGGTTCTCCTTTAATGCTCTATCTAAGTCTTTCTCATTTATAATTCCACCTCTTGCAGCATTTATGATGATGCAATTTTTTTTCATAGTTTTAAGAAGTTCGTAATTTATGATATTTTTAGTTTGATCAGTTAAAGGTATATGGAGTGACACAGCATCCATATCTTTTATAGTTTCTGATAAATCTTCAACTTTTTTTCCACCCATTTTGCTTATTGTTTCTGCATCTACAAATGGATCATAAACAAAAACATTCATTTCAAATCCTAAACATCTTTTAATCAATGCTTTTCCAATTCTTCCAAAACCAGCTATAAGAATATTTTTGTTCCAAATCTCTATTGTTTTTGGCAGTTTATTTCTATCAGTAAATTTTCCACTTTTGACTGATTGATCGTACATATTTTTTCTTTTTGATATACTTAAAAGCATGAAAAGAACATGTTCTGCAACCGCTACAGCATTTGCTGTTGCAGTTATCGCCACATCGATATTTCTTTTTTTACAGCTATCTAAATCAATATTGTCGTAACCAACTCCATGTCTAGAAATTATTTTAAGTTTTTTTGCATTTTCAATTGCTTCTGCAGGCAAAATTGATGTTCTTAAAGAAATTGCATCAGCATCCATAATTTTTTGTTTAACATTTTCAACGCTTAAATCCTCAACTACCTCGTAAGTATAGTTACTATTACTTTTTAATAATTCCGTACCTTTTTCATGAATAGGTTGGACTATGAGAATTTTTTTCATAATTTAAAAATGAAATTATATTAATCTAGCAAGATCTCTTTTACTATTTTTAAATGTTGGAAGTGGATATTTAAATGCGTATTTTCTAGGTATACATTTATTTTTCGCTTTCTCCCATAAAGAGATCCATTGCTTATAATTATGAATAGTAATATTTTTTTTATTTCTGCTTCTTACGTAAAAATTTGGTAGAGGCTTTCTACCAGATGGAGTCCCAGCTCTGTTATATCTTAAGTCAGCACTTATTCTAAAATCGTTAGATCTATTAGGTAAAGAACAATGTATCGAGTGTTTGTGTAAAATAATTATATCACCCACATTTGCTTCCAGAAAAATTGGCTTAAATTTATCAAGTAATTTACTACCTTTTATCTCGACCTGACCTTTATATCCAGACACATGATTTAATAAACCCAGTTTGTTTATTTCTTTAACGGTAATCATGCATCCGTTATTTTTGGTAGTTTTTGTAAATGGTATCCAAACGGTCACCATATCCGTCAATCTTTGTCCAACAGATGATAATACTGCTGCGTCTTGGTGCCAAGGAGTTCTACCTGAAAGTCCATCATGAACAGAGTGTCTAGGCAATTTACTTTCTGGTTGTTTTATTCTTGTGTTTTGAACAGGATTGGAAAGGATTTCAGATCCTAATAATTGTTCTACAACATCTAAAATTTTTTTATGGTTTATTAAGTTCCATAAAGATTGTGATGCAAAGTAATCACTATCTTTTTTCACATTATCTCTAGGTAGTCTGGTATTAAAATGTTGGTCAAGATCATAAATATTTAATTTTGATATATAGGTATATTTTCTTTTAAAATCATATTTAAAAACTTTTTCTCTCATATGTCTGGGCGCAAACTTATTAACTAGATTGTCCATTACATATTCCATATCGTTTAAGATAGGTTTTAAATCTTTGTTGAAATTAAGAATATTTTTTATTCTTAGGTATCCATCTCTGTCTAAAATTTTCTTTAATTTGCTGCTAACTTGCATCATTACAAGATTTTAGCAGATAATTTGAATCATGAAAAGATGTAAGCATTCTTTTTTTCGTCGCAACTATATGAGGGTGGTATTCAAAATTTTTATATCTCCATATAACAGGTTTATTAAATGCATAACTTCCATAAATAAAAAATCTTTTTGGACAGTTTTTTTCCTTAAATCTTTTTACACCATGATAAGAATTAGGAGTAGATTTAAAGAAAATTACACTTCCCTGTTTTGGTGTAAATTCCATCAATTTATCAAGTTCATTATTTTTGGGAAATCTTCTAAAACTTTTTCTGAGGTTTTTGTTAGCTTTTTTTTTGTATAGAGTAAGAGACCCACCATTTTTTTTTGGTATATCAGTTAAATAGATCAAAAAATTATATATTCTATTTATATCATCTCTATGCGGTCTCAATCTATACCCTCCTTTAGATACTGAAAAATCAATATCTAGATTTAAATTTGGGTTTTTATAATTTTTACCAAGCAGTCTTTTTAGCTCTTTAGAATTTACTTTTCTTTTTAATGTATATTTTTTTTGATTAAATTTTTTTGGTTTAAACAAACTTTCCCAAGTATTTGCCTTAAACTCTGTTTTAAATTTGTTATCAATTTTCTTATAAAATGATTCTGTGTTGAAAGTAGCAAAAAGTTTTTTTGAGATTTTAGAACTTGAGATATATTTGTTGAAATTTTTTGATCCTTTATTAATCCTACTTCTACCACCCATAATCATATCATCGAAATTTTTTGAATTACTAATTTCTTTAATTAAAGAATTGCAGACTTTTTTACTGATTATTTGTTCTCCAACAATGACTGGGAAGTTTGATTTAATTTTCTTTAGTTTGTTAATTTTCAGCATTTAGCTGTACATACCCTCTTTTACTTTAATCATTTTGTACATAAGATCATTTAATGGTGTGGCTATTCCATGTTTTTTTCCTATTTTAGATACAGCTCCACTTATGAAATCAATTTCAGTTTTTCTTTTGTAAAGTACATCAAAAGCCATTGAGGACTTATTTGTTTGTTTTGAATCAACAATTTTGTTAAACATAAATAAACACTCATCTTCAGAAACATTAACACCATCTGCTAAAGCAACTTCTCTTGTTTCTAAAATAATATCTTTACCTAAACTTCTAGATACGTCATTGGCATTATTATTTATGTAAAGATCAGTATGATGTAGATCAAAAATAGCTGAAAGTGGGCCAATTGCAGTTAAAGCAAAAAGTTTCATCCATTTTCTTTTTTTTACATCTTCAGCTGCAATCATTTCTAAATTATGTGCTGTAAATGTGTCTGCAATTTCTGTTATTCTATCTGTTATTCCACCATCATATTCTCCAATCCAAGAAGGTAAAGCTGCATGGTTCATAATATGACCAGGGCCTAAGATATTTGATGCTTGAGTTGTTGTTCCTCCAATTACTTTTTCATTGCCAACAATCCTTTTAATTATAGCTTCATGTCCAATTCCATTTTGAAAAGACATAAAAACTGTTTTATCTCTAATAATGTTTTTAATACTTTTTAAAGCAGGTTCTAGAGCTGTTGCTTTACACATTACTATTACAGCATCTACTTTTCCAATTGTAGATGGATCTGATGTTGCTGGTACTTTTATAAATCTATCGCCACCATGACCATCCATCTTAAGGCCTTTTTTATTTAAGGTTTCTACATGTTCTTTCCAAACATCAATCAGAGTTACATCTAATCCTTTTTCTGCAAGCAAACCTCCAAACAAACACCCCATTGCACCTGCACCAAGAACAGCAACTTTTAAATCTTTATTTACCATTTTATTTTAAATATATTATGTATAGATATTATATATATTATCTATAGACATTTTGCAATATATAATGCAATATTATTAAATCATGAAATTAAATATAGAGAAAGGAGTTTTTAAAACTTTTGATTTAATAGATATTGCAAATGCATTAAGAATTGGACTTGCTAATAATTACAAAGATGTTGAAGTAGATGTAGTTGAGTGTCCAAATCTTAGACATTGGGATTGCCCTTCTGAAGGTATTAGCGGCAATCAAAAAATAATCGATGTAGGAGGAGAGCCTTATATGCATGATAAAAATTACATCGGTACTGAATTTGATTATCAAGAGATTTCAAAAAGAATAAATTCTTCAAAATCCTATGCTCTTGGAGCAGGCTCTGGTGCTATGTCATGTTTGGAAGGGCATTGTGGAGAATTAATTATAAATGAGAATTTAATTACTGAAGAGTCTAAATCTATCATTGCAATGGTTGGAAAAAATAAAGAATGTATAGTTAAAGATTATAAAGCTAAAAAACATGGGGGACTTGGCAACATCTACTATAGCGATGGAAAAGAAGGAAGGGTAATAAGAATTAATATTAAAAAAAGAATTGGAAAACAAGGATCTTTACCTCAGTCAATAAGACAAGCATTGTTAGAAAATTTAGATATTTCTAATAACAATCACATAGCTCTTGCTGGTGTTTTTAGAATTTTAAATGGAAAAATACGATCACACGTACAACCCGATTATGAAGATATCAAACACGATTATTATGATTCAAATTTAATGAAATGTACTAAAGACTTCCTACAATTTTATGAACCAGTTGGTCCTGAATTGCAATGTTACTCTGTTTTGTGGACCGGAGATCCAACTGGTGGAAAACTTAATTTAAGAGAGTCTGGAGAACATACCCATTTTCATTCTTATGAAAATAAAAAATATGCAGGTCATTACCATTTTGATGTAACCCCAGATGAAATAGAATATGTAGGATATTTTAATACTGCAAGTGAAGTTCACAGAGTAAATAATATATATAAAGAATTAGCTAACAAAAATTAGATTGAATAGAAATTTCAATTATATAAAATTAATTAGATGAAGAGGCAATTTAGGTACCCAAAGCATTTTGAAGAACAAAAAAAACTTTCTAAATCTACAAAAAAAAGAATTCAAATGGCCGAAGTTTCTCTTGGAGACTTCACTGGTAGGTTAAAAAATGATTTACTTAACTGGTTTTCATTAACGCCTCAACATTGGATAATGTTGCACGCAGTAATGTTGGCTTATTTTAAAAACCAATCAATTACAAAAAACCAGCTTTTAAAAGTGATTGAAAAATCTTACCTAACTTCAAATGTTTATATTGATACTGCTATTAAAAAAGGTTATTTTAGAATTATTAGAAATATAAAAGATAAAAGGTCAATTTTTATTCTTCCCTCAGTTATTACTATAAAAACATTTGAGGAGTTCATTGATAGAAGAGATCAGCTATACAAAGGGATAAAATGAAAAAAATTTATACATGGGCAGCAAAACCTGCAAGTAGAACTTTAACAGTTGGTGATTTAAAAAATTCTAAAGGAAAAAAAAAATTTACCCAAGTTACAGCGAATACTATTGAAGAAGCACATGCAGCTGAGCAGGCCGGATTTGATATGATTATATCTAATGCATTTAATGTTAAAAAAGCCAGAGAGGGTTCTAAAAATTTATTTTTAACTGCAGCATTAGTACTTAATAAATTTGTAACAGCAGATGATGTATTGAGAGGTGCTTTTGAGGCATTAGAGAATGGAGCTGATGCGGTAATGACACCTAGAAGTATGAAAATTGTTGAAATGCTTGCAAACGAAGATGTTCCAGTTATGGGACATTTAGGTTTAGTACCAAGAAAATCTACATGGATAGGAGGTTTAAGAGCAGTTGGAAAAAATAGTAATGAAGCACATGATTTGTATTTAAAATTTAAAAGATTAGAGGATGCAGGAGCATTCTCAGCTGAATGTGAAGTAATTCCCGAAAATGTAATGGGAGAGATTTCTAAAAGAACAAATATAGTTACAGTATCACTCGGCTCAGGAAAGTTTGCTGATGTAATGTACTTGTTTATGGAAGATATTTGTGGGGATACTGAAAATCCACCAAGACATTCAAAAGCTTATGGAAACTTAATAAAATTAAAAAATCAAATTAATCAAGAGAGAGTAAAAGCGCTCAAAGCATTTAAAAAAGATTCTATGTCAAATAAATTTCCTGGAAAGAAACAATCTATAAATTTAAATCAAAAAGAGTTTGAGCTATTTCTTGAGAAACTAGATTAATAAGTGTCAGACTCTTTTTTATTTATTGAGCCCTTCATTTTTTCTACAATTGCCTTTGCGCCTGCGCTCATAGCTCTTTGATCTGCACCAATTGTTACGAAGTTAAATCCTTTATCAATCATTTTTTGTGCATATTCTGTAGTTCCATTATGAATACCAGCAAATATATTATTTTTTTTTGCATGCTCTAAAATTCTTAATATTTGAGAATAAGCTTTTGAATTTTCAGGTTTGTCAAATCCAGGTTTTTCTCCAATTGCTAGGCTTAAGTCAGCTGGACCAATATATATCCCATCCACACCGTCAGTAGACATAATCTCATCTAATTTATCTAATGACTCCTTTGTCTCAATCATAGCTAATTTTAAAATCTCATCATTTGCATGTTCTGCGTAATCAGCACCACCATAAATTAATCCTCTAACTGGGCCAAAACTTCTATATCCTCTTGGAGGATACATGCATGCTTGTACAAATCTTTCTGCCTCTTCTTTATTACTTACCATAGGGCATATAATTCCATAACAACCAGCGTCTAAAATTTTCATTATTTGTCCTGGTTCATTCCAATTTACTCTGGCAAGAGGAGTTACATCAGTTGAAGAAATTGTTTGAAGCATTGGAAGTGCGTTTGTGTAATCAACAAGTCCATGTTGCATATCAACAGTCAGGGAGTCCCAACCTTGATGTGCCATAACTTCTGCAGATACTGTACTAGGTATTTGTAACCAGCCGTTAACAACTGGCTTTCCTTCAGCCATCATTTGTTTAACCTTATTTTTTCTCATTAATAATTAAGACCAAAATGAGTATATTTAATATTTAAATAGTCCTTTATAGCCATTGATCCACCCTCTCTGCCATAACCTGTCTGCTTGATACCTCCAAAAGGAACTTCTGCAAACGCAATAGTAGGATGATTTACTGCACATGTTCCAGTTTCCATTTTTTCTGAGACTTTGTGAGCTTTTTCTAAAGAATTTGTATAAATATAGCTTGCTAAACCTAAGTCATTGTCGTTAGCTCTTTCAACAACTTCATCTGTATCTTTAAACGTTAGTAGTGGAACCAATGGTCCAAAAGGTTCTTCTTTTGCAATTGTAAAGTTATCTTGAACATTGTCAAAAACAGTAGGTTCATAAAAATATCCTTTATTAAAACCGGATGGTCTCTTTCCACCACATAAAACAGTAGCTCCTTCTTTTTTTGTTTTCTCGACTAAGGCTTCTATTTCATTTAATCTTTTTTCTGTTGTTAATGGACCTAATATTGTGTCGTCATCCATTCCATTCCCAATTTTAAGTTTAGAAACTTTTTCAACTAATGTTTTTGCAAACTCATCTTTTTTCTTTTCATGGATATAAAATCTTGCCGGTGATATGCAAACTTGGCCGTTGTTTCTAAATTTTGCCGTTATTGCCATATCTGTAACCTTGTTTATATCTACATCATCAAAAACTATAAAAGGTGAGTGACCACTTAATTCCATTGTTACTCTTTGAACTTTCTCAGCGGCTTGCTTTAAAATAAGTTTACCTACTCTAGTCGATCCAGTAATAGAAACTTTTTTAACTATATCAGAAGATATAAGTTGTGAAGAAATTTTTGCTGGATCACCCGATAATAAATTAACAACACCTGGAGGAACTCCTGCATCATTTATAATATTCATAAGTTCCATTACACTACCTGGAGTAATAACATCTGGCTTACATATAACTGAGCACCCAGCTGCTAAGGCAGTTGAAATTTTTCTAGAGGATAGAACTATTGGAAAATTCCATGGTATTAATCCTGCAACAACACCAACAGGTTCATATTTTACATACATTCTTGTGTGTTCAAATCTACTTTCAACTATCTGACCATATATCCTTTTTGTTTCTTCAGAGTTCCATTCGAAAATGTCTGCTGCGCCTCCGACTTCCCCTTTAGCTTCTGACAAAGGTTTTCCAACTTCCAATGTAAGCCATTTTGCTAGTACATCAGTTCTCTCTCGCATAAGATCTGCAATTTTTCTTATAATTTTTGATCTCTGCCAAGGTGGAGTATTTCTCCAAACCTCAAGACCTTTTTCAGCTGACTTAAGAGCTTTATTTACATCTTCTTCACCAGCTTTGGATGCTTTACCAATTACTTCTTCAGTAGCTGGATTCAATACATCATAAGTTTCATTATTTTGTGATTGTTGCCATTTGCCATCAATGAATTGTCCAAATTTGCTATACATAATTTTTATTTTATGGTTAATTAGTTGAATTTTTGAGGAGAATATAACTAGAAAAATGAAAAAAATAAAGCTTACTTGCGCACATGCCTTGGTTAAACATCTAGTAGCTCAAAAAATCTACATAGAAGGTAAAGTTGAGCCTTTATTTCCAGGGGCATTTGGTATTTTTGGTCATGGGAATGTTGCATGCATAGGTCAAGCATTAGAGGAAAATAAGGATAAACTTCCAACTTATAGAGGTCATCATGAACAAAATATGGCTTTAACTGGCATTGCTTTTTCAAGAGCTAAAAGAAGAAAACAAATTTTTATTGCAACAAGTTCTGTTGGGCCTGGATCTACAAATTTAGTAACTGCGTCTGCGGTAGCAATGAGCAATAGATTACCTATTTTATTTTTACCTGGAGATACTTATGCGAATAGAATGCCAGATCCTGTGCTACAGCAAGTAGAGCATTTTTCAAATCCAGGAATGACTGCGAACGACTCTTTTAAACCAGTTACAAAATATTTTGATAGAATAACAAGACCTGAACAAATAATACAATCTCTTCCACAAGCAATTCAAACAATGCTTGATCCTGCGGATACCGGTCCTGCTTGTTTGTCTTTGTGTCAAGATGTGCAAGGAGAAATATTTGATTATCCAGAAGAATTTTTTAAAGAAAGAATACATAATATAAGAAGACCTAAACCAGATGATTTTCAAATTAAACAAGCAATGGAAAAAATTAAAAAGTCAAAAAAACCAATTATTATTTCTGGAGGAGGTGTTTTTTATTCAGATGCAATGGATGAATTAGGAAGTTTTGCAATTAAACATAATATACCTGTTACCCAAACAGTGATGGGATATTCAACGATGAAAAGAGATCATTCTCATTTTCTTGGTCCAATAGGAGGCCTTGGTGGTAAAGCTGCAAATAACTTAGCAAAAGAAACTGATTTAGCTATTTGTGTTGGTACAAAATTGGCAGATTTTACAACAGGTTCGTGGGCTAATTTTGAAAACCCTGAATTTAAATTGGTTTCAATTAATATTGCAAGACATGATGCAAACAAACATTTAGCCGAGGCAGTTATTGGAGATGCTAAAGTTTGTTTATCAGAGTTGTCAAATTCTTTAGGAAATTGGAAATCTCCTGACAGCTGGTACAAAAAATCACAAGATGAACTTAAGTCTTGGAATGAGTATGTTGATAAAGAAAGTGGACCAACAAACCAAGAAACACCAAACTATGCACACGCCGTAGGAGCAATTTATCGAAATTCAGATCCAACAGATATAGCAGTTACTGCTGCTGGTGGATTGGTTGGTGAAGTTGTGCAAGTCTGGAGACCAAAAGAACTAAATACGCATGAAACTGAATGGGGTTTTAGTTGTATGAGTTATGAAATTTCTGGTGCCCTAGGAATTAAGATGGCAAATCCTGACAAAGACGTAATAGCATTTGTGGGAGATGGCTCATATTTATTAAATAATTCAGACATTTATTCGTCAGTTTTAACAAATAACAAATTAATAATAATTGTTTGTGATAATGGTGGTCATGCAGTTATAAATAGACTTCAATTGTTTAAGGGTGGAAAAGAATTTAATTGCTTATTTAATTCATCTAACATTCAAAATTTTAAAGAAGTAAATTTTGCTCAACACGCAGCTAGTATGGGTGCAAAATCTGAACATGTCTCCACTATTTCAGAATTAGAGGAAGCATTTAAAAGAGCTAAAAAATCAGATGTGACATATGTAATATCAATAAAAACTCACAGTTATGAATGGCTCGAAGGTTCAGCTTATTGGGAAAGCCCTACGCTTGAAATTCCAACAACGAAAGAAAATGAGGAAGCTTTAAAACTTCATAAAGAAGGTAAAGCAAAACAAAGACAGGGTGTCTAATTTCCTTATATGAATAAAGTTTTCAAAGTTGGTCTTATTGGCTGCGGTCATATCGCAGAAACTTATTTTAGAGCAGAGAAATATTTTAATAATATCAAAATAATTAAATGTGCAGATATAAATTTAAAAGCTGCAAGAAAATGTTCCAAAGAGTATGGAATCAAATTTTTAACTGTCAATGAAATTTTAAAAGATCAAGAAGTTGAAATTATTTTAAATTTAACTATCCCAAAAGCACATTATGAAATTTCAAAAAAAGCTTTATTAAATGGTAAACATGTTTACTCAGAGAAACCATTGGCGATTAATTTAAAGGATGGAAAAGAACTTTTAAAAATTTCTAGAAGGAAAAAGTTATACCTTGGTAATGCACCAGATACATTTTTAGGAGGTGGAATACAAAAATCAAAAGAGCTAGTTGAAAAAAATATAATTGGAAAAATAAAATTAGGTAATGCTGTTTTTGCCTTTCCTGGAATTCAATCATATCACCCCAATCCAGAACCATGGTTTGCAAAACTTGAAGGAGGTCCTGTAATTGATATGGGGCCATATTATATTACAGCTTTAGTTAACCTTTTAGGACCTGCAAAAAAAGTTAGTGGGAGAATAATAAATGGTACAAAATACAGAACAATTGGAATTGGACCAAAAAAAGGTAGAAAATTTAAAGTTAATTGCCCAACAACTTATCTATCTACAATCACCTTTAAAAATAACACAGTAATTAGACTGACATTATCTTTTGATGTCATTGCTCACCAAAGAAATCATATTGAGTTATATGGTGAAAAAGGTTCAATGATTGTCCCTGACCCAAATATGTTTGGTGGATCAGTTTTCACATGTAA
>CACLYY010000010.1 GCA_902611265.1 uncultured Pelagibacteraceae bacterium
TTCTGCTTTAGCTTCACCACCCTCTTCGGTTTTCTTTCTATCTTTTTTTGGAATTGCCTTTTGAGGATTATTACCTTTCGCTGGCATTGGCATTATTTCATTTTCTCCCAACAATCTTGCTACTCTAGTTGTTGGTTGAGCACCTTGACCTAACCAATACTTAACTCTTTCAACATCTAAACCCATTCTCTCTTTTTTTTCTTTTGGAATTAGGGGATTAAAAAAACCTAATTTTTCAATAAATCTTCCATCTCTTGGAAACCTGCTATCAGCAACTACTATTTTATATACGGGTCTCTTCTTAGTACCTCCCATTGATAAACGCATTTTTAACATTTTTTCTCCTATTTATTTTAATTGATTAAAAAGTTCTGGAGGTATGCCTTTATCCGCCATCCCTTTCATATTTCCTTTTGACATTTTTTTCATCATCTCTGACATCATTTTAAATTGCTTAAGCAATTTATTGATAGTGGCCACATCTGTACCTGAACCATTAGCAATTCTTTTTTTTCTGGAACCATCTATTATCTTTGGATTTTCTCGTTCTTTTTTAGTCATTGATAATATTACAGCCTCATTTTGAGTAATTATCTTTTCATCAACTCCGGCTTGATCCATTTGGGATTTAACTTTTGAAACACCAGGTAAAAAAGACATTATACCTTCGATACCACCCATTTTTTTCATCTGTCTTAGTTGAGTAAGATAATCCTCTAGAGAAAACTGACCTTTTTTGAGTTTTTCCTCTGTTTTTTTCAATTTTTCTTCATCAAGATCTTCAGCAGCTTTTTCTACTAAAGAAACGATATCTCCCATACCTAAAATTCGATTTGCAATTCTATCTGGATGGAAAACTTCAAAATTTTCTATCTTTTCACCAACTCCTAAAAACTTAATAGGCACATCTGCAACATACTTCATGCTTAGTGCTGCCCCACCTCTACCATCACCATCTGATCTTGTAAGAATGATACCTGTAAGATTTACTGTACTTTTAAATTCTTTTGCAACATTTGCAGCAACTTGACCTGTAAGGGAGTCAGCAACAAGCATTGTCTCCGATGGCTTTATAATGCCTTCAATTTGTTTGATCTCACTCATCATTTGTAAATCAATTTGTGTTCTACCCGCTGTATCAAATAAAATTACATCTGCTCCATTAAGATTAGCTGCACTTATTGCCCTTCTACAAATATCTGCGGGTAACTGATCTTTAATAATTGGAAGTGTGGTTATATTGTTTTGTTCACCAAGAAGTTTTAATTGCTCTTGTGCAGCAGGTCTGTAAACGTCTAGACTCACCATCATCACTTTCTTCTTTTTATTAGTTTCTAAATATCTTGCAAGTTTAGCTGTCGTAGTTGTTTTTCCAGATCCCTGTAGTCCAACTAACATTATTGGAACAGGTGGAACTGCATTTAATTCAACATCAGAATTCTTATCCCCCAGAAAAGAAATTAACTCATCGTTAACAACTTTAACTACCATCTGTCCAGGTGAAGTTGATCTGATAATTTCCTGACCTAGAGCTTTAGGTTTAACTCTATTTATAAATTCTTTTACAACTTCTAAAGATACATCCGCCTCTAAAAGAGCAAGCCTTATTTCTCTTAAACCTTCATCTACTTGCTTTTCATCAAGTGAAGGGGCTTTTTTTAATGAAGAAAATATTTCTTCAAATTTATTTGTTAAGTTTTCAAACATAATTTCATCCAGCACGTATCGCACCAGTGGGCGAACTCTCGCTGACTGGTGTCGATCTCTTTGTTACCAAAGACACCGCAAATTGCTGTATTTTGCGGAAACGGCAATAAAATATAATAGAGGTTCAAAATGTCAATAAATAAGTTAAATACTGAAGTATATGGAATTTAAAGCTTTTAAAATGGATGGCCTTGGAAATGATTTTGTAATTATTGATAATAGGTCAAATAATGTCGAATTAACCAGGGATCAAATAATTAGAATTTGTGATCGAAAATTCATTGGTTGTGATCAACTAATATTTGTAAACAAAAGTAATAAAGGTGATGCTGAAATGGAATTTTATAATTCTGATGGAAGTATTTCAGGCGCATGTGGAAATGGTACAAGATGTGTAGCATTTTTAATTTTTAAAGAAACAGACAAAAAAGTTGTAGATCTATTTGTAGGATCCAATCAATTAAAATCAAAAATACTTGAGAATAGCGAAGTTGAAACAATTATAGGAGTACCAAAAACTCATTGGAAAGATATTCCAATGTCAGAAAATCTTGATACCAAAAATTTAGGTATTGAAATTAGTGACAAAAATAATTCAAGCTCAAAAGGAGGTGTAGCTGTTAACGTTGGAAATCCTCATGTGATTTTTTTTGTGGACAATATTGATAATTTTGATTTAGAAAAAATTGGTCCAATGGTTGAAAATAACAATTTATTCCCAGAGAAATGTAATTTTACACTTGCAAACAAAATTGGAAATAATCATTATAAAGTTAAGGTTTGGGAAAGAGGAGCGGGGTTGACCAAAGCATGTGGCACAGCAGCATGTGCAACAGCAGTTGCAGCAAATTTAGAAAAATTGGAAAATTCATCTACAGAAATTGAATTTAGCTTAGGTAAATTAATAATTAATATTGATCAAGACAAAAAAATTCATATGAGAGGACCAGTCTCAGAGATAAAAGAAATTAAAATAAATATATAATGGGAATTTTTGAAAAGTTTAAATTTGGTTTTAAAAAAAGTGCAGAGAATATTAAGTCTGGTCTAAGGGAGATAATTGTTAAAAAAGAAATAGATGATGAAACATTAAATAAAATTGAGGAATTTTTAATAAGTTCAGATGTTGGTATTGATGCTGCATCTGAAATTAAAAGTATAATTGCTGAAAAGAAGATTGATCCAAACAAAGAAACTGTTGATGAAATTAATTTAATATTAAAGAATTATATTCTTGAACTAATGACACCATTAGAAAGAAAAGATTTTTTTGAAAATAAAGAAAAGTTAAATATTACTTTAGTTTCTGGTGTTAATGGAGTTGGAAAGACAACAACGATTGGAAAAATTGGAAAAATTTTTAAAGATAATGGATCTCAGGTATTATTTTCAGCTTGTGATACTTTTAGAGCAGCTGCCATAGAACAACTTGAAGCTTGGTCAAGCAAAGTTGGTGTCCCAATAGTAAAATCTGATCCTGGTTCTGACCCAGCATCTGTCGCATATAAATCGATAGAATACGCTAAAAAAAACAATATTAAGCGTGTATTGATTGATACCGCTGGAAGACTGCAAAATAAGAAAAATTTGATGGATGAATTTAAAAAAATAGCCAATGTAATAAAAAAAACTGATGAAACAGCTCCTCATGATGTGATTTTGGTCTTAGATGCTACATCAGGACAAAATATAATAAATCAACTTGAAGAATTTGATAAAATTATAAAAGTTACAGGTTTAATAATGACAAAACTTGATGGAACAGCAAAAGGCGGGGTACTAATTGCAATTTCAAAAAAATACAAAGTTCCAATTTTGGGTCTTGGCCTTGGAGAAAAAGAAGATGACTTACAAATTTTTAATGCGGAACAATTTGCAGATGCATTTACCCAATTTAATTAATTAGATTTTTAGAAATTAAAGGTTTTTCAATAGAACATTCAAAATTATTCATATTTGTTTTATATCCACAAATCTCTGCGTAGCTTGAAATAATAAAATTAAGCTTTCCATTGCTAGAAAATTTTTTTAAATTTTTACTTTCGATATTATATTCTAAATTTTGATGAAAATTTTTTTTACCGCTAACTAGAATGAGAGTATTATTATCCTTCATTAAATAATAAGCAAAGTCCTCTGGAAAAACTGGATAGGAATAATTTTTTACAAGTTTTTTTACTTTTTTTGGAAACCACTCGTAAGTTATTAAAGGGTGATCTTCTTTTGAAGTATGATTGTAAATATACAAATCTTGTGGATAATCATTAATATAATTTGTTTCTTCTCCTCTTGCTAAAATAGCTTTATTTCTAGTTTTAAAATATAAGGTGAATTTATCGTTATATGCTTTCATTTTTCCAATATAAAAATATTTATTTCTAGTTTCATTACTAATTTCTGCATAAGAAATATTTGAAATAAAAATTATAAGTATTACGGATAAAATTTTTGTCATATGAAACTTAAAATAAATAAAGTTGATTAATTTTTGTTTGAATTGTGTCTTAATTTAAATCTGTAATAAACAACTCAATTGAATTAATAAGGCTCTTATTAAAATCCATCATATGGTCGTCGTTTTCAACAAAAAAACTAGATTTTTCTCCGTTAAACTTAGTAAAAATTTCTTTTCCCATTTTAAACGGTACGATTTTATCTTTCATGCCATGCATAACAAGAATTGGAGCAGAGTTATTGTTCAATTTACTAATTGAATTGTATTTATCTTTTAACAAATATTTAACCGGTAAATATGGATAATAACTTTTTGCTAATATTTCCATAGATGTAAAGGGAGATTCCAATATCACGCCGCTAAACGAATAATCTTTAGCAAGGTTTAGTGCGATAGCTGTACCTAACGATTCTCCATACAGTATTATATTTTTATCTTCTATTTTCTTTGAATTTAGCCATTTCTTTGCTGCTAAAGCATCGTCATAAAGACCAATTTCTGAGGGATTTCCATCATTTCCACTAAATCCTCTGTAAGCAAATATCAAATAGTTTACATTCATTTTTGAGAATTCGTTTAATTTATAAATACGATTATCAAGTTTGCCAGCATTTCCATGAAAAAATAGTATGGTCTTATAATTTTGGTTCTTTTGAAAATGCCAACCAACTAAACTGCTTTCCGAGTTAATATAAATCTTTTCAATTTTGTGATTTAAAGGACCTTCATCTAAATAATTATTTTCCCCTGGATGATAAAGTAGATTTCTTTGGTAAAAGTAAATGAAAATACAAATAATAATATAAATTAGTGGTATTAAAAAAAGAAATTTAGATAATGTCATTTTAAAATTAATTCTCATTTTTATTAAAATAAATAAAAAACAGATAGCTAAAAATACATAAAATTAAGAATATAGAGAAGGAAATCTTATAGCTTGTGACTGTATTTGCACCCATATTTTTAGAAAGATCAATTAATAATCCAATTCCCCATTGTACAAAAAATGTTCCTGAATGAATAAATACATTAATAGAGGTTAATGATTTTCCAGCAAGATTTTGAGGAAAACTTAAAGCTAAGGCAGGTTGCGTTAAAGATAAAACAATTGAGGATAAAATATAAAGAGTAAACATTATAGCCCCTGCATTTTGGCCCATTATTATTATAGAAAATAAAACAACATAACTTATTGGCAAACCAATCTTTACAATCTTTATGCTGTCAATGCCTAAAGATGAAAATTTTGGTAAAATATATCCCCAAAACATAAATGCAAATAACATTGTTATATTTATCCAAAACAAGCCTGTAGCACTATCAAGTGGAGAATAACCTGCAACATTTAACATCCAAGGACCTGCCCATAAAGTTTGGACTGCTTGAACGCCTCCATAATTTAAAAAACATAGTGGAATTAAACTTATGAAAAATTTATTTTTCCATACATCCGAAAGATTTCCTTTCTCCTGAGTTGTAGTATTTTTAGGATTATTACTCCAAGATGGGGTAAAAACTAAAATTAAAATAATACTAAATAAAATCAAAATTGAAATTAAAAAAAAAATAGATCTCCAGCCAATCATTGGTAGTAAAATTTGTACTGGTAATGTTGAAATTACAAAACCAAAACTTGCTACCATCAACATCCATGAATTTGCTCTTTGCTGATATTTCTCTTCAAACCAAACACGATAACCAGTCAAAGGTCCCATTAAACATGCTGCAACACCAACACCAATAAAAAATCTTGAAATTAACAATCCTGTAAAACTTTTTGCAAATGCAAAAGAAATGGTACTAATCAGAGCTATCAATAAAAGATATGCTACGACTTTTTTTGGGCCATACTTATCAAGAAGTAAACCTGCTGGTATTTGCATTAATGAAAATCCTAAAAAATAACCACCTGCTAGCAGCCCAAGGTTACCCGCTGATAAATCAAATTCACTTGTTAGAACTGGAGTGAGTGTAGCAGTAATTGATCTTAATAAATTAGAAATAAAAAAGCCAAAGGCAAATACACAAAAAATTAAAATACTTTTATTTGCTTTACTAATCATTTATATCTCTCTACTTAATCATTACTATGAATAATCAATCAACAAAAGATAAAGATGCAAGATCGTCTAATGCAATGGCAGCGACTTCTCATCCGTTGGCCACTGAAGAAGCATTAAAAATACTTAAAATGGGAGGAAATGCAGTAGATGCCTCTATTGCTGCTTCAATTGTTTTATCAGTTGTTGAGCCTAACGCCACAAGTATCGGTGGTGATTGTTTTGCTATTGTTAAAATGAGTAATAAAGATGCAGTATCTTTTAATGGATCTGGTTTGGCTCCAGAAAAATTAAATTATGATTTCTTTAAGGAAAAAAACATAGATAAAATTGGATTAACAAGTCCTCATTCGGTAACGATACCTGGAGCAGTTCATGCTTGGGAAACTATCCATAAAGAATTTGGCAAACTTGATTTTGAACAATTGTTTTCAGGAGCAATTGCTATTGCAAAAAATGGTCATAAAATTTCTAAAGTAGTATCGCAAGCTTGGCATAACAGTTTAAATAAAATTAATGGAAATGAGAATTCAAAAAAAATTTTTTTAAAAGACGGTCGTACGTATCAAGAAAATGAATTAATGAAAAATATTGCGTTGGGAGAAACGCTTGAGGCAATTAGTAAAAAAGGAAGTAAAGAATTTTATGAAGGTGAAACTGCAAAAGATATAATTGAAAGTTTAAATGAATTAGGAGGCGTTCATACTTTTGAAGATTTTTCTAAGCAGAAAACAATAAGATCAGAAACTATCAAATCATTGTATAAAGGTGATTTTATTCATCAATGCCCTCCTAATGGGCCTGGTGTTACGGTATTAGTTATGATGAAATTATTAGAAAGACTCAATATTCAAAACTATAAATTTAATAGCGTAGAAAGATTTCATCTTGAAGCAGAAGTTACAAAACAAGCCTATAAAGTTAAAGAAACAAGTTTGGGTGATCCAAGTTTTGCAAATATTAATTTGGATGAAATTTTAAGTGATAAAAATATTGAAGATATTTTTAATAAAATTAATCTAAATTCATGCAGTGACGTTGGTGACTTAAATATTCCAGCTCACCCAGAGACAATTTATCTAACAGTAGTAGATAAAGACTTAAATAGCGTATCAATAATCAATTCTGTTTGTTATGTTTTTGGATCAGGTATTACAACAAATAAAAGTGGAATACTTTTGCATAATAGAGGTACAAATTTTAGAGTAGAGCATGGACACCCTAATTGTATTGCTGGCTTAAAAAGACCATTGCATACTATTATTCCAGGTATGGTCATTGATAAAGATAACAACGCAACCTTAAGCTATGGTGTTATGGGTGGTCAATATCAACCAGTCGGACAAGTCCATGTTTTAAATAATATGATTGATTATGGGATGGGACCGCAAGAAGCTTTAAGCTTTCCTAGAGCATTTCATTTTAATAATATTTATAAGCTCGAAAAAACTGTTGATAAAGAGATTTTTCATGGTCTTAAAGAAGTTGGTCACAAAGTAGAATATATTGATGGTACACATGGTGGAGGGCAAGCAATAAAAATAAATAGAAGCGAAGGTGATCTATTAGGTGGATCAGATCCTAGAAAAGATGGGTACGCAAAAGGATATTAGAAGTGTCAAAAAGAATTGTTAAAAACATTTTTGAAAATAGTGAAAATGATAAAATTGCAATTTCATCTGAAAACAATTCGAAAATTAGTTACAGAGATTTAAAAATATTTGCTGAAGATATTTCAAAACAATTATCAGGAAATGGTATATCTAATAAAGATAGAGCCGCAATAGTTCTACCGAATGGACCATCCATGGCTACTAGTTTCTTAGGAATTTCAAGTTACATGTCTGCTGCCCCTCTTAATCCATCATATAAATCAGAAGAGTATGAGTTTTATCTTAAGGATTTAAATCCTAAAATAATTATTGTTGAAAAAAATTCAAATAATCCGTCAGTAGAAGTTGCAAAAAAATTAAATATAGAAATTTGTGAATTAAAAATCCATAAAGATCAACCTGAAGGATTGTTTGATTTGTTTGATAGCAAAAGTGATTACTCATCCCCAAATGAAAATGATGAGGCTTTAGTCCTACATACCTCAGGAACTACCTCAAGGCCAAAAATTGTTCCGTTATCTAATAATAATATTTATTCATCTTCTGAAAATATTTCAAAAAGTTTAAATCTTACAGATAATGATCATTGTTTAAATATTATGCCATTATTTCATATTCATGGACTTATAGCAGTTTTAGCGACATCAATGAAAGTTGGTGCATCAGTATGTGCCTCTAGCGGATTTAATGCATTAAAGTTTCTTGATTTGGCTAGATTAGAAAAAATTACTTGGTATTCAGGCGTACCAACTATGCATCAAGCAATCTTATTAAGAGCAAATAAAAATAAAGAGGCAGCAAAAAACTTAAATTTAAGATTAATTAGATCTTCCTCAGCTTCTTTACCTCCTGCTGTATTTAAAGATTTAAATGATGCATTTAATTGTCCTGTTATTGAAGCATATGGAATGACTGAAGCAACGCATCAAATGACGTCAAATCCATTACCACCAAAACAACAAAAAGCAGGATTTGTAGGCCTACCAGCAGGTCCAGAAGTATGTATTATGAGTGAAAATGGTGACATGATGAAACAAGGTGAAGAAGGCGAAGTATGTATAAAGGGTGAAAACGTAACACTTGGCTACGAAAATAATGAAGAAGCAAACAAAACAAGTTTCACAAATGGTTGGTTTAGAACTGGTGATCAAGGATATTTTGATGAAGACGGATATTTGAAAATTTCAGGAAGATTGAAAGAAATAATTAATAAGGGTGGAGAAAAAATATCTCCTTTGGAGGTTGATAATGTTTTAATGGATCATCCATCAATAGACCAAGCTGTATGTTTTGGTTATGAGGATAAAATGCTTGGTGAAAATATAGCAAGCGCTATAATTATAAAGTCCGGAGAGATATGTTCAGAGGAAGATGTATTAAAATATGCTCAAGAAAAATTAGCAAAATTTAAAATTCCTAAGAAAATTTTTTTTGTAGATGAAATTCCAAAGGGAGCAACTGGTAAATTACAAAGAAACGTTTTAGCAAAAAAATTTGGTTTAAGTAGTTGATGACAAAAATTTGTATATTTGGTGCAGGATCTATCGGTGGATATTTAGCAGCTTGTTTAAGTAAAACAAATATAGATTTATCTCTTATAGCAAGAGGACCACACAAAAAAGCGATAGAAGAAAATGGATTGACATTAATTAAAGAGGGTAGGTCTGAAAACTTTAAATTAAAAGTAACCGATGATCCCAAAACATTAGATGTACAAGACTATATATTTATTTCTGTAAAGGCTCATGCAATTTCAAATATTGTTGATTCACTAAAAAATATTATTGGAGAAAAAACTTCGATTATATCAGCTGTAAATGGCCTTCCTTGGTGGTATTTTTATAAAGCTAATACTGGAACGAATTTAGATAACCATCATATTGATAGTGTGGATCCCGAGGGAAAAATATGGAAACATTTAGATCCAGCAAAAGCTATTGGTTGTGTTGTTTACCCCGCTGCTGAAATAACCGAACCAGGTGTAATAAAACATAATGGAGGAGAAAGATTTACACTCGGTGAACCTGATGGATCTAAATCAGAAAGACTAAAACTCATTGCTGATTTATTAATTGCAGGCGGCTTAAAAGCTCCTCAAAAAAGTAATTTAAGAGATGAAATTTGGATAAAACTTTGGGGTAATTGCTCATTTAATATCATTAGTGCTCTTTATGATAAAACCTTAGATGAAATTGGAAATGATCCAGAATTGTTAAAAATAGTAAGAAAATTGATGGAGGAATGCCAACAAGTAGGTGAAAAAATTGGTGTAAAATTTAATGTTTCTATTGATCATAGAATAAATGCTGCGATTTCTATTAAGGGTCATAAACCATCAACAACTCAAGATTTACATGCTAAACGTCCATTAGAAATTGATCCAATTATTGGTTCTCTTATTGAAATTGGTAACAAAGTTAACATCAAAACTGAAAATTTAAAATCTGAGTACGAAAAATTAAAAACAAAAGCAGAAAATCTTGGTTTATATGAAAGATCAAAATTAATTGATCAAATCACAAAATAATTAAAAGTTTAAAGATATATCTCTGTGGATAGAATTACATTTTGAAACATATATAGCTTGTTCTTTTGTAAGTTTTGATTGCAATCTTAATCCAATAGTCTCACTAATAACTTTGTCATGAGCATTTATTCTATCCATATATTTTTTCTTAAAATTTTTTCTCCAACTAACTTCTTGCTCAAATAACGCAATAGTATCGACCGTTGAAGTTTGAAGTTTTTCAAAATCAACTTCGTCCTCATCCATTAAAGTGATAAGATAATCTAATTTATCGGCAAACTCATCAGATCCAGAAATTTCTCCGACTTTTTCAAATATATTATCTATAAACTCTATTGCATCAATGTAACCTCTGTTATCTATTTTATTTTTAAGAAGTTTCATTTCTTGCTCTAATTCTTCAAATTTTTCACCATCATTTATAAAACTCTTAATCAACAATAAATCTTCATAAGCATTATCAACTGTTTTTCGATATTTTCTTGTTGCAAGATTTTTTGCTTTATTAATTTTGTTAAATTCGTCATTTTTTGATTTCCATTCTTCAGGGATTTGACTACTTATCTCGTCTATTTCTAGTTTCACATTTTCAATTTTTTGTTCAAGTTTGTTTTTATCTGAGACATCCTCATCATCTAGGTTTCTAATCTCAGCTTTATATTTATCTATCTTTTTATTTAATTTTAAAATTTTCTTTTGTTTCTTTCTTGTTTTAAAATGTAAGTCTCTGTAATCGACTGCATAATCGTTATACAATGTCTCTGTGCTTTTTACCTCATTAACAAGTTCAAAAGAGTACTTAGAATTATCAACATGGCGTTGGAAATAACTTAATTTATCTGCTGGTAAATTTGCAAGAATAATGTCGTCAAAGTCAGTTATACTTTTATTTATTACATCAGCATTATTAGAGTAGTTTGCAAATTTATACTCCTGTAAGCAATATTGTAGTTTTGGATTCATCGGCGGTGGAGCAACATTAGATGTTAAATACACCCTGTTTGGTAAATAATTTACTAGACTAGGGTATGCGCCCACAATTCCTAAACCGATAAGCTGTAAGATAATAAAAGGAACAACACCTTTCCAGATATCTAATGTTTGGACCACTTTTGGAGCTACACCTTTTAAATAAAATAAAGCAAATCCAAATGGCGGTGTTAAAAAAGATGTTTGTAAATTAACACCTATCATTACTCCAAGCCATACAGCTGTAACATTTGCTCCTGTTTCAGCTAGCAATATTGGTGCAATTATTGGTACAACAACAACTGCAATCTCAATAAAATCTAAAAAGAAACCTAACAAGAAAATTACAATCATAACCACAACAAACTGGGTCCAAAAACCTCCTGGTAAATCTTGAAGAAAATCTCTTACTAATTCCTCTCCACCAAATGCTCTAAAGCCTGATGTAAGCATCGCAGCACCAAGAAGAATTATAAATACCATTGAAGTAGTAATACAAGTCTCAGTAACTACTTCTTTTAAAACATTTTCAGTTTTAAATGTTCTCCAAAAACTCCACGCAATACCATAAACGAGTATTGCTACAAAAAATGCGGTAATATATATAGCACCTAAATTTCTTTCTTCTAAATTTTTAACATTAAGTTCATATGTTGATGCAAGAAAAGTAATAGGTATTAATGATCCAATTATAAGAATTAAAGGATAAAATGCACTTTTCTTACCTTCAAATAATCTATAACCAGCCATCAACGTTGCACCAATTGCTCCAATTGAACCAGCTTGGTTAACTGTTGCTATACCCATCAAAATTGAACCCAAAACTGCAAAAATAAGTGCAAGAGGAGGAATAATTATAACAATTACTCTTAACCAAAATTTAAAATTAAATTCTCCTTTAAATGGAACTGGTGGGGCTACACCTTTTTTTATTCTCGCATAGAAAAATACATATATCATGTAAAGCGCAACTAAAACGAGACCAGGTAAAAGAGCACCAAGAAACATATCACCAGCACTTGAAGACCCAACTCTAAATTCTCCTGGCATGTTAAATTCTCCAGTGACTGCTTTGTAATCATTTTGACGGATGTTGTTTGCAACATCTGATGCGCTGGCTAATTGGTCAGCAATAATAATTAAAACAATAGATGGGGGTATTATTTGACCCAACGTTCCAGATGAACATACGATACCACTGGCAAGTTTCCTATCGTAGTTATTATTTAACATAGTAGGTAATGAGATTAATCCCATTGCAATAACGGTTGCCCCAACAATACCAGTAGTTGCTGCCAACAATGCTCCAACGAAAATTACTGAAATACCAAGACCACCAGGAATTGGACCAAATAATTGACCCATTGTTATTAATAAATCTTCTGCAATTTTGGATTTTTGCAGCATAATTCCCATAAAAATAAATAAAGGAATTGCAATTAAGGTGTCAGTTTCAACGTCCCAATAATTACTCCTAAAGTTTGTAATACCAGCAACAAGCCATTCTATAGGACCATCAACTGCAAAATAAGCGTCTGCATCGCCTTCAAATAAATATCCAAAAAAGGCAGCTAATCCAATTGATATTATAGCTGAACCAGGAAGCGCAAATGCTACAGGATATCCTGAAGCAAGAGCAACTATCATTATTAAGACTAAAACTGCTAAGAAAAATAGTTCCATACTTTAATTTTCCTTACCATTTAAAATTTTATAACTACTACTCATGAAATAGCTCGTAAACTGTAAAAGCATGGTAACTGCAAATACTGCTAAGTATACAGCCATCAAATATAAAAGGTATAAACCATTAGATCCTTGTTGCGTAACTTCAAAGGCAACCACCGGTCCATTTATTATACTTGCTTTTCCATTAAGTCCTAAAAATATAACTATCAATACAAGTGGAACACCCAGAAGAGAAGAACCTAAAAGATTTGTCCAAGCTTTTTTTCTCTCACTAAAGGAAGAGTATAGCACATCTACTCTTACATGGCCTTCGTGAATTAAAGCATAAGCACTTGCAAATAAATATAGTGCAGCATACCAAAAACGAACAAGGTCTCCTTGAAAAGCTTGCTCATAAGAAAATATAAATCTGGAAAGAACAATTATGAACTCACTTACAACAACTAAAACTGCTAACCAAATAAATCCAACAGATTTTGTAAAGTAACCAATTACAAATGAAATTAATATAATTGGAAAATGTATAAATGTAATTCTTTCTGGTGATTTCACCATAAAGGCTTTCACTTCTGGACTAAATATTGCTTCCCATAATCTTTCAACAACCATGAACGAAATTATAAAGTCTGCAACACCAACTAAAAAAACCGCCCAAAAAGATGATCTAACCAGGTAAGCTGAAAATTTTGATAATATCTCTGAGTCTTTTTCTAAAGTTTGAGAGTAAGTTTTAAAAACATAAATTATTACTGCTACTATGCATATTAAATATACTCCAATTTGCATGAAACCGTAATTTAAAGCAGATCCATCAAGTGCCTTTTTCTTGAAACCAAACATTTCATAATGAGAGAAAATTTTCTTAACTCCAGGCCAATCACTCCAAACTGTTAAAATATTATTTATTAGGAATGCTAGGGTGAAAGCTAATACTGAGTAGCTAGCAATTCTTAGATATAGAGATATTTTGCTGCTTTCTGAACTCATATGAATTTAAATTTCTATTAGTAATACTTAATTTTAAAATAAAAAAAAGGGCCCAAAAAGGGCCCTTTTAATTATCAAATTAAGTTTGATTACATTCCTAAAGCTCTGTTTCTTTGAGAAATGTAAGGTGAATCAGACAAGTTAGTCCAAGATCCAATGTCTTTTCTTGCTTTTAAGAAGCTCGAATGAACTCTTTCAGCAAGACCACTGCTAGCTCTTGTTTCTTCAAACACTTCGTTAGCAGCTGATGCAAAGCCATCATAAACCTTGTCGCTAAACTTCTCTAGTTTAACACCATGATCATTGATCAATCTAGCTAAAGCCGCACCATTTTTAGCGTTGTACTCAGACATCATTACGTCGTTTTCCATCGCTGCAGCAGCTTCAATCAATAATTGATCTGATTTGTTTAAGCTTGTGAACCAAGATTTGTTTGTTCCACATGCTAACATTGATCCAGGCTCATGCATACCAGGATAGTAGTAGTATTTAGCAGCTTCTTGGAATTTCATAGCTTCATCATTCCATGGACCTACCCACTCTGTAGCATCAATTGCTCCAGATACTAGGTTTTCGTAAATTTGTCCACCAGGTAATGAAACTGGAGATCCTCCAAGTTTACCAATTACTTGTCCACCTAAACCAGGCATACGCATTTTTAAACCTTTGAAGTCATTAGGGCTTCTAATCTTTTTGTTAAACCATCCACCCATTTGAACTCCTGTGCTTCCACACATAAAGTTTTTAAGACCAAATTTATCAGCTAGTTCATCCCATAACTCTTGACCGCCTGCAAATCTAATCCATGCATTCATTTCAGTGTAAGTAAAACCAAATGGTACCGCTGTAAAATAACCCCAAGCTGGATCTTTCTTCACCCAGTAGTAGTCAGCAGCATGGTACATTTGTGAGTTACCAGATGCAACTTCGTCAAAAGAGTCAAATGCTTTAACTCTTTCGTTCGCTGCATAATAAGTAACTTGAATTCTACCATCACTTATATCTGAGATTCTTTGTGCAAATCTTTGAGCTCCTGTTCCTAAACCTGGAAAATCTCTTCCCCAAGTAGCAACCATTGATGCTTCAATTCTTTCAGCAGCAACAGCTGGAGCAGCCAAAGATGATGCAGCTACAGCAGCAACACCAGTTGCAGCAGCAGCTTTAAAGAACTTACGTCTTGAAGGTGTTTTTTTAACCTTCAGCTTTTTGTCTTTAATCATTTATTTCTCCTCTTTAGTTAATTAACTGCAGGATATTAAACACATATGTAACTTAGAGTCATTTTAAAAATGACTGATATTCAATTAAATACAACTTCAGATTGTTAATTTACTTTGTTTTTACAGTTTCCTGTTTTGAAAAATTCGTCAATATTATCAATGGCTAAGTTAGCCATTGCAGTTCTTGTTTCCTTAGTAGCACTACCTAAATGTGGAAGAATGAAAGCACTTTTGTGCTTATAGTAACCTTTATTTAAATGTGGCTCATTTTTATAAACATCTAATCCTACGGCATAAACTTTTCTTCTGTTAAGTGCATCTATCATTGCCTCATCTTCAATAATGTCTCCTCTTGCAACATTGGTTACAACTGCACCCTTTGGTAAATATTCAATTGTATCTTTGTTAATCATATCAATTGTTTCTTTTGATGCTGGACAGCATACAGATAGTACATCTGATACAGATAGAAGATCTTTTAGATTGTCATGATAAATAGCACCTTGCTCTTTATCTTCACTTAGTTTTGATCTGTTATGATAGTGAATTATCATACCAAGAGATTTTGCTACTTTTGCAATTTTTTGTCCAATTCTTCCCATCCCTAAAATTCCTAATCTAGTACCTGTAAGTTGTTTCCCAATTAAAAGATCAGCTGACCAAACCCATCCTCCTTGTCTTGCTTGCTCAATTCCTTCTGAAGCTCTTCTACATGCACCTAAAATTAATAATACTCCAATTTCTGCAGTAGCATCTGTTAAAACATCTGGTGTATTGGTAACTGCTATACCTCTATTTTTTGCTGCCTCTAAATCAATATTTCCAAATCCAACTGCAAAGTTTGAAAGTATTTTAATACTATCCGGTAATTGATTAATTGTATCAGCATCCAACTTATCAGTTAATGCTGAAAGTATACCATCACAACCTTGGCTCATTTCTATTAATTTTTTTTGTGAGTAAAGTTCATCATTTAAATTTAGATTTGCATCAAACATTTCCTTTGCTCGATCTTCACAAGATCTTAGCAATCTTCTAGTAACTAAAATTTTTTTCATACAATTTGATTAGTTTAAATCAAAGATTTTTCCAGGATTCATTATGTTATTAACATCTAATGATCTTTTAATAGATTTCATAACAGGTACATTATCTGGATGTTCTCTAAGTAAATAATGTTTCTTTTGAAGTCCAATACCATGCTCTCCCGTAATCGTTCCCTCGAGTTCAAGAGCTTTATTAATTAAGTCATCACTGTATTGTCGGATTTTTTTTTGTTTTTCCTCATCATCTGGATCATAAAGTACTATTGAGTGAAAGTTTCCATCTCCTACATGTCCTACCATTGGTGCAGTTAATCCTAACTTTTGAACCTCTTTTTCTGCCCATGAAATACATTCAACTAATCTTGAAATTGGCACACAAACATCTGTGGAATAAACTTTCATATCGTTACCCAAAGCTTTAACGGAGTAATAAACATCATGTCTCGCTTTCCATAATTTTTTCTGTTCTTCAGGTGACGATGCCCATTGAAAGTCACTTCCACCATTACTTTTTGAAATTTCTTCGACTATACCTATTGACTCATTGTTTGAATTTTCACTACCATGAAATTCAAAAAACAAAGTAGGTGATGCTTTTATATTATCTAATTTTGAATATTTAATACTTATTTCCATTTGATCTTTATTTAGCATTTCGATTCTCGCTATTGGGACACCATATTGAATAACCTCTTGAGCAGCTTTTACAGCTGAGTCTAAATCTGGAAAGTAACACACTGCACTCATTATACTTTCAGGTATCGGAGATAACCTTAATTGAACTTCAGTGATTATTCCCAGAGTTCCTTCAGAACCAATAAATAAATTTGTTAAATTATATCCTGCAGAAGTTTTTTTTGTTCTGGCTCCAGTTTTAATAATATCTCCATTGGGTAGAACAACTGTTAAACCTGAGATTACAGTCCTCATAGTTCCATATTTCACAGCCATTGTCCCTGATGCCGATGTTGCAGCCATTCCGCCAAGAGCAGCGTCTGCTCCAGGGTCTATTGGAAAGAATACTCCATCCTCACGAAGATATTCATTTAATTGTTTTCTAGTTACATTTGCCTGTACTCTACAATCGAAATCTTCAGCATTGACACTCAGTACTTTGTTCATTTTTTCAAGAGAAATTGTTATTCCATTTTGATTTCCAACAACATGACCTTCTAAGGAAGTTCCAGTACCAAAAGGAACAACCGGGATTTTGTGTTCATTACATAACTTTAATAACTGTGAAACTTCTTCATTAGTTTCAGGAAATACGACAGCTTTTGATAGAATTGGATCATAAGTATCTTCTCCTCTAGCATAGTTAGCTCTTGTAGACTCTGAGGTTGAAAACCTTCCATTAAAAATCTTTTTTAATTCCGTTTGAACAATCTCATTCATAATTAAATATTATAGAAGTTTCTTTTAAAAAATACAGTCTATTTAGAAAGCATCTTGCCTATATTTTCTAAGGCCTGCTGTATGTTATCTCTGGATGCGGCAAAACTAAATCTCACATAATCTTGGCAAGTTTGCCCGAATGCAGTTCCCGGTACTATTGCTACTCCAGCTTCATGCATAGCTTTTTTACAAAACTCAGCACCTGTCATTCCAGTTCCTTTTACATTTGGAAAAGCGTAAAACGCACCACCTGGTAAACTACATTCTACTCCTGGTAATTCATTTAAACCTGTATGAATTAAATTTCTTCTTAAAGTAAATTTATCCAACATATCATTAATTGAGTCATCTGGACCATCTAAAGCTGCTATTCCAGCAAATTGTGCTGCTGCATTTACACAAGATACACTATTGATTAATAATTTATTAACATGCTCAACAAGCTCTTTTGGCCAAAAACTCCAACCTAATCTCCATCCAGTCATTGAATATGCTTTGCTCCAACCCTCTAAAACAATAAGTCTATCTCTTAAATTTTCATAGTGGAAAAATGATGGCATTTCTTTGTAATCAAAAATCTGTCTACTATAGATTTCATCACTTAAAATAGTGACATGCGGATGCTTTTCTAATTCTTTTGCAAAATAATCTATAACTGGTTTCTCAACAAAACTTCCTGTTGGATTGTTAGGATTAATTAAAATTAATAATCTTGTTTTATCAGTTATAAGTGAAAGTATTTTATCAGGATCAAACTTAAGATCTTTATCTTCAGTTAAATCATAAGGTACTGGAGTTGAACCAGTATAATTAATCATTGACTCATAAATAGGAAATGCAGGTGTTGGATGAATTATTTCTGCTCCAGGTTCGCCATAACACTGAATTGCATAACTCATTGTAGGTTTTCCACCTGGCATAATTAAAATTCTTTCAAAATCTATATCTGTGTTATAACGTTTTTTAATCCATCTAGTTACAGCCTGCCTACATTCTGGAATTCCATTTGACATAACATAACCATGATGACCATCATCTAAAGCTTTCTTGGCAGCCTCGACTACATGTTTTGGAGTTTTAAAATCTGGTTGTCCTAAACCCAAATGTATCATTGGATGACCTTTAGCCTCTAATGCTTTCGCCTCAGCTAAGACACTGAACGCAGACTCTGTTCCTAAATTTTCTAAACTTTTTGCTAATCTCATAAAAATTAATTTTAAGGTGTGAAAACTAACTGAAAAGTTAGTGTATGTCTATTATATTTAATTTTTTTTACTTATTTTTTATATTAGTAATTTTTATTTATTTTCGGAAAATAATTTTTGATTCATCAAGGTCTTTGATACTTTTACAGCCCATCAATATCATGTTACGTCTTATTTCATCATGCATATTTTGTAATAATCTTTCAATACCTTGTTGTCCACCAGCCCCTAAACTAAACAAAAATGCTTTACCAAAACTACAAGCTGTCGCACCCGCTGCAAGTGCTTTCAATACATGTGTACCTCTTCTAACACCCCCATCTAATATAACCTCTAATTTATCACCTACTGCATCCCTAATAGCTTTTACCTGATCAAACGGAGATCTAGATCCATCAAGTTGTCTTCCTCCATGATTTGATATCATTATAGCTGTACATCCAATATCTATAGCTTTTTTTGCGTCATCAACTGACATAACTCCTTTAAGAGCAATAGGACCATCCCATTTTTTAATACAATACTCAGCATCTTTCCAATTCATAGCTGGATCATACTGTTCATTTATATATCCCATAACGGATTGAGCAATATTTGTTCCTTTTTCAACTTTATCTTTCAAATTAGCTAATTCAAATTTCTTATTTGTAAAATAATTAAATACCCACTGCGGTCTCATTGCGAAACTCATTAGACTATCCAATGTAAATTTCGGAGGTGTTGTAAAACCTGTTCTATGGTCCCTTTCTCTATTTCCAGCAACAATTGTATCAACAGTAATACACATGCCATTGAAGTTTGCTCTTTTACATCTATCAATTAAGTCGTCGGTTATAGATTGATCTTTATGGATATATAATTGAAAAATTTTCGGTCCACTTGAAAGATTTGCAATTTCTTCGATCGAAAAAGATGCCATTGTAGACATGCTATAAATTGTGCCAAATTTTTCTGCTGCACGAGCAGATGCTTTATCTCCATCTGGATGATATAAACTTTGCATTGCAGTAGGGGACAAAAAAATTGGCATGTCCATTTTTGTTCCAAAAACCTCAGTTTTTAAATCTGGCTCACCAACACTATTTAAAATATTTGGGACTAGATCACAGTCATTAAATGAATCTGTGTTTCTATTCATTGTGACTTCATCGTCAGCTCCACCATCAATGTAATGAAAAATCGGGGCAGGTAATTTTTTTTTTGCTAGCTTTCTAAAGTCTTCGAAATTGTAGCAATTCTTTAGACTCATTATCTTCTGAATCTTAAATTACTTCTATTTAGATCGCTTATTTTTGTGCAACCCATTAGTTTCATGTCACGTTGCAGCTCTGTTTTATATTGGTTTAAAGCTCTTTCAACACCGGCTTGGCCTGCAGCAGCTAAGGCGTATAAATAAAGCCTACCACCTGAACATGCTTTAGCACCAAGTGATAACGCTTTAAGCATATGAGTTCCTCTATGAATTCCTCCTTCACAAATAACATCAAGTTTATCTCCAACAGCATCAACTATTTCAGCTAATTGATCAAATGGAGATCTAGATCCATCAAGTTGTCTTCCTCCATGATTAGAAACCATTATACCGGTACATCCAATGTCTACAGCTCTTTTTGCATCTTCAACACTCATAATACCTTTAAGAGCAAAATGACCTCCCCATTTAGAACAAAGATTTTCAGCATCTTTCCAATTCATAGACTGATCTAACATGGTAGAAAAATAACTTCCGATAGAAGAGTTAGTACTGGTACCCTCTTTAACAAAATCTTGAAGATGAGGTAATTCAAACTTACCTTTTGTTAAATAGTTTATTCCCCACATAGGCTTTGTGGCAAAACTAAATAAACTTGATAACGTTAATTTTGGAGGTGATGTAAAACCAGTTCTTAAATCTCTCTCTCGGTTTCCACCAGTAATAGTATCAACGGTTAAAGCCATTACATCAAATTTTGCTGCTTTAGCTCTTTCTAGACAAGAGTCATTAAGACCTCTGTCTTTATGAAAATAAAATTGAAACATTTTAGGTGTATCAATCATTGATGAGATTTCTTCAACACTCACAGTTGCTAAAGCTGAAACACCAAACATTGTATTAAATTTTTTTGCTGCTTTTCCTACTGCCCTTTCTCCATCATAATGAAAAAGTCGTTGTAAGGCTGTTGGTGCTAGGTAAAAAGGTAAATCCAATTTTTTTCCAAATATTGTTGTTGAAAGGTCAACATTTTCTACTCCTCTTAGAACATTCGGAACCAAATCAACATCGTCAAAGGCGCTGGTGTTTCTCGCATAAGTTATTTCATCATCTGCTGCACCATCTATGTAATGGAATATTGGAGAAGGTAATTTTTTCTGAGCTAATTTTCTAAAATCACTAAAATTGTGACAATCTTTTAAATTCATATCCTTAAATTAAAATTTTTTTATATAATTAAACATATAACTATTTGCCCCAGGATTCTTATCTCCAAGACTCGCATTAGATATATGGTTATATGATACTGCTATTTCGCTATTTTTTGAAAATTCATAAGATATTTGAATTTCAGTTTTAAACTCAATCACATGCCCTAAATCTTTACCATCACCCTCGGAGTATAATCCAGGTGTGAAACTTGGGGTAAATTTTAATGGACCTTCATTGTAAATTTGAAAGCCTGTATATACGTATGCTGCATTATCTGCTGTTATCATTAAACCTGTCACAGGTTGTAGTATCCCTAAGAAACTCTCCTTATTTTTTCCAGTATTAATGTGTTGGATACCAAATAAAGTTGACTTTTTTCCTTCATCACTAAAATCAAAAGTTCCAGTGTAAAAACTCCAACTTTCACTAGATTTATGTCCATCTGCATTTGCAAAATTAAATACTAGCAAAAAGTATATTAAAAATATTTTTAAAAAGGTTTGCATAAAAATTTTTATCTACTTTATAGATACTTTTCTAAGAATTAAAATACCGCCAAAAACAAATAAAATCAAAGGTAATACCCAAAGCAAAAGAGTATTTTTGTTGATTTCTGGATCATAGACAATCCACTCACCATACTTATTTTTAAGAAAGTCATAAATCTGCTCTTCATTATTACCTTCATCGATTTTATTCTGTATTAGAATTTTCATGCTTAATGCAAAATCTGATTGAGAATCATATACTGATTGACCTTGACAAATTAGACATCTTAAGTTCTTTGAAATTTTGTCAACTTGTTGCGAAGTTTCAGCTGAAGAAAAATTTTGAAAGAACAAAAAAATAATAATTAGTTTTAGCAGAATTTTCATCTTATTCATTGAATTATTTTAGTGAGTTGTATAAACGATTTATCATCTAAAGGGCCTATAAATTTTTTAATAATTAATTTAGATTTATTTTCTATTAAATAAGTTTCAGGTACACCAAATGCTCCCAGTTCAATTGAGTTTATTCCGTTTGGATCAGTTATTATTTTTGTATAAGGATTTCCAAGTTCGCTAAGAAATTGTTTAGCATTATTTTCATTATCTTTGTAATTAATTCCAATGATATTTAAGTTATTTAAAGATTTTAATTTTAATAAATATGCATGCTCATCTTTACAGGGCAAACACCAAGAGGCCCATATATTAATTAAAGTCATACCTTCGTTTTTTAATAATTCGTTTAAAAAAACTTCTTTTTCAGAAAAAAGATATTTTGATTTAAAATTGAAATCAATTTTACTTTTATCAATACTGGGAGAATAAGTGTTAGATTTATCTAATCCTTTTAAAAGTATAAAAAAAGAAAAAAGTGCAAATAAAACTATACTAATTAATTTTATATTTTTAGACATTTTTTTTCTTTAAGCTTAATATTCCACCCAATGAAATTAATAAGACTGAAATCCAAATCCAAATCATAAATGGTTTTATTTGATATCGCACATTATAAAAACCATCGTTTTTAATTATATTAAATACTAAAAAATTATCTGCGAAAATTGTAGAGGAAATATCAGCCTCACTAGTAATGGTTTGAGGTTGGTCATAAATCCTAATTTCAGGTTTTAAACTTAATGAATTATTTTCATCAACAATATTAAATTTGCCTATTAATGTTTGATAATTTTGTTTTTTTATTACCTCAATATTTTGAAATTGAATTATTTTATCTAAAAATTTTATTTCATCTCCAACTCTCATGTTTGAAGAATGTTCTTTAGCCAAAACACCATTTAATAAAATACTTAAAATTAACAGACTAAAACCAAAATGAGAGATTTTTTGTGATATGTTAATATTTTTTCCAAAAAAATCTCTGATTGTCACAAAAAATAAAAATAAACTGAAAATAAATAAAGGAAGAGATAGGAGATAAGAAACGCCAAATTTATTTACAAAAATATAAGAAATTACAATTGATATCATGAAGATAAATATATCTTTTAAATTAATCTTTCCCATCTTATCTTTTATCCATTTAATATTGGGTCCAATTGCCATAAAAAATAAAAATGGAATTAAGAATGGGATAATTAATTTATGGTAAAAAGGTGGTCCAATCGAAATTTTTTCATCGTTAATTACCTCTAAAAAAATTGGATAAACTGTACCAATCAAAACTACTGATAAAAAAAACATCATGAATAAATTATTGATTAAAACTGCAGTTTCTTTACTCACTAAAAAAGTTTTTGTTGATTCAACTGTGATAGTTTTTTGATAAAAAAAATAAATAAATATTGAGATAAAAATTAATACAAATAAAAAACACAATATAAACACTCCACGTGATGGATCGTTTGCAAAAGTATGAATTGAGTTTAAAATTCCAGACCTAACTAAAAAAGTTCCACTCATACTTAATGAGAAAGTTGTAATTGATAAAATTATTGCCCATGATTGAAATGTTCCTCGTTTTTCTAAAGTAAAAACTGTGTGTAATAATGCTGTTAGGCAAAGCCAAGGCATTAGTGATACGTTTTCAACAGGGTCCCAAAACCAAAAACCTCCCCATCCTAACTCGTAATATGCCCATATAGATCCTAAGAGAATACCAATAGATAAAAATACCCACGAAATTAAAACCCATCTTTTAATGTGACTTGCCCAAGATTTATTAATGGAGTCAGAGATAATTGCACCTAAAGCGGATGAGAATATAATAGAGGTTCCAACATAACCCAAATATAAAATAGGTGGATGAATTGCTAATGCAGGATCTTGGAGTATTGGATTTAATCCTGTTCCTTCAGATGGAATTGGAAATATATTTGCAAAGGGATTGGATGTGAAAAGTATAAATAGAAGAAAACCAAAAATTATAATTTCCTGAAAAAACAATGTAAAAGTTCTGTATCTTTGAGGAAGATTTTTAGAGTCGATTACAAATAAAAATAAAAAAATTGTTAATACCAATAACCATAAAAGTAAACTTCCTTCATGATTGCCCCATGTCCCAGAAATTTTATAGAATAAAGGTTTTGCAGTATGAGAGTTGTTGTAAACAGTCTCGTTACTAAAGTCTGATGTAACAAAAGCATAAATTAAAGTTAGAAAACTAATTATAACCATTAAAGATTGTACGGATATTAACGAAAAAATATTGCCACTCAAAACATTAGAGGAATTCCTAAACGATAATGAGGTTTTTATAATTATAAAAATCGAAATTAATAAAGCTATATATAAAGAATAATTGCCTAGTTGATTGACCATTCTAATTTTCTTTCAAAGATTCTGCTACCTCTGGGGGCATATAGTTTTCATCATGCTTTGCCAAAATTTTCACCGCCTTAAAATAATTTCTATCTTGAAGAAATCCCTCAGCGACAACTCCTTTTTCTTCCTCAAACAAATTTGGTATTGCGCCTTTATAATTTACTATAAGCTCGTTTTTAAAATCAGTTATCACAAAATTTACTCCAGATTGATTAATATTAATTGAATTTTTTTTTACCATTCCACCAACTCTAATTTTTTTCTTTGTAACTTCAGGAAGTACCTTAATTTCTGTTGGTGATTTAAAATAAACTACATTTTCTTCCAGCGATTTTATAATTAAAAAAGATACTAAAATTAAAGAAACAAAAATTGATAATATAAAAACAGCTCTTAATTTTACTTTTTTACCATACATGAAAATAAGTAATTAAATCTTAGAAACTGAAGAAGTAGCTAAAATTTCTTTGAAAGTTTCTTGTTTTTTTGCTTTTTCAACTTTTTCTATATCTAAACTTTCAAATTTTGCTTCAAATTTTTTATGCTCTTTAATTAACTGAAGCTTAATAACTGAATGTAAAATCCAAAAACAAGATAAAGTAAACACAAAAGAAGACCATACGTATAAGCCGTACCCATTCATGTATAAAACGTCTTGAATCATAATCTATCTAATCCTTTATTCTTAATTTTTATCAGTTCTGTATTATATTTCATCAAAAATATCAAAAGCGAAAAAAGTGCAAATGCCGCAGTCATTATTCCCAAAGGAAGCAGCATTGACGAATGAATTGAAGTTTCTTTTAGAAGATTTATTGAAGCTGGTTGATGAAGAGTAGACCACCAATCGACAGAAAATTTGATAATTGGAACATTAATAACTCCAAATATAGCAATATATGAACTTAATTTTACAGCTTTATCCTCTGTTCCTGCAATTCTCCAAGACAAAATAAACATTAAATAAAATATTGCTAATAATAACATGGATGTAATTCTTGCGTCCCATGCCCACCACGTTCCCCAAGTAGGTTTTCCCCATATTGATCCGGTTACTAGAGCGATTATATTGAAGACAAATCCTGATGGAGCTAAACTTTTAGTGATTAGTGAAAAATTTTTATTTTTAAAAATAATAATACCAAAAGATAAAACTGATATTAAAGAAAAAATTCCTAATGAGATCCAAGCAGCAGGAACATGTACATACATAATTCTAACGGAGTCACTTTGTTTATAATCCTCAGGTGAAAGAATTAATGCTTCAACAAGTCCAAGAATTAAGATTAAAATAAATATAATAAAGACAAATTTTTGAGATCTATTGATAATCTGAATTAGGTTTTTTGGTTTAAAATAATTTAACATTTTTTTAGCTATCTATATCAAATTGAAAAATTTTGAAAATTTTTATGGTGAGTTATTCTGACCAAGAACACAGAGGGAGATAAATAAATGGATAAATTATGCATCCTTGGCCAAAATATCTAATTACCTTAGCCTTCATGTATGTCTAAGATTTGCACGAAATGTGTTTAAATAATGTAATTGTGTCTAGTTAGAGGGTTTGAAATAACTAGAGCCTCTTTTTCCTGAAAATATTTCATTTATTAATGGATGTTTAATGGGCTCATCAGAGTCGTCCACTAATAGATTTTGCTCAGAAACATATGCCTCGTATGTTATTTCATCATTTTCAGCTAACAAATGATAGAATGGTTGGTCTTTTCTAGGTCTTACGTTTTTTGGTATGGATTGATACCATTCCTCTGAATTATTAAATTCAAAATCAACATCATAAATCACACCTCTAAAGTCAAAGTGCTTATGTTTTACAACATCTCCGATTGAGAACTTTCCTTTTTGAATAGTCACTCAATAAATATGGATATTTAAAAATAAAAATCAATAAAAAAAATATGATTGTTTTATTATTCTGCTATTATGTAGCAGTGAATAAATCTGTTTTAAAATTTGTTACTGATTTAGGGCCTTTGGTAATATTTTTTTATTTTTATTACAATAATGATAAAAACTTAATCGTTGCAATACCTCCACTTATAGTTGCAACTATCATAGCAGTTTTAATTATGTGGATTGTTGAAAAGACAATTCCAAAAGTACCACTTATAAGTGGTATATTGATTACATTATTTGGTGGTTTAACAATTTATTTTGATGATCCTATTTTTATTTACATGAAGCCAACAATAATAAATATTTTGTTTGGTCTTGCATTAATGTTTGGAAAATACTTTACAAATGAACCAGTTTTAAAAAAGTTACTTGGGAAATCTATGCCTTTAAGTGATGAAGGATGGGAAATTTTAAATAAAAGATGGACATATTTCTTTTTTGGACTAGCCATATTAAATGAAATTATTTGGAGAACTCAATCAGAAGAATTCTGGGTAAACTTTAAAGTTTGGGGAATGTTGCCTATAACCTTTATTTTTACCGCTTTTCAAATTGGTTTAATAAATAAAT
>CACLYY010000011.1 GCA_902611265.1 uncultured Pelagibacteraceae bacterium
AAATACGAAAAGCACTGTCAATAAACATTTTCCATCTGACAAAGTAAATGTTGATCATATCTATACTGAGGTTTTAACTTCATTCTGGAGAGATACAATTGATTTGATTGTATCAATCCCAATGAACAAAAACTTAAAAAAAGAAAATTATATGTCTGACATGCATAGATGTAAAAATATTTTCTTTTCTGTAAGAGATCATTTGTTAAGAAAACAAAATGAGAGTAATTATAATTTTAATAGGGCCTCAAGTTATATAATTACTACTTTTTCTACCCCCACAAGTTGGCCTTCATGGAAATATGATCAAAATCAAGTAAAAGACCTTATATCAATGATACAACTAGAAGTTACTTTAAGACCAACAAAGAGCTTAGCACTAAGTGAAAATGTCAGCCCAATTCGTTGTCGAGGAGATTTGGCTGCAGATAATGATACCTTAATCATCTCTAAAAGATACAACTAAAAAGTTACCTATTTAACAAAACTGTAACAAATTTGTAATACTAGAGTCCTCAATAAAATTTATTAAGCGAGTCGTTAATTAACTTTAATTCACGAAAGGATATTAAAAATGAAAAAACTAACTATAGTCCTTGCTTCAATAGTTGCCATTTCTGTTGCCACTATTGCTCAAGCAAGAGATCAAATCAAAATAGTTGGATCATCTACTGTATTCCCTTACGCAACAATAGTTGCTGAAAGATTCGGGCAAACTGGATTTAAAACACCAGTAATCGAGTCAACTGGTACAGGTGGTGGTGCAAAATTATTTTGTGCAGGTGTAGGAGAAGCTCACCCTGATATAACAAATGCATCAAGAGCAATGAAAGATAAAGAAAAAGCTCTTTGCAAAAAAAATGGTGTTAATGAAATTGTTGAAGTTATTATCGGTAACGATGGTATTACTTTAGCATACAGTGTTGATGCTGAACCAGTAAACTTCACTAAAGAACAACTTTGGAAAGCTTTAGCAAAACACTCAGTTGTTGATGGTAAATTAGTAGACAACATATACAAAACATGGGATCAAATAGACCCAAGTTTACCAAAACAAAAGATTTCAGTTATGATTCCCCCAGGAACATCCGGAACAAGAGATGCTTGGAATTCGTTAGTAATGAAAAAAGGTATGCCTAAAGAGGCTAAAGCATTATACAAAGCAGGTTTCGAAGCTGGAAATAAAAAATATAAAAAACCACAAAAACTTTACAGAGAAGATGGTGCTGCAATTGAAGTTGGAGAGAATGATAGTTTAATTATTCAAAAATTATCTGAAGACAAAGAAATGTTTGGTTTCTTTGGATTTAGTTACTTCTTAGCTGCTAGAGATAAATTGCAAGCTGCAAGTATAGAAGGTGGTCAACCATCACTAGAATCTATCCAAGACTATAGTTATGCTGTTGCTAGACCATTATTCTTTTATGTAAAAAAAGCTCATGTTGGTGTAATTCCAGGATTACATGAATTTGTAAAAGAATTCACTACAACTAAAGCTATTGGTAAAAGAGGTTACTTAGCGGAAATAGGACTTGTTCCACTTGATGCTGCAACTTACAGAACAGTTAGAGATAATTCGAAATCTCTTACTGCAATGTCAATGGAGTAATATAATATTTGTTAATAAACTCAAAAGGGGCCCTATTAAACGGGCCCTTTTTTTTGTATAAATCTAAAGGAGCCAATAATTGAATTCAGTAATATTTTTAACAATTGTTCTTTTAGCTTTATCCAGTTACTTCTTTGGAAGAAAAAAAGCTATTTTAATTCAATCTAACAAACGGTTAACAGCTCTTCCAAAATTTTATGGGTACTATCTTGCTATATGGTGTGGCGCACCCGCTTTTCTTTTGTATGCTTTATGGTCGATATTTGAACCTAGCATAGTAAGATTTTTTATACTTAGTGATTATTCTTCGCAAGGACTTCTAGAAGGAGAGTTGAATTTATTTTATGAAAAAGTAAAATCACTTTCTCGAAACCAGTATTCAGGAGAACTTACTGCAGAGTTACAAAGATCAGCAGAAAAATATTTAAACTTTAGAGACATAGCAAAGTGGTCTAAGGTCGTTATAGTTTTATCATTATTAATTGCATCAACAGGTTATGCGTATACAAAGATTTCAAACAACACTAAAACAAGAGAACCAGTTGAAATATTTCTTAAAGGAGTATTTTTTTTATCATCACTGGCAGCGATATTAACAACCATTGGTATTATTTTTTCACTTTTGTTTCAAACAATAGAATTTTTTCAAGTTATCCCACTATTTGATTTTGTATTTGGAATGCACTGGTATCCTGCAAAAGCTTTTGTTCGAGATGCAAGTGAAGCACTTGATCCATCAATGTACAGTGATACTTTTGGTGCGGTTCCGATATTTGCAGGCACCTTTTTTATAGCTTTGATTGCAATGTGTGTTGCAATACCAATTGGTTTGTTAAGTGGTATTTATATGGCGGAATATGCGAGCAAACGTTTAAGACAATATGCCAAACCTGTCATTGAAATTTTAGCAGGAATTCCAACTGTTGTTTATGGTTTTTTTGCTGCTTTAACAGTTGGACCTTTTTTAAAAGACCTTGGATTATCATTAGGACTAGAGGTGTCAGCAGAAAGCGCACTGGCAGCCGGTGGTGTTATGGGAATTATGATTATTCCATTTATATCAAGCTTAAGTGACGACGTAATTACAAGTGTTCCTCAAAATCTTAGAGATGGTAGCTATGCCATGGGAGCAACAAAATCTGAAACAATAAAAAGAGTAATTTTTCCAGCTGCTTTACCTGGAATTGTTGGATCTATTTTATTAGGTGTTTCTAGAGCTATTGGTGAAACAATGATTGTTGTAATGGCATCAGGGTTGGCAGCAAACCTAACTCTTAATCCATTAGAGTCCACTTCAACAATAACTGCTCAAATTGTTGTTATCTTAATTGGTGATCAACAATTTGGGGATCCGAAAACCCAAGCAGCTTTTGCACTGGGATTAAGTTTATTTATAGTTACTTTAGTTTTAAATATTGTTGCCTTATCTGTTGTGAAAAAATATAGAGAGAAATATGAATAAAGAAGAACGTTTAATTAAAAGATACAAAGCTGAAAAAAGATTTCAATTTTACGGTAAAGCTGCAATATTTATGGCTTTATTATTTCTAGTGGTATTTCTAACAAAGATATTTTCTACTGGTTACACAGCATTTCAAAAAACATGGTTGGTAATACCAGTCAATTATAATGCAGATTTATTATATTTGGATCCAGATAAAAAACCAACAACCGAAGATATTAATGATGCAGACTTTTATGAGTTTGGGATAGAAACATTTATCAGTCTCGATCCAGACGCAAGTGAGGATCAAATTATGGAATTAAAAAAAATGTTTGCATTTACTTTTGAGAGAGAATTAAAATATTATCTTCTAGACAATCCTGATAGCTTTGGAAAAACAGTTGATGTAAAATTAACAGCCTCTGACGACTTAGATCAAGTATTTAAAGGAAATTATCCAAGAGATATACCTGAAAATAGAAGAAGAGCATCTGATTATCAATTAAAAATTTTTGATAAATTAAATGAAGACGGAAGAGTTATAAGTGAATTTAATGCCAGTTTTTTTACAAATGCTGATTCTAGAGAAGCTGAGTTAGCGGGAATAGCAAGCTCATTTATGGGTTCATTATTTTCCATACTTGTCTGTCTGTCAATTGCCTTTCCTGTTGCCTTACTAGCTGCAGTTTATCTAGAGGAATTTGCACCAAAAAATAGATTTACAGATTTTATAGAAGTAAATATCAATAATCTAGCAGCAGTTCCTTCAATTGTTTTTGGATTATTAGGATTAGGTGTTTTATTGGCTGTATTTGGTTTACCTAGATCAACACCCTTAGTTGGAGGCATAACCCTTTCATTAATGACTCTTCCAACAATTATAATAGCAGCCAGAGCATCATTGAAGGCTGTTCCACCCAGTATAAGAGAAGCAGCTTTAGCAATGGGAGCTAGCAGAATGCAAACGACGATGCATCATACCGTGCCATTGGCTTTACCTGGAACTTTATCAGGTACTATAATTGGCTTAGCTCAAGCATTAGGTGAAACAGCGCCTTTAATATTAATTGGAATGGTTGCTTTTGTTAACACAATACCAGGAACCCCTATGGATCCAGCAGCTAGCTTGCCTGTTCAAATCTATATATGGGCGGAGAGTGCCGAAAGAGGATTTGTAGAAAAAGTGTCTGCTTGCATAATGGTATTATTATTTTTCCTAATTTTTATGAATTTAGGAGCACAATTAATTAGACATAAATTTGAAAAGAAATGGAACTAAAATATGAATAAAATAGAAGCAAAAAATGTTGATGTCTATTATGGAGCGAAACAAGCTTTATTTGATATCAATATGGATATCGAAGCAAATAAAGTAACTGCTCTTATTGGACCTTCTGGTTGTGGTAAATCAACATTCTTAAGATGTTTAAATAGAATGAATGATGTGATCGATATTTGTAAAGTCAGTGGTGTCGTAAAAATTAATGACTATGACATAAATCAAAAAGATACAGATGTTGTAAGGCTTAGAGAAAAAGTTGGAATGATTTTTCAAAAACCAAATCCTTTTCCAAAAACTATTTATGAGAATATTTCTTATGGACCTGAGATACATGGGATAGCTCAATCTAAAAGTGAAATGGATAATATTGTTGAAGAGAGTTTGAGAAAAGCAGCACTTTGGGAAGAGGTAAAAGACAGAATTCACGAACCAGGTACTGGTTTATCAGGTGGACAACAGCAAAGACTTTGTATTGCAAGAACAATATCAATTAAGCCAGAGGTAATACTCATGGATGAGCCATGTTCAGCTCTTGATCCAATTGCAACAGCACAAATAGAGGAGCTAATTGATGAATTAAGAAAGGAACATACTATAATAATTGTTACTCACTCAATGTCCCAAGCTGCAAGAGTCTCTCAAAATACTGGTTTTTTTCACCTTGGTAAATTGATTGAAGTAGGTTCTACTGATAAGATATTCAAGAATCCGACTCAACAACAAACGCAGGATTACATAACAGGAAGGTTTGGATAATGAATGAAAAACCACACACAGTAAAATCTTACGAAGACCAATTAAAAAAATTAAACAATGATTTAGTTGAAATGGGGGCAAATTGCGAAACCGCTTTAGGTAATGCAATGAAAGCAATATCAACAAATGATCATAACCTTGCTGATGATGTTATAAATTCAGATGTAGTTATAGATAATTTTGAGTCTCAGATAGAGAATGAGGTAGTAAATTTAATTGCTTTAAGACAACCAATGGCTGTTGATCTTAGAGAAACAGTTGCAGCTCTAAAGATGTCTTCAGACTTAGAAAGAATAGGTGATCTTGCCAAAAATATTGCAAAAAGAACAAAACTTATAAATACGCATTTGCCAAATAATTTAATTGAAGCAATGAATAGAATCTGCATTTTGGTTCAAAAACAATTAAAAATTGTTTTAGACTCATATCTAAGTAGATCAAGCGATGTAGCTCGAACAGTATGGGAGAGTGATGAACAAGTTGATGATTTAACAAATAAATGTATGGAAGAAGTCATCTCACTACTTAAATCAAATACGGAAAATATTGAATATGGCTCACATCTTTTATTTGTAACTAAAAACATTGAAAGGATAGGAGATCATACAACCAACATAGCTGAGCAAGTATTTTATTTAGTTACAGGTGATTATTTAGAGGGTGAAAGACCTAAGGGTAGCGACTCAGTATTAACAAAGTAATGAGTGCACACATATTTATTGCAGAAGATGAGGCGCCAATTTCAACTCTATTAAAATATAATTTAGAAAAAGAAGGTCATAAGGTTTCTTCAAGTGAAAATGGAGAGGACTCTTTAAAATCAATAAAACAAAAAATGCCAGACTTAATCTTATTAGATTGGATGTTGCCAGATTTATCAGGTGTCGAAATATGTAAACAGTTAAAAAGGGATAAAAAATATAATGACATTCCAATTATTATGCTTACTGCTAAAGGAGAGGAGGAAGATAAATTAAAAGCATTTGAAACTGGAGCTGATGATTACGTCACTAAACCATTTAGCCAAAAAGAATTAAATGCAAGAATTAAATCTTTGTTAAGAAGGGCTAAACCTTTGTCATCAACTGATGTTGTGGAATTTAAAGACCTTAAAATTGATAGATTGGCAAAAAGAGTTTATAGAAATGATAAGGAAATAATTTTGGGACCCACAGAATTTAAATTATTAGATTTTTTTATCAAAAATCCAAAAAGAGTTTATTCAAGAGAACAATTATTAAATAATGTTTGGGGTGAAAATATTTATGTAGAAAGTAGAACGGTTGATGTTCACATAAGAAGATTGAGAAAAGTTTTAAATGTAAGTGGATTAGAAAGTTTAATTCGCACAGTGAGATCTGCAGGCTATTCGTTAGATAACTAAATCTTTAGGCCTTACAAATTCAGAAATAATTCCTTTCTCTTCAATATTTATCCAATCATTTGTATCGAAAACTATTTTAGCAAATGCACAAGTTGGGAATTTATAATTTAATAGTTTAAAATTACTATTATCTTTATTTTTAGTTAATTTTATAACTAAATTTTTAAGAGCAGGTTCATGATTTATTAGCAATACTTTCTTAAACCTTTTATGGATATTTTTTATATACCCTATAATTTCATTTTCATTAACTAAATAAAGCTTTGAGGAACTTTTAATTTTTTTTGGTTTATTTATTTTTTTCAGTATTAAATTTAGAGTTTTTTTTGTTCTTTTTGATGAAGATAAAAGCACATAATCAAAGGAATATTTTTTTTTAACAAAAAATTCACTTATAATTTTTGCACTTTTGATGCCTCTTTTATTTAGTGGTCTTTCAAAATCACTTAAATTTGGGTCTTCCCAACTAGATTTTGCATGTCTCATGACATATAATTCGCGCATTAATTCTAAATATATGACTGCATTAAAAAAACAAGACAAAGAAGAGCTTAAATCTAATTATATAAATAGAGAATTATCATGGTTAAAATTTAACGATAGGGTTCTTTTTGAGGCGCAAAATATTGAAAATCCTCTTTATGAGAGAGTAAAATTTTTATCTATTGCAGGCTCAAATTTAGACGAATTTTTTATGGTTCGAGTTGCTGGACTATACAGTCAGATTAAACAAGAAGTCGACTCACTAAGTTCAGATGGACTAACACCTGAAGAACAGATGGAGATGGTTATCAATGATACAAAAAATCTATTAAATAAACAAAATACCATATTTAATAATCTATCAAATCAGCTGAAGAGAAATAATATTTTATTAACTAAGCCAGAAAACCTTAACACAAAGGAAAAAAAGAAATTATTAGAAATATTTAAGGAAGAAATCTATCCTCTACTTACACCATCAGCGATTGATCCTGCTCATCCTTTTCCATTTATTATTAATCAAGGGAGAGCTTTAGTTATGAAGCTGAAGAAAAAGAAAAAAAAGAGAATTCTTAATTCAATTATTGTAATTCCTAAAGCTTTATCAAGATTTATTGAAATAGACGGAGGAAAATCATTTAAGAAATTTTTAGTTCTAGATGATGTTATTGGTTACTTTGCCTCTGAAATTTTTCCAGATCATTTATTAGAAAAGAAAATGATATTTAGAGTAATAAGAGATAGTGATGTAGAAATTCAAGAAGAGGCTGAGGATTTAGTCAGATCATTTGAACTAGCATTAAAGCGAAGAAGAACTGGTGATATTGTTAGATTAGAAATTTTAGAAAAAAGCGACAAAGAACTTGTAAAATTTATAACAAATAAATTAGAAATTAATCCAAATTATATTTATGAAGTAGCAGGTTTAGTTGGAATCCAGGATATAGACCAAATTTGTAAAATTAAAAATTCTAAATTAAAATTTAAAAACTTTACACCAAGAGACGTAGAAAGATTAAAAGAATACAATAATAATTTTTTTGAGACAATTAAGAAAAAAGACCTAATAGTTCATCATCCATTTGAAACTTTTGATGCTGTAATTGAATTTTTAAATCAAGCGGCTATAGATAAAAAAGTAATTGCTATTAAACAAACACTGTATAGGACTACTTTAGATTCACCAATTGTTAAAGCATTAATTAGTGCTGCCGAAAATGGTAAAACAGTTACTGCTTTAATTGAAATCAAAGCTAGATTTGATGAAGAAGCAAATATACAGCTGGCAAGAAGTCTTGAAAAAGCTGGAGTTCAAATTGTTTATGGTTTTGCAAAATACAAAACACATGCTAAATCATCACTAATACATCGACGTGAGGGTGGTAAAATTCAAACATATTTCCATTTGGGTACTGGCAATTATCATCCTGTAAATGCAAAAATATACACAGACTTATCTCTATTTAGCTCTGATAAAAAAATGGCTACAGATGTTGAAAAATTCTACAATTATGTGACTGGTTATTCAAAACCAAGAAATTTAAATAAAATTTCCATTTCTCCAGTAAATTTAAGAAAAACTTTAAATCAGAATATAGATAAGGAAATAAGTAATGCAAAAAAAGGGAAACACGCTGAGATTTGGGCTAAAATGAATTCATTAGTTGATCCACAAATAATTGATAAGTTTTATGAGGCTTCTAGTGTCGGTGTAAAAGTCTTTTTATTTGTAAGAGGTGTATGTTGTTTAAGACCTGGTATTAAAAATAAATCGGAAAATATTATTGTAAAAAGTATCATTGGAAGATTTCTTGAACACTCAAGAATTTATTGTTTTGCAAATGGAAAATTTATGCCCAACAGAAATGCAAAAGTTTATATTTCATCTGCAGATTTGATGCCAAGAAATCTTGATAGAAGAGTCGAACTTCTCGTGCCAATTGAAAATCAAACTGTGCATGAACAGGTTTTAGACCAAATAATGATGGCCAATTATCTCGACACGAATCAGAGCTGGGAACTTTATCCTGATGGAAATTATCAAAAAATTAAATATAGTCGAAAAGATTCTTTTTCTGCACATGATTATTTCATGAATAATCCAAGTTTATCAGGAAGAGGAAAAGCAAAACTAAAAATTAAACCTAAAAAATTAAACTTAAGGTTGGTAAAAGGTGGAACTTAAAGTAATTAAAAATAAGCAAAATTTAAAATTAAGACAATCAAAATTAGCTATTATTGATATAGGTTCAAATTCTATAAGAATGTTAATTTACGATGATTTTACATCATCTAGAGTACCTTTTTTTAACGAAAAAGCAGTTTGTGAACTTGGTAAAAACTTAGATAAATCAAAAAAACTTCATAAATCAGGCAAGATATATGCTTTAAAAGTCTTAAAAAGATTTTCAGAAATTCTTAATGTTTCAAAAATTAATAACCTTAAAATTATTGCGACAGCTGTATTAAGAGAAGCTACAGACGCAAAGCCCTTTATTGAAGAAGTAGAATACTTATTTAAAAAAAATATAAATATTTTAACTGGTGAAGAAGAGGCCGAATCATCAGCTGAAGGCGTTAAAATTGGATTTGAGAATGTGGATGGACTTGTTGCTGATTTAGGTGGTGGAAGTTTAGAGCTTGCTAGAGTTGAAAACAATGTTGTAACAAATAAAACATCACTTCCGGTTGGTGTTTTAAGGTTAATTAACAATCCTATTGTTAAAAAAAGAAATTTACCTAAATATCTCAAAAATCTCTTAAGAGATGAAAAATGGTTATCTAAAAAAAAATTTAATAATTTATATTTGGTGGGAGGTACGTGGAGAGCTTTGTTTAAATTACACTTATTTCAAAATGAATATCCAGTCCATATTATTCATCAATACTCAATTGAAAATGAAAAACTCACAAAATTTTTAGAAAAAATTTCTTCATTTAATAAATCTAAATTGAAATCAGTTGAATACATATCAAAGTCTAGAACACCTTATCTTCCTTATAGCTCAATAATTCTAGAAGAAATTATGAACATAGCAAATCCAAAAAATGTTATTTGCTCAATTAGCGGTATTAGAGAAGGATCTCTTGCCAAAGATTTATTTAAAAACTCAGATAGTAATTTTGTTTTTAATAAATCATTAGAGCATATTTCAAAAAAAAGAGGCGATTTAGGATCTACATATAAGAAATATTTTGATTTTATAAAACCTATATTTGAGGGAAATGAGCATTTTAATCAAAAATTGCTTCATCTATCTTGTGTACTAAGTCATATGGATTGGGGTTTGGGAGCATTCCAAAAAGCAGAGTTGGTTTTTCAAGAAACATTAAATACGCCTTTATTAAAACTTTCACATAAAGAAAGAATACAATTGGCACTTTCTTGTTACTGGAGATATTGTAGTATAAAATACAACCCAAAGATAGAATACTTAACGTTTTTAAATAACAACGAGATATATTCTTGCAAACAAGTTGGTGCAGCCTTAAGATTTGCTAATTCTCTTACATCAATATCTACAATTTTTTTAGAAGAGTTTAAACTTTATAAAAGAGGTAATTCAGTATTTTTAAAAATTCCATCCCAGCACCAGGAAATTATTTCAAAACAAGTGACTAAAAAATTCAAAGCCTTATCAAGGGAATTATTTCTAGAACCTAGGGTAATTTATTCAAATTAATTTAATATTATTTTAATTTAACTTTAATTATATAATTAAAAAATATAATGAAAAATAATAAAATAGAAGCAATTGTTTTTGATTTAGCAGGCACCCTAATAGATTTTGGTAGTTTGGCACCATCAAAAGTTCTAATTCATATTTTTAATAAGATTGGAATACCAATTAGTAGAAAAGAAGCTATTGGTCCTATGGGTATTGAAAAAAGAGCACATATAAGTCAATTAATTAATACAAAAAAAATAAATCTTCAGTGGAAAAAAAAATATAAAAAAAAACCTAGTAAAAATGATATCGATAAATTATTTAAACTTTTTAATCCAGAATTAAAAAAAATTATTAAAAAACATTCTAAATTTATTTCAGGCAGTAAAAGAACCATAGAATTTATAAAAAAAAAAAAAATTAAAATAGCTACAAATACTGGATATTCTGATGATATTTTAAAAACTATATTGCCAGAATTAAAAAAACAAGGATTTACTCCAGATATTTCTTATAGTTCATCGCATACAAGAATTGGAAGACCCTCAGCTGAAATAATATATAAAATTTTTTCTGAATTAAATATTACTAAGGGATCAAATTGTATAAAAGTTGATGACACTATTCCTGGATTGTTAGAGGGAGTAAATGCTGGGATGTGGGTAGTGGGTGTTATTTTTTCAGGTAATGAATTTGGTAAAACAGAAGTCGAATTTAATAAACTTTCTTCTAAAGATAAAACTAAATTTAGAAAAAAGATCAAGAAAAAATTTGAGAAAGTAGGTGCTCACTATGTAATAGATACAATTAAAGATTTACCTAAAATTATCAAAATAATTCAAACTAGAATTAAATAAAATTACTTAGTGAAAAGCATTTTCTAAGACAGTGGAAATTACAAAAGCTTCTTTTTGTGCGTCCATGGACCTTTTTTTGTTTTAGGTAAAAATTTTTCAAGATCAATAAGGACTTTTTCAGACAATTTTCTGTAGGTGGTAAGTTTTCCTCCATAAATATTCAATAAAGGTAATTTTTTTATAATTTTTAAATCAAAAACATAATCTCTTGTGACTTTTGAGGCTGTTTTAAAATCTTCAATTAGAGGTCTTATCCCAGAATATGTATCTACGATGTCTTTTGATGTTATTTGTTTTTTTAAGTAATTATTTACTGAACTAATTAAATATCTAATTTCTTTTTTTGATATTCCTTTATTTTCAGGTGATTTCACCTCTTCTTCAGTAGTTCCAATTAAAGAAAACTTCCCTTTATAAGGTATTACAAATATTATTCTTTTATCAGTATTTTGAAATGTGAACGCAACATTTTCTTTGTACAATTTTTTTGTAATAATATGACTTCCTTTAACCAATCTAATTTTTTTCTTAGATTTAATTTTTATATTTTTATTTAAGGTTTCATTTATCCATGGTCCAGATGCATTAATCAAAATTTTTGACTTTACTTTTTCACCATTTTCAAGAGTAATAATCCATTCATTGCCAATAATTTCAGCTTTTTTAACTTTGTTGTATTCTAGTATTTTAGCGTTATTTCTTTTTGCATCTTTGGTATTTAATTTCGTTAATTTTTTATCGTCAATTTGTATGTCAAAATATTGGAAACCAGTTTTGTATTTTTCTTTAAGAATATTTGAAAATTTTTTTCTAAGATCAAATGTTTTTGATTTTGGTATATTACTTTTACCACCTAAATTATCGTACAAAAATAAACCAATTTTAATTAACCAGGCTGGTCGAATTTTATCTGCATAAGGAATTATAAAAGGAATAGGTTTTGAAATATGTTTAGCAATTTTATAAACAATTTCTCTTTCTCTCAAAGACTCTCTAACTAATTTGAATTCATAATTTTCTAAATAACGTAGACCACCATGTATTAATTTCGTTGACCAGGATGAAGTTGCTCCACCAATCTCACCTTTGTCAGCTAAACAAACTGATAAGCCTCTACCTGCAGCATCCCTTGCAATACCTGCACCGTTTATACCGCCACCTATTATGAATAAATCGAATATTTTAGACATTTAAATTATGATTTGTTTTAAAATATACAACCTCTTTTAGAAATATTATATATTTTTACATTTAAGTAATCAAAATTTAACGATACTTTAACATAAATAATTTATCATTAAAAAATCATAAATTAACAAAAGAGGTAAAATGAAAAAAATATTGAGTGTTTTAACAATTCTATTTACTTTCTCTTTTACATCACACAGTTATTCAAAAACAGAAATTCATTGGTGGTATGGAAATAGTGGATTTCTTGGTGATGTAATTATTGAAATTGCAAATAGATTTAATGCTTCACAAGATGAATACACCGTCATTCCTACAGGTAAAGGAAGTTATGAAGATAACATGGCGGCAACTATAGCTGCATTTAGAGCGGGAGACCAACCACATTATTCACAGGTTTACGATGCTGGTGCTGCAATTATGGTAGCCCAAGTTAAAAATGGCGTTGTTATTGGTTTTGAAGATATGGCTGAGAAATATGGAATTAAAGTAGATGCAGATAATTATATTCCTGGAATTAAAAACTTCTATGCTGACTCTGACGGAAAAATGATAGGTGTTCCTTTTAATAGTTCAACTTGCTTAATGTATGCAAATATGGACATATTGAAAGAAGTAGGAATAGAATCAGTTCCAAAAACTTATGAAGAATTTGAGGCTATGGCTCCAAAAATTAAAGCTGCTGGATATATTCCTTTAGTTCAAAGTCACTTTCCATGGATCTGGACAGAAAATTTCTTTTCAAGACATAATCTACTTATGACAGATGGAAACAATGGTTACGATGCTGTTCCGACAAAAACTTTATTTGCTGAAACAGATGCATTTGTTTATCATTGGAAAAAAGTAAAAGAATGGTACGAAAAAGGTTTCTACGGTTATAAAGGAAGAGCATGGGGAGATAATCAAGCACCATTTATAGCAGGTGAGGCTGCTTTTTGGTTTGGATCTGCTGCATCATTTGGTGGAATGAAAGGTGTTGTTCCAAATTTTACAGTTAATCATATTCCTTATTGGGATTCAGTAACTGGTGGCAAAGAGTATCCAACATTTATTGGTGGCGCAGCAAACTGGATCTTAAATGGTCATACAGAAGAAGAGTATAAAGGACTTGCTAAATTCATAGAATTTATGGGTTCTCCTGAAATGGATTTATACTATCACAACATGACAGGTTATTCTGCTGTAACTAAAGGTGGTATAGAATTAGCTGAAACTATAAACTTTTATAGAGCTTCTCCATATCACAAAGCTGTTGGTGAACAATTAAGCTTAGAAGGTTCAACTATTCCTGGTGGATATAGAGCTGGTAACTGGCCTCAAATTCGTGAAGTAATTTACGAAAATGTTGAGCCAATGTTAAATGGCAAAATATCAATCGAAAAAGGATTAAAGAACATGGATAAGGGTGCAGCTAAATTGTTAAAACAATTTGCTAAGACTCTTTAAAAAATAATATAAATTAGGAGGGTATTAATATACCCTCCTATTTATTTTATGAAAAAAGTTCAGTTTAAATCAAACTATTCACAGTATTTTTTTTTAGCACCACAGCTAGGTATTTTATTAATATTTTTATATTGGCCAATAATACAAACTTTTAGAGATGCATTTACCATGCAAGATGCATTTGGATTTGGAAGACAATTTGTATGGTTTGATAATTTTTTATTTATTTTTGATGACCCGGCTTATTTAATAGCTTTTAAGTTTACTATTATTTATAGCTTTGTGATTACACTTGTTACAGGAGCCATTGGATTGTTACTTGCTGTACAAGCCAATAATGTAATGCATGGAAAAAGTGCCTACAAAACTCTTTTGATTTGGCCTTATGCTATTGCGCCAGCGGTGGTGGGTGTTATGGCAAATTATTTTTTTAGTGAAAGATTTGGATTATTGTATCATCTATTTAACGATTTATGGGGTTTTAATTGGTATGAAAGTGTTTTTGATTCTTATATCTACTTAATAATAGCAGGATCATGGAAACAAATAAGTGCTAATTTTATTTTCTTCTTAGCCGGTCTTCAAGCAATACAAAAATCTGTTATTGAAGCATCCATAATTGATTGTAAAAGTAGTTTAAGAAGATTTTGGACAATCACTTTCCCTCTATTGATGCCCACAACTTTCTTTTTAATCATTATCAATATAACTTATGCTTTTTTTGATACTTTTGGAATAATTGACACTACAACAATTGGTGCACCCTCAGGTGAAACAAGAACTCTTGTTTATAAAGCATACATGGACGGATTTAGGGGGTTAGACTTAGGAAGTGCTGGTGCTCAATCAATTATGATGATGTTGATTGTTTTAGTTATTACAATTTTTCAATTTAGATACATAGAAGGGAAAATACATTACAATTAAAATGATTAGATATTTTTCATCAAACTTTTCTCATTTAATTCTTTTGATAGGCATTTTTATTATGATAATTCCTGTTTGGTTAATTTTTGCAAGCTCAACTCATACAGCTTCGATAATTAATACCCAAGGTCTTCAATTTTTTTTAGGAGATAAGTTTTTAGAGAATTATACAAAAGTTTTATTATATGAAGGTGGTTTTTTTAAAGAAATTACTGCATTAAAGATGTTTTTAAATAGTTTTTTAATGGCAACTGGAGTTGCGTTCTTATCAGTTATTTCATCTCTTATGACTGCATATGTCTTAGTTTATTTTAGAGTGAAATATGCAACATTATTATTTTGGATAATTTTTATTACTATACTAGTCCCTCTGGAGTTAAGAATTTTTCCTACCTATTCTGTTATGTCTACACTTAACTTAGTAAACTCATATTGGGGACTAATTATTCCAATTTCAGCTTCTGCTATAGCTACTTTATTTTTTAGACAGTTTTATAAAACTATACCTGATGAATTACTTGAATCAGCAAAATTGGATGGTGCAAATACTTGGAGATTTTTTATTGACTTTTTAGTGCCATTGTCAAAAACAATGATTGTTGCAATGTTCATATTTATGTTTGTATTCGGTTATAATCAATATTTATGGCCGATATTAGTAACTTCTTCTGAACAATATTGGACTGTTGTCATGGGATTAAAGATGATGTCTGGATCAATTGTTAACAAATTTGCATTTGTTATCATGTCAATGATACCACCAGTATTAATTATAATTGTATTACAAAAATATTTTATTAAAGGGATCTTTCAAGACAAATGAAAATTAAATTATCACAAATTTTAGCACACATTGTACTTATACTAGGTGTTTTATTAATGGTAATTCCGATTTGGTTATCATTTGCCAGCTCTACCCACGATACTGTAACTATTTTAAAAGAGGGAATGAAATTTGGTCTTGGCGATCAATTAACAAGAAATTATAACGAAGTTTTAAATGAGAAGGGTGGTTGGTCAGAGGAAGTGACTGCTGCAAAAATGTTTATAAATAGCTTTATAATGGCTTTGGGAATTGCAACCCTTAAAGTAATTATCTCAGCAATGTCAGCTTATGCTTTAGTTTATTTTAGATTCAAATTTGCTGTACCAATTTTTTGGTTAATCTTTATTACTTTACTTGTGCCTCTGGAGGTTAGGATTTTTCCAAGTTATAAGATTGTATCAGATTTAGGTTTAACTAATTCATACACAGGTCTTGTTCTTCCATTGGTTGCATCAGCCACCGCTACATTTTTTTTTAGACAGTTTTATAAAACTATACCTGATGAATTACTTGAATCAGCAAAATTAGATGGTGCAAATAGTTGGAGATTTTTTATAGATTTTTTAGTTCCATTATCTAAAACAATGATTGCAGCGATGTTTATATTCATGTTTGTATACGGATATAGTCAATATTTATGGCCGTTAATAATGACTACGAGTGAGGAATATTGGACTGTAGTAATGGGAATGAAAATTATATTTACTGAAAATTATGAGGGAGTTGCTTTACCAAGAACAGCAGAGAGATTTGCTTATATTATTTTATCAATGATCCCCCCAGTTTTAGTGGTAGTATTTTTGCAAAAATGGTTCATAAAAGGATTAATTCAAACAGAGAAATAAATGAGTTTTTTAGAATTAAATAAAGTTACTAAAATCTATCCAAACGGAACTAAAGCTGTTCATGAGACAAGTATGAATGTAGAAAATGGTGAATTCATGGTTTTTGTTGGACCGAGCGGATGTGGAAAATCTACTCTTTTAAGAATGATTGCTGGGTTAGAAGACATAACTGAAGGTAATATAAATCTTGATGGAATATTAATTAATAAAGTTGACCCTTCAGAGAGAGATGTTGCGATGGTTTTTCAGAATTATGCACTCTATCCTCACATGAATGTTTACAACAATTTGGCTTACGGATTAAAAAATAGAGGTATTTCAAAAGAAGATATTGAAAAAAAAGTTAATGAGGCAGCAAAGCTATTACAAATTTCTGAATACTTGCAAAGAAAACCATCCATGTTGTCAGGAGGTCAAAGGCAGAGAGTTGCTATGGGAAGAGCTATTGTAAGAAGTCCTAAAATATTTTTATTTGATGAGCCATTATCTAATTTAGATGCAAAACTAAGAATACAAATGAGGCTTGAAATAAAAAAACTTCAGCAAAAAGTTGGAGTGACAAGTATATTTGTAACTCATGACCAAGTAGAAGCTATGACCTTAGCTGATAGACTGGCAGTAATAAATAATGGCCTTATTGAGCAGCTTGGAACACCGATAGAAATTTATAATAATCCTAAATCTATGTTTGTCGCAGGATTTATAGGTTCGCCACAGATGAATTTTCTTGAAGGAGAATTAAAAAATAAAACTCTTACTTCAGAAGGTTTTGAAATTAATAATGTTACAAGTGATTTTAATGGACCAGTTATATTAGGAATTAGACCAGAGCATATGTCGCAAACTGATAAAGGTTTAATAAATTTATCTGTAGATCTGGTAGAACAATTAGGTTCAGATAATTTGATTTATGGAGAAATAAAAAATAAAAAAGATTTTTGTTTTAGATGTCCTGGAAGTCAAATTATTAAAAAAGGAAGTAAATTATCTTTGAACATAAATGATAACAATTATTATGTCTTTGATAAATCTAATGGTAATCGAGTAAATTAATTTTGATTTTATCAAAGCCAAATTATATTAAAATTTACGGCCATAGAGGCGCTAGAGGAGATCTTCCTGAAAATACTCTAGAAAGTTTTAAATATTTATTTAAAAACAATATTAATGCATACGAAACAGATATTTTGATTTCCAAAGATCTTATTCCTGTGATTACACATGACTTTAGATTAGATCCAAGTTTTACAAAAGATAATGAGGGAAATTGGATAACGGATGAAAATATAATAATATTTGACTTAAGTTACGATGAGCTTTTAAAATTTGATGTTGGGGCTTTAAATAAATTATCTAGATATGGAAGAAGATTTGTTAATCAAAAAACTTTAGAAAATCAAAAGATACCAAAACTTTCTGAGTTATTAGAATTATCTTCAAAAAACAAATCTGAAAATTTATTAATAAATTTAGAAATTAAATCTACACCTGACGAGGAAAATTTAACTCCAACCCCAGAGGAAATGGTAAAACTTGTTATGCAAGAAGTAAATAAATCAAATTTACAAAATAAAATAATCATTTCTTCATTTGATTGGAGAACACTGACAGAAATCAAAAATCATTACCCTGAAATTTCAAGAGCTTATTTAAGTTTTCAACAACAGACAGGAATTAAAATTAAAAATACAATTTACAATAGATCTCCATGGATGAGTTTCTTACCTTTTTTTGAAAAATATGAGTTACCAAAAATTATAAAATCACAAGGTGGAAAGGCTTGGCATCCATACCATAAAGATATTACAAAAAAACTAGTAGAAATTTCTCATCAGGAAGATTTGCCAGTGAACGTTTGGACAGTTAATGAAGAGTACGATATGTTAAAAATGATTGAGTATGGTGTAGATGGCATCATGACAGACTATCCATTAAGGCTGAAAGAACTTTGTGATAAAGAAAATATAAACTGGTTTTAGTTTATTTTAATGGATTTAAATATAGTTAATAACCAAGAGCAATTTTTAGCAGGTAAACTTAGAGGGTATACTTTAAAAGGTGCAGAAAATAAATTTGACGATAAAGGAAAACCTTTACCATTTCCAGGGTGCACAATAATTTGTAATATTCCTCTTAATACATATTTATCTGATCAAATTATTGGTTTTCAAAAAAATTTAGAAAATTTTAATCCTGAAAAAACTTATTCCTATTTACCTCCATCTAGTTTTCATATGACATTATTTGACTGTTGTAATTTAAATACAAAAAATACTTATTATTGGCCAACAGATATAGATCTTGATATGGATTACAAAGATATAGCTATTCAATTAAATAAAAGAATTGAAAACTATAATTTTCCAAAAGAAATCAATTTAAAAATAAAAACATTTTTTGGTGGCTACAGCATTGTTTTAGAACCCTTTTCCGAGGAGGACGAAAAAATTTTAAGAAATTGTAGAGATGAACTAAGTGATTTATTGAAAATTAAATTTGAAAATCATCAAAGATATACTTTCCATATTACATTAGCTTATATTTTGAGACAACTTAATGAAACTGAAATAAAAAATTTAACTAAATTTAATAAACAATTATCCTCTGATTTTAATAAAAAATTTCCAAAAATTACTTTCACAAAACCTGAAATGTGTACCTTTAAAAACATGCTGGAGTTTGAAAGTATTAATCCTTCTAGCCTGTAATAGTTTTAACTTATAGATATTCTTCATTATTATTTTAATTTTTGATTTTCAATAAATTTTTTAAAAACTGATTTAGAAAATTGACCTTAAATCTTATAGGTTCAATTTTTCTACGAGATAGTTTTATCTCTTGTCCTGTTATTGAAAAGTATTTTTTTAGCCACAAATACAGCAAAAAGTGCACCGATAATTTCTGCCAATATATAAACTGGAGTATACATATAATTAATTCCAGTAAAACTTTCTGTAAATGTTCTCGCTATTGCTACAGCAGGATTTGCAAATGAAGTCGACGAAGTAAACCAATAACCAGCAGTGATATAAAAGGCTACACATGAGGCAACTACCACACTTCCTTTCTTTAAAGATCCAAAAATTATGAGAATTAATCCAAATGTTGCTACAATTTCAGATGTAAATATATGTACTCCGTCCCTTGATTTTGTTGATAATTCAAAAATTTGATGTTCAAAAAAGAAATTGGCGAGTGCTACACCTAACAAACAACCTAAAATTTGTGCAGATATATATGAAGGTAATAAATTTCCTTTTAATTTTTTTGTAAGAAACATTGCTAGACTTACAAATGGATTAAAATGTGCTCCTGAAACATCACTAAAAACAGTTATTAGCACAAAAAGTCCTGCGCCAGTTGCTATCGTATTGGCTAAAAGCATAATACCCGTATCATCTGTAAGATTTTCAGCCATTATTCCTGAGCCAACAATAATCATTACAAGGAAACAACTACCAATAAACTCTCCAAGAAAAAACTTACTATATTTCATTGTTAATCCAATTTTCTATTTTCTTAAATATTGTTTGATATGTATCATTAAATACTTTTTTTTGATTTGTTGTATCAGTATCTAAATTAAATTTTTTTACTGGATCTTCAATATCCCAATGAATAATTTGATTTTTATCAGGCCAAATAGGACACACTTCATTGTTAGCATTGTTACACACTGTAATTACATAATCTAATTTAATATCTGAGTTAATAAAAGTATCAAAATTTTTTGAACTGTAATTTGATAAATCAAATTTCTTCTCTTTTAAAAATTTTTCTATAATTGGATTAATTTCTCCTGAAGGATTACTACCTGCGCTATAACCAATAAATTTATCATAATATAAGTTATTAATTATGCTCTCAGCTATAATGCTTCTAGCTGAATTACCTGTGCAGACAAATAAAACTCTTTTCATTAGAATATCACTTTATAAATTCCAATTACAAAAAGAGGTATTTGTAATCCAAAATTTGTTAATATAGCCTTATCTTTTGAAATAAATCCAGCTATAGTCCACCCCACAACACCCAGTCCATGAAAATAAATATTTATAGGGTAGATATTAAGATTAGTAAGTAAAATTCCAGTTAAGACTAAAAATGTACTTATCCATTTTAGATATTTTTTTATAAACATAATCACTCCTTGATTTTGTTTATGTCAGTTTTGTTAAGGATTTATGAAATTAAGTAATTTTTACTAATTTATTTAATGCATCTTCAAGATAATCTAATCTATCTTGACCCCAAAAAATCTAATTTTTAATGCACTTCTTGCATAAACCAAAAAATTCTAAATTATATTTGCTATATTTCATGCCTTTATTATCTTTATAATGTTTCAAATGCTCAGATAATTTATGATCATGAATCTCTTTTACATCTTCACAGTTTTCACAAATTGAAAAAACTGTTGCTTTGGTAATTTGACATTTTGAATTCTTGCAAGCTATAAAGGCATTCCTACTTTCTATTTTATGTATTTTTCCAATCTCTACCAATTTGTCCAAAGCTCTATAGACTTGTAAAGGAGCATTAATTCCTTTTTTTTTAACATCAAATAAAATTGAATATGCTTTTAATGGTTGAGAAGATTTTTCAATTATATCTAAAACTATTTTTTGATTTTTTGTTAATACTTGTTGATTTTGCATTTTCTATTTTTATCAATTGATCATTAATTTTTCAATTGTATCGTTTGTTTAATTTTGAATAATGAAATAATAAATAAAATCAAAGCAGCTGCCACGATTGAGGGCCCTGATGGTGTATTGAATTTTAACGAAGAAAATAATCCTAAAAATACTGACAACAACCCTCCAATTATTGAAAATATAACCATCTTCTGAGGGTTATCAGATATGTTTCTAGCCATTGCGGTTGGGATAATTAATAATCCTGTAATAAGTAATAATCCAACCATTTTGATAGAAATTGCAATAATTGCAGCTATTAATATTGTAAATATTGCTTTAGCCCTGTCAGGTTTTAGACCTTCCGCTTCAGCTAATTCGTAGTTTACTGTTGAAGCAAATAAAGGTTTCCAAATTAATTTTAAAACCAATAATATTATAGCTCCACCAATCCAAATTATAAGCAAATCATCTGTTGTTACAGCTAATATATCTCCAAATAACAATCCCATGATATCAAATCTAATAAATGTTAAAAAGCCGATAACAACTAAACCAACGGCAAGTGATGAGTGAGCTAGTAGCCCTAGCAAAGCATCACCAGGTAAATTAGTTTTTCTTTCAAGTTTTACTAAAATTAATGCAATAATTGATGAAGTAATAAAAATTGCAATAGCAATATTAAAATCTAGAGTGTATGCAATTGTTACACCTAGTAAAGCAGAGTGGGCGAGAGTATCCCCAAAATATGATAATCTTCTCCAAACAACAAAACATCCAAGAGGACCTGTTACCAAAGCAATTCCAATTCCTGCAACTAAAGCTCTTATAAAAAAATCATCAAACATTTAATTTTTCTTTATCTTTCCATCAATTGAATGTTCATGGTCATGTTTGTGCTCATAAACAGATAGTGTTTGAGAAGCTTGTTCCCCAAATAATGCTTTGTACTCATTATTTCGTGCTACGTCTTTTGGAGAACCTGAACAACATACGTGTCCATTTAAACAAACAACATGATCAGTAGCACTCATTACTGTGTGTAGATCATGAGAAATTAATAATATTCCACAATTAAGTTTTTCAGAAATTTTTTTAATTAATTCATAGAGAGCAATTTCACCTGTGAAATCAACTCCTTGAACAGGTTCATCAAGAACTAATAATTCTGGTTTTTTTGAAATAGCTCTTGCAAGCAAAACTCTTTGAAATTCACCCCCTGATAAATTTCCTAAATTTTTTTCTTTAAGATGTATAACACCGGTTAATGTCAAAGCCTCATCTATCAATTCATCTTTAATATTATCTGTCAAAACCATTAAATCTTTGACTCTTAAGGGGAGAGTCCAATCTATCGATATTTTCTGAGGGACATATCCTATATTATTTGTTAATTTTTCAACATTTCCCTCTATGTTTTTGTATATACCTAAAGCAATTTTAGCTGTTGTACTTTTCCCAGAACCATTGGGTCCAATTAAAGTTACTATTTTTCCTTTTTCAACCTCTAGCGAAACTCCTTTTACGAGCCACTTGTCATTTTGTTGGATCCCAACATTATTTAACTTTACTAATATATTTTTTTTTAAACTCATATATCCACTTGACTTCAAGATGTTATATTATTACATAGTGTTATATTATAACAAAAATTAAAAAACAATATTATGAAAAAAATAACAAAATCCACAATAATCTTATCATTCTTATCATTTTTAACTTTTTTTACATCAGCAAATGCTGATATTAAAGTTGTAGCATCAATAAAACCTATTCACTCATTAGCTAGTTATTTAATGGATGGAGTAGCTAAGCCAGATCTCATAGTTGATGGTTATGCATCGCCACACGGTTTTGCTTTAAAGCCCTCACATGCAAAAATGTTACAAAATGCAGATATTGTTTTTTGGGTAGGTGAGGATATAGAAAATTTTCTAGAAAAGCCTTTAGATTCAATTGCTAAAAAAGCAGAAAAAATCGAGTTATTAGAAATTAAAGGATTAAACAAATTAAAATTCAGAGAGAGAAATATTTTTGACGACCATGATGATCATGGACACGACGATCATGGCCACAAGAAAAAAGATGATCATGATGACCACGATGATCATGCTAAAAAAGAAGATGGTCATAAAGAAGATGACCATGATGACCACGACCACAAGAAAAAAGACGATCACGACGATCATGACGATCACGAAGGACATCACCATGGTGAACATGATCCACACATTTGGTTAGATCCTATTAATGCTAAAGTAATCTTAAATGAAATGGTTGAGCATTTAATTGAAAATGATGCAAAAAATGCTTCAACTTATAAAAGTAATTTAGAAAAAGCTCTTAAAGATATCGACAAACTTACTATTGAGGTTATGACTGATTTAAATCAAAGTACATCTTCGATAGTTTTCCATGACGCTTATCAATACTTCGAAAAAAGATTTAATGTTAACGTTCTAGGTGCTTTTACAGTTAACACTGATGTAATGCCAGGTGCAGAACAATTAGCAGAAATTAGAGAAGTGATAGAACATGATAAAGTTGCATGTATATTTTCAGAACCACAATTTAATCCTGATATAATTAATGCTGTTGCTAAAGATATGGATATTAAAACTGGTGTTTTAGATCCATTAGGTGCAACACTTACCCCTGGAAAAGCATTATATTTTGACTTGATTAAGAATATGTCAAAATCTTTCAAAGGTTGTTAATTTAGAATTGAACTTCTGCCATAAATAAGATCTAATAATATTTATGGCAACGGTTTCTTTAAGTCTTGAAGATATTTATAATTTAGCAAATAAAACTTTATTAGCTAATGGATGTGATGAAGAAACATCAAATATTTTATCTGATTTGATAATGAAAGCAGAGAGAGATGGTTCTCTTTCTCATGGCTTATTCAGATTACCCGCTTATGTTGCTGGATTAAAAAGTGGAAAAATAAATGGTAAGAATAGACCTAAAGTTTCTAAAATTACACCAAGCGTTGTTAAAGTTGATGGTAACAATTGTTTGGCACCAATGGTTTTAAATAAAAGTTTGCCGGAGTTAATTAAAGCTGCACAAGAAAATGGAGTAGCGGTTTTATCTATAACAAATTCACATCACATGGCAGCGATGTGGCCTGAAACAGAGGCAATTGCAGAAGAAGGCCTAGTTGCTTTTGCATGCACATCTTATAAACCAGCTGTTGCACCTGCGGGATCTATCAAACCTTTATTTGGAACAAATCCTATTTCATTTGCTTGGCCTAGAAAAAATAAACCTCCAGTAGTTTATGATATGGCAACCGCATCTATGGCAATGGGTGAGGTTCAAGTTGCAAAAAGGGAAGGTCACAAAGTTCCATTAGGCACAGGATTAACAAAAGAAGGAAAGGACACAACAGATCCAGCTGAAATAGCAGATGGGGGTGTTTTATTGCCTTTTGGCGGCTATAAAGGCTCAGGGATTGCGATGATGGTTGAATTGCTTGCTGGTGCCCTAGTTGGAGATAATTTTAGTTATGAGACGGCTGAGAAGGATAATAATGATGGCGGTCCACCAAGTGGTGGAGAGTTCATTTTAGCAATATCTCCAGAAAAATTATCAAATTTAGATTGGGACACACATTCTTCAAAGTTTTTTGAAAAAATGAAATCAATGGGGGATGTTAGACTTCCTGGTGAAAGAAGACATAAAAATAGATTAGATAAAGGACCAAGACATATAAATGAAGACTTGGTTAATAAAATTAAATCTTTAAGTTAATTCTAATTCAATAGGGGTGTGATCTGAGGGTTTCTCTCTACCTCTTGGATATTTATTAATTTTAATATCCTTAATATTTTTTAATAATGAATTGGTTACTAAGAAGTGATCAATCCTCATACCATTATTTTTTTGCCAAGCTCCACTTGTGTAATCCCAAAAAGTATACTCTTCTTTATCAGGATAGATATATCGAAATGCATCATGAAATCCTAAATTATACATTTCTCTTAATTTCTTTCTAATTTCTATTCTATACAATGCATCGTTTTCATACCCTTTAGGATCATGAACATCTTCAGCAGAAGGAATAATATTAAAATCACCTGCAATGATTATATTTTCATTTGTTTTTAAAAGAGATTTCAATTTTTTTATTAAACTATCTAACCAATATAATTTATAATCATATTTCTCAGTATCTACTGGATTTCCATTTGGAGTATAGATATTTATTAGTTTAATTACTTTTGATTTATATTTTATATCGGCTGTAATTATTCTTGATTGTTTATTTTTATCTTTAAAGATATCTTTTTGAATATTATCTAATTTTTTTTTTGAAAGTATTGCAACACCGTTATAACTTTTTTGCCCAAATACGTAACTTTCATATTTAATTTTTTTAACGTCATCATAAGGATAAGTTTCATCTTGAGTTTTAATTTCCTGGACTAATACCACGTCAGGATCAAATTTTTTTAGGTATTCTTGAACGTTTAATATTCTTGCCCTAATAGAATTTACATTCCAAGAGCTAATAATCATTAAAGAGAGAATGAAACACCACAACCACAAGACGACTTACTTTGTGGGTTACTAATTTTGAATTGGTCTCCAATTAATTCTTTTACAAAATCTATTTCTGATCCTTTCAATAGATCTGCTGAAGTTTTATCGATTAAAATCTTTTCGTGTCTTAAGTCATCATCTTGAGGACTTTTATCAAATGAAAAATCATACTGAAATCCAGAGCAACCACCACCTTTGATAGCGATTCTAAAAAAAGAACCTTCCTCTTTAGATGCGAGTAGGTTATTTATTTGTTTTAACGCATTATCTGTAAATTTAATTTCTTTAATCATTATTTATCACTGTTATTACTAATATAATTAATATTTGCCAATTTTAAAGAATGAATAATTACTCAAAATTAGGTTCTTTTAGATCTCGTGGACGCTTGATAAAAGAGCCAAATAATAGGTTTAGAACTCCATTTCAAAGAGATAGAGATAGAATTATTCACTCAGCTTCATTTAGAAGGTTAAAACACAAGACACAGGTATTTGTGAACACAGATGGAGATCATTATAGAACAAGAATAACCCACTCAATGGAGGTTGCTCAGATTGCTAGATCAATATCAAGATATCTCAATTTAAATGATGATTTGGTAGAAACACTTAGTTTAGCCCATGATATGGGGCACACTCCTTTTGGACACGCTGGTGAGGACGCTTTAAACGAGTCAATGATTAATCATGGTGGCTTTGATCATAACCTTCAAACTTTAAGAATTGTAATGTTTATTGAAAACAAATACTTAAAATTTAAAGGTCTAAATTTAACTATAGAAACTTTAGATGGTCTTTTAAAACATAATGGACCTATCAATAATACTGATCACCTAGATACAATAATTGGACTTAAAAATTTTAAAAATAAAATGGATTTTAAAAAGAATTCATCTTTAGAAGCTCAAATTGCAGCTATATCTGATGACATAGCCTATAATAATCATGATATTCAAGATGGAATTAAAGCAAAACTATTTTCATTAAATCAATTATGTGAAATTAATTTTTTTAAAGAAATTTATAAATCTTATAAAACAAAAGTTAAAAATTCTAACAGAGATATTATT
>CACLYY010000012.1 GCA_902611265.1 uncultured Pelagibacteraceae bacterium
AACAATAGTCGCTGTAATATCAGCTTTAAATTCAATAAGGGCTGGCTATCAAGTTGCAATAATGGCACCAACTGAAATATTAGCCATTCAACATTATAAGTTTATATTAGAAAATTTTAACGATTATTGTAATCCCGAAATATTAACTGGAAAAACGGAGTATAAAAAAAGAAAAAAAGTTTTAAAAGATCTTTCAAATAATAAGATTGATATTTTAATTGGTACACATTCTCTATTCCAAGAAAAAATTACTTATTTTAATTTAGGATTAATAATTATAGATGAACAACATAAATTTGGTGTTAATCAAAGAAAAAAGCTTTCAGATAAAGGAGGTAAAGATTGCGATGTTCTAGTAATGTCAGCAACACCTATACCGAGAACAATGATGATGACAATTTATGGAGATATGGACATTTCTTTAATTAAATCTAAACCAAAAAATAGACAGCCAATAAAAACATACAGTAAAAACGAAACTAAAATTAATGAAGTTATTAATTTTATTAAAGGTGAAATATCAAAAGAAAATCAAGTATTTTGGGTTTGTCCCTTGATAAAGGAATCAAAAAAAATGGATCATCAATCTGCAATAGAAAAATATAAATATTTGAGTAAAATTTTTAAAAATAAAGTCGATATAATTCATGGAGCGATGGGTAAAGAAGAAAAAGATAATGTATTGAAAAAGTTTAATGACAGAAATATTGATATATTAGTTTCGACTACAGTAATAGAAGTTGGAATTGATTTTCCCAATGCAAATGTAATTGTCATTGAAAATTCAAATAAATATGGATTATCTCAACTACATCAACTAAGAGGTCGTGTGGGCAGAGGCAACAAAGAGTCAACTTGTATATTGATGTTTAAGGCAGGACTAAGTGAAAATGCTCGAAAAAGAATTACAATACTAAAAAACTCTAATGATGGTTTTAAAATTGCTGAGGAAGATTTAAAAATAAGAGGATATGGTGATATTTTAGGATTTAAACAGAGCGGTTTAAAAAAATATAACTTAGCGGATCCTATTCAGCACGAGGATCTATTCAAAGTTGCTGAAAAAGAAATTAAAAAAATTGAAAAAAATAATATCAAAATAAAAAATTATAATAAACTTATTAAGCTATATGATAAAGTAGCTGTAATTAATGACACTATTTAGTTTTGGTATCCGAAGTTCCGGCTGAAACTATGAATTTTGAAGCTTCCTCAAATGTCATATCAAGATATACAATTTCACTTTTAGGAAACATCAATAAAAAACCACTGGTAGGATTTGGTGTTGTAGGAACAAATACATTTACAAGTTCTGTATTAGTTTTTTTCGAAATTTCCCCCTTATTTTCTTTAGTTGCAAAACCAACTGCCCATGAGCCTTTTCTAGGATATTGAATTAGAACAACACTTTTCTTTGAACCTTTTTTTGGTGCAAATGTTTCTGTCATCTGACCAATTGCCGAATATATTGTTCTTAGTATAGGAATTTTTTTTAACAGATCGTTAAATAATTGAAGGAATTTTTTTCCTATAAAAGATAGAGATAAACCCCCTATTAGAGTTATGAATATAACTGATAATAAAATTTCCAAACCTGGAATTGCAAATGGTAAATAATTATTAGGATTTATTCCAGGAGGTATTAATTTTGAAGATATAGAGATAAAAAAAGTTGTTAAGTATAGAGTTATACCTATAGGTACTAGAACAACAATACCTGTTATAAAATAATTTCTCAATCTAGCAATAAATGAAATTCTTTTTCTTTTAAATTTAGACATAACTTATATTTGAATATAAATTACATGTATTATAAATATTATAAAAAGTGAATAGAAGAAATTTTATATATTTGATGGGTTGTGGCTGTCTTTCAGCAGGATTGCATGCATGTACTACAGCACCAATAACTGAGAGAAAACAGCTCAAATTAATCTCAGAAACAAAGTTAAATGCTTATGCTGCTAAAGCATATGAGCAAGTAAAAAAAAAATCTAAACTAAGTAACGATAAAGAAAGTTTAAACAATATTATTCAAATCGGATCAAAAATAGAGAAATCTATATCAGAATATTTTTATAGAAATGATATGGAGGACCCTACAGCAAATTTTGAATGGGAATATATTCTAATTGATAATAAAAAAATTAGAAATGCATGGTGTATGCCAGGAGGAAAAATTGCCTTTTATACTGGGATGTTAGATATAACCAAAAACAATAATGGTCTAGCAGCTGTCATGGGTCACGAGGTTGCTCATGCTGTAGCAAAACATTCTGTGGAGAGAGCTAGTAGAACAAGATTGTTAAACACTACAACTGGTATAATTGATATTGCTACTGGAGGAAAATTATCTGAAATAAATAGAACAACTGGCATGAATACAGTTGGAATTTTATCTCAAATAGGAATAATGAACCCTTTTACAAGAAAGCAGGAGAGCGAAGCAGATTATTTAGGTTTAATTTTTTCTTCCTTATCAGGGTTTGACATAAGAGAAACTACAAAAATATGGGAGAGAATGAAAGAAGCTAATAAAGGAAAAGAACCTCCAGAGTTCCTAAGTACTCATCCATCGAACAAGAGAAGAATAGAACAGATTGATGATTGGATGAATGAAATTATTTTAAAATACCCACCAATTGTATAAAATGTTGGTGAGCCCTGATGGACTCGAACCATCGACCCATTCCTTAAAAGGGAATTGCTCTACCAACTGAGCTAAGGGCCCAACACGGAAATTCTTATATTGATTTTTTAATATTTGGCAATGGTAAAAATTTACAAAATATTAATATACTTATCATGAAATTGTTCAAAAGTTCCCATTTTAATATTTTTCCTAATTTCATACATAAGTTCTTGGTAAAAATTAATATTATTTAGGGTCAAAATCATTGAAGCTAACATTTCATTAGTATTATGTAGGTGATTCAAATAATTTTTTGAATACTTGTTTAAATCAAATTTTGTCACATTACTATCAAGAGGTGTATTATCAAATTTATTTTCAGAATTTCTAATTTGAATTCTGCCGTTCCACGTAAAAGCTAATCCTGTTCTTCCAGACCTGGTTGGCAAAACACAATCAAACATATCAATACCTCTTTTTACTGCTCCTAATATATCTGATGGAGTCCCAACACCCATTAAATACCTTGGTTTATCTTCTGGTAAAAAGTCTTTAATACCATCTAAAACATCAAACATTTCCTTTTGAGTTTCTCCAACAGCTAAACCTCCAATTGCGTATCCGTCAAATTTTATGTTAATTAATTTTTTTAAAGATTCAATTCTAAGATCATTAAATAAACCACCTTGAACAATACCAAACAAAGCTTTATGTGGATTGTTTCCAAATTCATCCTTTGATCTTTTTGCCCATTCTGTAGACAATTCCATAGAGTTTTTGATTTTGTTGTAATCTTTGGTATTTTTTGGACACTCATCCATTACCATAACAATATCTGAATTAAGTTTTTTTTGAATTTTAATACTTTCCTCAGGACTCAAGATGAAAGTTTTTCCGTCTATATGAGATTGAAAAATTGCTCCTTTGTCTCTATCGATTTTGTTAAATTTAGATAAAGACATAACCTGATAGCCTCCTGAGTCGGTAAGAATAGGAAGTTTACAATTCATAAATTTATGAAGACCGCCAACAGCCTCGACTCTTTCAGTGCCAGGCCTAATCATTAAGTGATAAGTATTTGAGAGAATAATTTGACTGCCAGTCTTTATAATATCATCAATAAAAACACCTTTTACTGTGGCCTGAGTTCCTACAGGCATAAAAGCAGGTGTATCTATTTCTCCACGATGAGTTTGAATTAATCCAACACGATAATTTTTATTTTGATGTTTTACGCTAAAAGAAAAATTCTTTTTTATGTCTTCCATCCATTAAAATCTACTCAGATTTAAAACTAATTATTTTATCAGGATTAGAAACAGATCCATTTGGTCCATCTCCTTTTGTAATCATATCTACAAACTCCATTCCTTCTAAAACTTTACCAAATACAGTATATTGTCTATCTAAGTGCGGTGTTGGACCAAAGCAAATAAAAAATTGACTATTAGCACTATTTGGATTTGAAGATCTCGCCATAGACAAAGTGCCTCTCTCATGTGGCAAATCATTAAATTCTTCTTTAAGGTCAGGTAAATCAGATCCACCCATACCTGCCCTACTTAAATTAAAATTATCAGATGATGAGTTTCCGAATTGAACATCTCCAGTTTGAGCCATGAAACCATCTATTACTCTATGAAAAACTACTCCATCATATTTTCCACTATCTGCCAACTCAGTTATTCTTTTTACATGGTTTGGTGCTACATCTGGAAATAATTTTATTTTTACATCTCCATCTTTTAACTTAAGTATCATAATATTCTCCTTTGCTTTTAAAGCTGTTGTTAATAATAAAATTGATATAATTAAAATAATTGTTTTTTTAAGCATAGATTTTCTTCAAAGATTTTATTGTACTTTTAGTTGTAAATTTTCTTAAATCACCTTTATGAATAGCTATTTCTTTAACAAAACGAGAGGAAATGATTTGATTTTCAACATCTGACATAAGAAAAACTGTTTCAACTTTATTATTCAATTTTCTATTCATTCCAGCAAGCTGAAATTCATATTCAAAATCAGATACTGCCCTTAAACCTCTTAATATAAGGTTTGATTTATATTTTTTACATAATTCGGTCGTTAAAGAATTAAATTTCACAACTTGTATTTTGTTTTTTGGAAACTTTAGATCATTATATAAAGCTCTTGATACAATTTTATATCTTTCATCTATTGGAAATAAAAAATTTTTTTGATTTCCATTAGAAATACCTACAATAATCTTATCTGCTAATTTTAAAGCTTTTTTAATTACGTCAATATGTCCATTAGTAATGGGATCAAATGTTCCTGGGTATATGGCAATATTTTTCATTAAAACAAATTATCATCTAATTTGATTGCTGAAACAACCTTTTCATCACCAGTTAATTTAATGATTCTTACACCCTGGGTATTTCTACCAGCAATCCTTATTTCTTTAACTGCGGTTCTTATAACTCTTCCTTTATTTGTGGAAATTAAAATTTGATCCCCTTCAAAGACTGGGAAAGATGATGAGACGTTTCCGTTTCTAGGTGAGTTAACAATGCCTATTATACCTTTGCCACCACGATTTGTAACTCTAAAATCATAATGTGATGTTCTTTTGCCGTAACCATTTTCTGTAATTGATAAAATAAATTTTTCTTTTGCTTTAAACTCAGATTTTTCATCTTTAGTTTTGCTTTTACTTTTTTTAATATCATCATTATCTATTATTGATAATGAAACTATTGTATCTTTTTCTGCAAGGTTGATGCCTCGTATTCCTTTTGAGGACCTTCCTTTAAATACTCTTAGTTTTTTTGACTCAAACCTTATGCATTTTCCAAATTTTGTATTAAGCATAATATCTTGATTGTCTGTGCATATTTTTACCCCAATAATTTTGTCATCAGAATCTAATTTCATTGCAATTTTTCCTGATGCATTTATGGAAGTAAAATCATCTAAATTATTTTTTCTTATCTTCCCTTTGCTTGTTGCAAAAATTATATGCATATTTTGTTTATCTATACCTTCATCTGGGAAAGGCATAATAGAACTAATAGATTGATGATTTTTCAGTGGTAAAATATTAAAAAGTGATTTTCCTTTTGAGGAAGCAGATCCTTCAGGAATTTTCCATGCTTTAACTTTATAAGCTAGTCCCTCTGTTGAAAAAAATAAGAGAGATGTATGAGTATCAACGGACAAAGTTTGAACCACTGAGTCTTCTTCTCTTGTTTTAATACCAGTCTTCCCTTTTCCACCTCTTTTTTGTTGTTTAACTCCACTTAAAGCACCTCTTTTTATATATCCCTGTAAGGTTATTGTAATTATTACAGACTCCTTTTGAATTGTTTCCTCTATGTCATAATTTAAAACTGCATCAATAATTTTTGTCCTTCTTGGAGATGAAAATTTGTCTTTTATTGTTTGAAGATCATTACTAATTACTTTCAATAACTCATTTTTTGAATTTATAATTTTTTTATAATTAGAAATTTCCTGAGCTAATTTTTTTATTTCAACTTCAATTTCATTAATTCCAATAGCAGTTAATTTTTGTAATCTTAACTCTAATATTGAAATTACTTGATTAATTGAAAGAATGTATTTTCCTTTATAGTTTTTGGTGTCAACAAGTTTAATAAGCTTTGAAGCTTTACTTATTTTCCAGGAAGTTTTTAAAAGAGTATTTTTCGCTTCCTCTGGATTTTTCGAGGATCTAATTATTTTAATCACTTTATCAATGTTTTCTACACTAACTGACAATCCTAATAAAATATGAACTCTCTCCTCTGCTTTTTGAAGATCAAATTTGGTTCTTTTTATAACTACATCTTCTCTAAATTTTAAAAAATTTTCTAAAAAATCTTTAAGAGTACATGTTTTTGGTTTTTGATCTACTATTGCTAAAGAATTAAAACCAAATGAAGATTCTATTGAGGTGTATTTATAAAGTTGTCTTTTTACAGTTTCTGGTTCAACATTTCTTCTTAGATCAATAGATACTCTTATACCTTCGCTATTTGACTCATCTCTAATATCACTTATGCCCTCTATTTTTTTATCTCTTACTAATTCTGCAATTCTCTCATTTAAATTAGCTTTATTAATTTGATACGGGATCGATGAAATAACAAGCCTATCTTTTCCATTTTTTAAATTTTCAACAGATATTTCTCCACGTATTTTAAATGAGCCTCTTCCTGTTTTGTATCCTTGTTTAATAATATCTTTACCAATTATTACGCCTCCAGTTGGAAAATCTGGTCCTGGCACATGTTTCATTAATTCATTTATTTTAATGTCTTTGTTTTTGATTAATGCTAGTGTTGCATCTACCACTTCTCCTAAATTATGTGGTGGTATACTTGTTGCCATTCCAACTGCTATTCCTCCAGCACCATTTACTAAAAGATTTGGATATTGAGCGGGCAAAACTGTTGGTTCTTGCTCAGTTTCGTCATAATTGCTTTTGAATGAAACTGTATTTTTTTCAATATCATCAATTAAAAACTGAGAAACTTTTGCTAATTTTGTTTCTGTATATCTCATAGCTGCTGGTGGATCTCCATCAATTGAGCCAAAATTCCCCTGACCATCTACTAATGGAACACTCATTGAGAACTCTTGAACCATTCTAACTAGAGCATCATAAACTGCTTGGTCTCCATGCGGATGATATTTACCTATAACGTCACCAACAATTCTTGCTGATTTTCTAAATTGTTTAGACCAGTCAAAACCACCTTTGTGCATTGCATATATAATTCTTCTATGAACTGGTTTTAAGCCATCTCTTATATCAGGTAATGCCCTACTTACTATCACGCTCATTGCATAAGACAGATAGGATGAACTCATCTCATCGTACATAGAGATTGGTTTAATATTATTATTTACTTTTGAGATTTCGTTTTTTTCCATACTAGTTAAAATGGAATATCATCATCTAAATCACTTTGGGCTGGTGGAGGACTATCATCAAAGTTTTGTTTGTTATCTTGTGATCCAATATTATTTTGATTGCCACCACCTAACATTGTTAAAGACGAGTTGTAACCTTGTATAAGAATTTCAGTTGAATACTTATCTTGTCCGCTTTGTTCGTCTTTCCATTTTCTGGTTGAAAGTTGACCCTCAACGTATACTTGTGCTCCTTTTTTTAAATACTGTTGAACAACATTAACTAATCCTTCGTTAAAAACAACGATTCTATGCCATTCAGTTTTTTCTTTTTTTTCACCTGTGTTTTTATCTTTCCAGGATTGACTGGTTGCTAGACTTAATCTGGCTACACTTTTTCCATTAACCATTTGTTTAACTTCTGGATCTGCGCCTAAACGACCAATTAATAATACTTTATTTAAACTACCAGCCATAATATTTTATTATTTAGAATGTTTATTATAACACTTATTGACCTGAATATTGATTTTATTAAATTAAAGCAACAAAAATTATGCTCAAAAAGATAGTTATTAAGGGTGCAAAAGAGCACAATTTAAAGAATATTACACTCGAGATTCCAAAAGAAAAATTTGTCGTGATTACAGGATTATCTGGGTCTGGTAAGTCATCATTAGCATTTGATACAGTCTACGCAGAAGGGCAACGAAGATATGTTGAAAGTTTGTCTGCATACGCAAGGCAATTTCTAGATAAAATGAAAAAACCAAACGTAGATTTGATTGAAGGTTTAAGCCCAGCAATTTCTATTGAGCAAAAAAATACATCTAAAAATCCAAGATCTACTGTAGCAACAGTCACAGAAATTTATGACTATATGAGAGTGCTTTATGCAAGAGCAGGCATACCCTACTCACCTTTTACAGGTTTGCCAATTACTTCACAAACAATTAGTCAAATAGTAGACAAAATAAAAACTCTTCCTAAAAAATCTACAATTTACTTATATGCCCCTGTTGTTAGAGGAAGAAAAGGAGAATATCGAAAAGATATACTTGGTTATAAAAAAAGAGGATTTAGAAAAATTAAAGTAGATAATAAATTATACGATATTGATGAGGTTCCAGAATTAAATAAAAAACTTAAACATGATATCTCTGTCTTAGTCGATAGGATAGTTCTAAATGCATCATTAGGTAATAGATTAGCAGAGAGTGTGGAAACAGCTGTAAATTTAGCTAATGGTCTTATGTTTGTAGAGTATGAAGATGAAACGCTTCCAAAAAAATTTAGAAAAATTGAAAATTTAATTTTTTCAACGAAATTTGCATGTCCAGAAAGTGGTTTTACCATTGAAGAGATTGAGCCTAGACTGTTTTCTTTTAACAGTCCTTATGGTGCATGCGAAGAATGTGAAGGCATAGGAGTAAAATTAAATGTAGATCCTAAATTGGTAGTACCAGATGAAAAAAAAACTATTGCAGATGGCGCAATTGAACCTTGGTCAAAATCGTCTTCTTTGTACTACGCTCAAACTTTAGCATCTATAGCAAAACATTATGGATTTTCATTAAATGATAGATGGTCAAAATTACCAAAAAAAATTAAAGATGTAATTCTTTTTGGCTCAGACGATGAGGAAATAAAATTTTCTTATGATGATGGATATGAAAAATATTCTCATAAAAAAACATTTGAAGGTGTAGTAAATAATCTTGAAAGAAGGTTTTTAGAAACTGATAGTGATTGGAAAAGAGAAGAAATTTCACAATATCAATCTGATACAAAATGTGAAAGGTGTAATGGACACAGATTAAAAGATGAAGCTTTATGTGTAAAAATTAATGAACTTAATATTAGTGAAGTTACAGAAAAATCAATTTACGATGCAAAAGAGTGGTTTAAATCGCTTGAAACCAAATTAGATAAAAGGCAATTAAAAATAGCACAACACATACTTAAAGAAATTAACGAAAGATTAAACTTTTTGTTAAATGTTGGACTTGATTACCTAACATTATCTAGAGAATCTGGAACTTTGTCAGGAGGTGAAGCTCAAAGAATTAGATTAGCATCTCAAATAGGATCTGGATTAACTGGTGTGTTATATGTTCTTGATGAACCCTCTATAGGTTTGCACCAAAAAGATAATGTAAAGTTGATTAATGCATTAAAAAGATTAAGAGACCTGGGGAATACAGTAATTGTGGTTGAACATGATACGGAAACGATGGAAAATGCTGACCATATAATTGACCTTGGACCTGAAGCTGGAAATAAAGGTGGAGAGGTAATTGCGCAAGGTTCATACAAAGATATTCTTGATAATGATAAAAGTATTACTGGTAGATACTTATCAAATAAGAGCTACATACCTATCCCACGTAATAGGAGATTAGCAAAAAATGGTAGATTTTTAGAAATTAATGGTGCAAGTGGCAATAATTTAAACAACGTCAATCTTAAAATCCCATTAGGAAGTTTCACATGTGTTACAGGTGTATCTGGTAGTGGTAAATCTACTTTAATACTTCAAACACTTTACAATGCTTTAAACCTTACTTTAAATAATAATAAATCAAGAAAAATACCTAAACCATTTAGAGGTTTTAAAGGAATTGAATTAGTAGATAAAATTATTGATATTGATCAATCACCAATTGGAAGAACTCCGAGATCAAATCCTGCAACTTACACCGGTGCTTTTGGACCGATTAGGGATTGGTTTACTAATTTGCCAGAAGCAAAAAGTAGAGGTTATAAACCTGGTAGATTTTCGTTTAATGTCAAAGGAGGTCGATGTGAAGCCTGTGAGGGAGATGGAGTAATAACATACGAGATGCACTTTTTACCTGATGTATACATAACTTGCGATGAATGCAAAGGTACAAGATATAATAGAGAAACATTAGAGATAAAATTTAAAGATAAAAGCATTGCAGACGTTTTAAATATGACTGTTGATGAAGGTTGTGAGTATTTTGAAAATATTTCAAATATAAAGACTAAATTATTAACACTTAAAAAGGTTGGATTGGGCTATATAAAAATTGGTCAACAAGCAACTACTCTTTCTGGTGGAGAGGCGCAAAGAATTAAGTTAGCAAAAGAGTTATCAAAAAGATCAACAGGAAGAACTATTTATATATTGGACGAACCGACTACAGGACTGCATCAACATGACATTAAAAAATTATTAGAAATACTTCATACTTTTGTTGCAACTGGAAATACAGTTGTTGTAATTGAACACAATTTAGACGTAATAAAAACAGCTGATTATATTGTTGATATGGGTCCTGATGGTGGAGTGAAAGGTGGAAATATTATAGCAGAAGGTAAACCTGAGGAAATTATTAATGTTAAAGATAGTTATACAGGTAAATTTTTAAAACCTTTGCTCGATAATAAATTTAAAAAAACAGCTTAAAAAATATTTAAAAATGATATAAAATATTAATATATGACTTCGATTCTTCAATCTTTATCAAAAACTATCCACGTTTCTTTGGCGCTATCAATTTTACTATTCCTTGGTTTATATTTTGGAAACGGTGGTTTTGATTTCGATTTAGTTTTTTGGAGTTGGTTGTTTAGATACATACATGTAATTGTAGCCATCATGTGGATAGGATTACTTTGGTATTTTAATTTTGTACAAATACCTAACATGGCTAAAATTCCAGATGAGCAAAAACCAGCTATCGGGAAAGTGATTGCACCAGCAGCACTATTTTGGTTTAGATGGGCAGCTTTATTCACAGTAATATCTGGACTTATATTGGCTTATATAAATGGATATGTTCATCAAGCTATGGCCCTTGGAATTGGATCAGGTGGTGGTAAAGCTACAGCAATTGGAATTGGTATGTGGCTTGGCATAATAATGGCTTTTAATGTTTGGTTTGTAATTTGGCCTAACCAAAAAAAAGCTTTGGGCATTGTAACAGTTGAACCAGATGTTAAGGCGAAATCAGCAAAAACTGCAATGTTATTTTCTAGAACGAATACTTTGCTATCATTGCCGATGTTGTTATCGATGGTTGTAGCTCAAAACTTATATTAATCTTTTTCTTCTTTAACAATTGTTCTTTGGCTAACGTTTAGTGCAACCAAAATTGGATTAGCTATATATATTGATGAATATGTTCCAAATATTACACCTAAAATCATTGCTAAAGAAAAACCTTTAAGAATTTCACCACCAAATAAATATATAGATAATAAAGCTAGAAGAGTAGTTACTGAAGTAATTATTGTCCTTGATAATGTTTCATTAATAGAAATATTTGTTAATTCGAAAATTTTAATATCTGAATACTTTCTTAAATTTTCTCTTACTCTATCAAATATAACAACTGTATCATTCATTGAGTATCCAACTATAGTTAATACAGCGGCCACTATTGATAAATTAATTTCTAAAGAGAAAATAGAGAATATTCCTAATGTTATAATAACATCATGAAATATTGCTAATATTGCTCCCAAGCTGAATTGCCACTCAAATCTAATCCAAATATACAACAACATCGCAGCTAAAGATAAGCTTATTGCAATAATTCCAGATTTAAGAAGTTCTGAACTTACTTTGGGTCCAACGTTTTCCACTCTTCTAAAATCGACATCACCTATAGAACTGGATAATTTGTTTTGAATATTTTTAATAAATTCTGGATCGTTTGAATTTTGTTTTTCAAATTTGACAATAAAATCTGTTTCATTACCAAATTTTTTAACTGATACGTCTCCCAAATTCATTTGATTAAAACTATCTCTGATCATAGTTATATTATTAGTTTTATCATTTGTTCTTAATTCAATTAAAGTTCCTCCTTTAAAGTCAACACCATAATTCAAACCTTTTATAATAAGAAATATTAAGGAAGTTATTATTAAAATGAGAGATAAAATATTAAATTTTCTATAGAATTTGTTAAAGGAAATATTATTCATTTATAATAACTGCTCCTTTTCTTTATTTTTAACCACGTATAAAGAGGTTAGTAATCTAGCTATAAAATATACAGAGAATAAAGTTGTCAATATTCCAACTCCCAATGTTACTGAGAAACCTTTTACAGGACCTGAGCCCATAAAAAATAATATAAAGGCAGCAATTAACGTTGTGATGTTGGCATCTAAGATTGTAGTTCTTGATTTTGTATAACCAGCATCAAATGCAATAATAGGATTTTTTTCACTTTTAGTTTCTTCTTTTATACGCTCGAAAATTAAAACATTTGCATCTACAGCCATACCTACAGTTAAAATTATTCCCGCTATACCAGGCAAAGTCAAAGTTGCCTCGAATAATGTAAGAATTCCAATTAATAAAAATAGGTTTGTAATTAAGGCTAAATTGGCAATTAATCCGAATGCTCTATATTTGTAAATCATAAATATAATAACTAGCAAGAAACCAATAATCAAAGATAGTATTCCTGCATCAATTGAGTCTTGACCTAAGTCAGGACCAACAGTTCTTTCTTCAATAATATTTAAAGGTGCTGGCAAAGCACCCGATCTAAGCAATAAAGCAAGATCAGTAGCTGATTGAAATGTAAAGTTTCCAGAAATTTGACCAGATCCTCCAACTATAGGTTCTCTTACTGTTGGTGCGCTGATTATTTTGCCATCTAAAATAATTGCTAATTGTTTGCCCACACCTGTGCTGGTAGCTTTTCCAAATTTTTTCGCACCTACTCTATCTAAACTAAATGAAACTACTGTTTCATTAGTTTGTGAATTCATAGTAGGTTTTGCGTCTACTAAGTTATCACCACTTAGAATTATTCTTTTGCTTACAATTGCCACTCTATCATCATCTTCAAATGATAATTTTTCAGTTCCAAAAGACTCTTCGCTATTTTGTGAAATAAATTGAAATGTAAGATTGGCTGTCTTTCCTAACAATGATTTGATTCTGTTGGGATCATCTAATCCTGGTAACTCGACAAGAATACGGTCATTACCTCTTTTAAGTATATTTGGTTCGTTAGTTCCAACTTCATCAACTCTTCTTCTTACGATTTCAATTGCTTGATCAAGGGATGCATTTTTTAATAAAACTAATCCATATCTTGAATAATTAAGATTAAATAAATTATTATTTTCAATAACATCAAATTCGTGAGATTTGTAACTCTGATAGTATTGGTTAATATCACTTTCCTTATCATTTAGTAATTTCGATACTTGTTCAAGATCTTGTTCTTGAGCTTCAAAAGTAATGGTGTCTCCATTTAAAGAAAAATTCTTCAAGCTTATTTCTTTTTCCTTAAAATATCTTTTCAACTCAATAATTTTTGCCTGTAGTCTCTGAGTAATCACGGGTCGATTGTCAATTTCAAGCAACAAGTATGAGCCTCCTTGAAGGTCCAAACCTAAATTTATGTTTTTTGAAAAAAATCTATCATCTAATTTTGTAAAGTTTGAAAGAGCAAAATATGAAAAAATTATCGTAAAAATAATTACTGATATTATCCGTAATTTTGAAAAGTATAACACTTTTTTGTTATGTTATTTTTTTGGTTCGATGGAACTTACTAAACTTTGTATGCCAGTTGCTCTAACAACTTCAACATTTACATTATCAGAAATTTTTACTTCAACTTTTTCGTTATCTATAATTCTCTCAACTGTGCCAAGTATACCGCCAGATGTGATAACCTTATCACCTCTTTTAAGAGCTTCCACCATAGCTTTGTGGTCTTTAACTTTTTTTTGTTGAGGTCTAATTAAGAAAAAATAGAAAATTACAAAAATTAAAATTAAGGGTATAAATTGTCCAATTCCAGCGTCCATAACGTATATAATTTGTTAAGGCTATTTATCTTATCTTATATTCAAACTCAACTCTTAATTGATGGAAATTTTGTCTATATTAGGCATATATGGCTTTAGAACTTCAGGTATTAAAATTGAACCATCTTGAGTTTGATAATTTTCCATTATTGCTATCATTGTACGTCCAACTGCCAACCCGCTACCATTTAATGTTCCTAAAAACTCTTTTGAATTGTTTTTATCTTTGTATCTTGCTTTCATCCTTCTTGCTTGGAATGATCCACAAGAGGAACAACTAGAAATTTCTCTATATCTATTTTCAGAAGGGAGCCAAACCTCAATGTCATACGTTTTTTCGGCGCTAAAACCCATATCACCAGTACATAAAATGATTTTCCTATATGGAAGTTTTAACTCATCTAAAATCATAGTAGCTGCATTAGACATACGCTCTAACTCCTCGGCACATTTATCATTTTCAACTATGCTAACTAATTCAACTTTATAAAACTGATGTTGTCTAATCATACCTTTTGTATCTTTGCCGTAACTGCCTGCTTCTTTTCTAAAACATGGAGTTGAAGCAACAACTCTAATCGGTAGATCATCCTTATTTATAATTTGGTTTTTAACTATATTCGTTAAAATTACTTCTGCAGTTGGAATCAGAAACTTTCTTCCTTCATCTGCATCTAATTTAATTTCAAATTGATCATTTTCAAATTTTGGTAATTGGCCAGTTCCATACATAGTCTCAGCGGTAGCTATTAATGGAGGTGATATTTCTGTGTAACCATTTTTTTGTGTTTGAGTATCTATCATAAAATTTGATAGAGCTCTTTCGAGTTGAGCTAATTGTTTTTTTACAAATACAAACCTAGAGCCTGTGGTTTTTGTGGCTAAATCAAAATCAAGCATATTCAGATTTTCACCTAATTCGAAGTGGGTTTTTGGCTTAAAATCAAACTCTTTAATTTCACCTTTTTTTTCAATCTCTACATTAGCATTTTCATCTTGACCAATTGGAACATCACTTAAAGGTAAGTTTGGTATTGATGACAATATGCTATCAATTTGACTCTGCAAGTTTGATTGATTTTTGTTAATTTCTTCAATTTTAACAGAAAGTTCTTTTGATTTTTCAAATAATTTTTGGTCTTTAGATTTTGAAATAGTTTTTTTTTCCATTTCAAGTGTTTCTTTTTCCTGGATAAGCTTTCTATTCTGTTCATCAAGACTTATAATATTATCAAGATCTGTATCGATGTTACGATTTTTAAGTTTTTCCTTAAAATTATTAAAGTCTTTTCTTATATCTTTAATATTGTGCATTTTTTTCTTCTAATTTTTTTTCAATTATTCCTACTGATATTATTGATAATTCATATAAAATTAATAATGGAATTCCCAAACCTATTTGAGTAATTGGATCAGGAGGTGTTAGTACTGCAGCTGCTGCAAATATAATAACAACCACATATTTTCTTCTCTCTTTAAGAAAAGTTGAGTTAACAACACCAATTCTGGCCAATAAACTTAATACTACTGGTAATTGAAAACTTAATCCAAATGCAAAAATAAGCTTCATAACTAATGATAAATATTCGTTAACTTTAGCCTCCAGTTGTATTGGTAAATTTGTAGCTGCACCTAAACTTTCAAAAGATAAAAAAAACTTTATAGCAAGTGGCATTATCAAATAATAAACAAGCATGCCACCAAGTAAAAATAAAATAGGAGTTACTACAAGATATGGCATTATTGCTTTCTTTTCATGGTTATAAAGACCAGGAGCAATAAATTTCCAAATTTGAATTAGTATAAATGGGCTTGTAACAAAAAATGCTGTAAAAAAAGAAACTTTTAAATATGTTAAAAATGTTTCTTGGAGAGCAGTAAATATTAATCTTCTGTTCGCATCGTCATCTTTTACTGCATTTGCATATGGTTCTACAAGAAAACCGTAGATGTATTCAGAAAAATAATAACAAATTACAAAGAGTACTGCTAAAAATATCAAAGAATTAATTAATCTTTTTCTTAACTCTGTTAAATGACTTATAAAACTTCCTTCTTTATCTTTACTCATCTTTATTTTTTTTTTGATTTTCAGATTTAGGTTTTTCTTCTATATCAGCACTTAAAGTTTCATTTGTTAAATCACTTACTTGGCCTTGGACATCTCTAACATATCTTTTTGCTGAACCTATCCATGAACCAATTTTTTTTAGCATAAAAGGGAAATCTTTTGGCCCCACAACAATTATTGCAATCGAAACAATTATTAAGATTTCTAACCAGCCAATTGATGGCATTTTTTACTCTTTGTTATTTGAGTCTTGATTGTCTGAAATATTTTTATTTTGGCTATCATCATTAACATCTGTAGCCATTCCCTTTTTAAAACTTTTGATACCCTTTGCTACATCACCCATCAAGCTGGATATTTTGCCTCTACCAAATAGTAGAACAACTAAGATTACTACAATTGCAATTTGCCAAAAACCTATACTCATGGATTGCTTATAACCTTATTATTGATTATTTAAAAGTGAATTTTTAGGTTTCGTCTGTTTTAAGTGTACTGCTTAACATTTCATCAATATCAGAATATATATTTTCCTTTTTATCTACTTGTTTTTCTTTGAAAAATTTGCCTGTTCCAAAAATTGATGCATCAACACTTGAAGTATCAATTAAACCTGCCGAACCTAATTCATTGACAGTTGGTAGATCTGATAATTTTTGAAGATTAAAATGACTTAGAAATTCGTCTGTTGTCCCATATTGTATTGGCTTACCTGGAACATTTTTTCTACCCTCGTGTTTAACCCAATTTAATTCCATTAAAATTTCTAAAGTATTTGTTCCAAATGCAACACCTCTAATTTCCTCAATTTCAGATCTTGTGACAGGTTGATGATAAACAATGATTGCAAGTGTTTCTATCGCAGCTCTAGATAGTTTTTTTTCAACTGTCTTTTGTTCTGACATTAAAGATGATAAATTTACTGCTGTCCTAAAAGACCATTTATTTGAAATACAAATTAGATTAATGCCTCTTTTGGAGTAAAAATCCTTGAGGTTTTCTAATGATTGTTGAATGTCAGTTGGTTTTGATAATTTAGACTCAATCGTTTCTACTGATAGAGGTTCTGCGGCAGCAAATATAATAGCCTCAATTTCTCTTTCTACTTCAGTAAGTTTAGTTGGAAATTTTACAATATTATTTTTTTTTATTTTATTCATTAATTTTCCTTAATAAAAATATCATCAAATAATTCTTTTTGTTTCAATGATACATTGCCTTCTTTAACTAATTCTAATGATCCTGCAAATATACCAGCTTTACCTGTTTTTTTTAAATTAGGAGAATTTTTGAAACCCGATGGAACTAAATCTGAAATATTTTTCCATTCATTAAGATTTCCAAAAAACTCTTTAATTCTTTTAATGGCATCTTCAGTTGTAAAAACAGGTAATTTGGGAATATTCATAGTATGAAAATCTTTTGTCATCACAATTCCTGAATATGCCTTCAATAACTCAAACAAAGTTAAAGAAACTTTTTTGTCATAAATAGACTTAACGCCGCTTTTAGAGCCACGCATAAAAATATCTCTTCCCAATCTTTTTCTGTTTAACATTTGTGAAGACAATAGTCTTATCAACTCTAATTTTTTTAATTGCAATTTAAGTTTTTCAGCTACCTCAAGTGCTTTAAATTCATCTTCATCTGTTTCAGGAAGTAATAATTTAGACTTTAAATAAGTGAGCCAAGTAGCCATCAATAAATATTCAGATGCAATTTCGAGATTTAGGTTTTCCTTTTCAGTGATATATTGGTGAAATTGATCAGCTAATTTTGTAATTGATATTTGTTCTAAATCAACTTTTTGAGATTTTGCAAGATCAAGTAATATCTCTAATGATCCATTAAAATTATTTAAATTTACATTAAAGTCTAAAGAATCATCTGATTGCATAAAATACTCTAACCTATAATCTTTGTTAATTGTGATGTTTTTTTAATAATAAATTGGTTAATTTTGGGTGAATTTTGAGCAACAATTTTCATTTCACTCAAATTTCCATTGCAATGTAATACCAGGTTGCAACCTGCTAAAAATGATTTTTTTACACTTATTGCAAGCTTATCCTTAATTGCTTTCATTGAAATATCATCGGTCATTATCAAACCTTTAAATTTTATTTTATTTCTTATTAGCTTATTTATTTTTTTTGAATGCGTTGCATTATTTTCCGGGTCTATTTTTTCAAATAACAAATGACCTGTCATTGCCAATAAAGAGCTTTTATTTTTAAAGGGATAAAAGTCGTTTTTGATCAAATATTGCACATTTCTAGTTATTCTTGGCAGATTTTTATGACTATCTACTTTAGCTAAACCATGTCCAGGGATATGCTTAATCACTGTGGCAACTCTATTTGAATGAAAAAGTTTAATACATCTATCACCTATTTTTGAGACAATTTTTTTATCTGTTGAAAATGATCTATCATCAACAATTTTATGAAATTTTTTTCTTTTTATATCTAAAACAGGTACTGTATTGATATTAATACCTAATAATCTTAAAAGGTAAGCAATTTGTTTAACATAAACACTGTAATATATATCAAATTTATTATTATTTTTTTTATACAAGTTGCCAAAATATTCGGCTGTAAAAATTGAGTTATCAATAAATTTTCTTAATCTACTTACTCTTCCACCTTCTTCATCGACCATTATTGGATAATTTTTATTGTTAAAAATTTTTTTAATCGAATTAGTTAAATTTATAGTTTGTTTAATACTTCCAATATTTCGTTTAAAAAGAATTATTCCCCAAGGCTTATATTTTTTTAAAAATTCAATTTCTTTTTTTGATAAAACTTTACCTTTTACACCACATATAAATGATCTATGGTTTTTAATTATCATTATAAAGAAGTTTCCAAAATAAATATTTATTTGTTTTTTTGTCCTTTTTAAATTCTACGTATTCAATGATGTTTTCAGTATCACTCTCTAAAAATATCAAATCTTTTTCAATAAGATTTATTTTGTCATCAATCAATGAGATAGACCTGTAAGATTTTTTAATATTTTCGTCTGAAAAATAATATCTTGCTGTAAAAAAAATGAAGAAGAAAATAATTATTAAATAAAAAAGATATTTTAATTCTTTTATCATTACATTTTTTCAGGTGTATTAACGCCTAAAATATCCATTCCTGATTTAATAGTGTTGGCTATAGACTTTAAGAAGACTAACTTTTCTTCTTTTATCGAGTTATCCTCTTCAATAAATCTCTTTGAAATGTCATCTTTACCCATATTCCAATATGAATGAAACTCTGAAGCTAATTCATATAAGTAAACAGATATTCTATGTGGTTCTAATTTTTCTGTAGATACTTCAACACATTTTGGCCATTCGCTAATCTTCTTGAATAATTTGATTTCTTGGTCGCCAAATTTATATTCAGAATTAGTTATTTTAATATCGCTTTTAATTTCATGCTGAGTATTTCTGAATACAGATGAAATTCTAGCATATGCATATTGAACATAATAAATAGGATTTTCTTTTGATTTTTCTTTTACTTTATCAAAATCAAAATCAATTTCAGCATCACTACTTCTGCTTAACATGATAAATCTTGTTGCATCTTTCCCAACTTCATTAATTAAATCCTCAATTGTTATATAATCACCTTTTCTCTTAGACATTTTAAAAGGTTTCTTATCTTTTATCAGTTTAACTAACTGGCTAACTTTACAAATTAACTTATTTTTTTTTCCTGAAAGAGCTTCGACGACAGAAGTAATTCTTTTAATATAACCGGCGTGATCTGCTCCCAATATATTAACAAGCACATCAAAATTTCTTTTCAGTTTCGTATTATGATATGCAACATCACTTGCAAAATATGTCCAAGACTTATCTTCTTTTTGCAAAGCCCTGTCTTTATCATCTCCAAATTCAGTAGATTTAAATAGTAATTGCTCTCTTTCTACCCAATTTTCGTTATTTTCACCTTCAGGTGCTTTAATTTTTCCCTCATAAATAAATTTCTTTTCTTTTAAATTTTTTATTACTTCGTCAACTTCTTTATTTTTTATAACCTCTGTTTCACTAGCAAAATTATCATGTTTTATTCCAAGGTTTTCTAAATTTGTTTTTATTAATTTTAAAGACTCTTCAATCGAAAGTTTCTTTAATTTTTCAGATATTTTATCGTAGTCATTAAAATTTATGTCTTTATTTTTTGAAATTATTTTTTTTGCTATATCGATAAGATATGCACCTGGATATAAATCTTTGTCTTCTATTGGAAATGTTTCGTTATTAGTAATTTCCTTTATTCTAAAATAAACTGATTTAGTAAAATGAGAAATTTGGTTTCCATAGTCATTTACATAGTATTCTTTGGTAACTTTGTGACCATTAAATGATAATAGATTTGAAATAACGTCACCGAGTATTGCACCTCTTGAATGTCCAACATGAAGTGGTCCTGTTGGGTTTGCTGAAACAAACTCAACTAAAAAGCTATTTTTTTTACCGTTTAAATTACTTCCATAAGAAGGTTTATTGAGCACATCTAATATAAAAGCACTCCAAAATTCTTTCTTAAATTTTAAATTAATAAAACCTGGTTTTTCAATACTAACATGATCAATATTTTTGTCATTTTTTTTTAATAATCCTGAAATAATTTCTGCAAGTTCAATTGGAGATTTTTTATTAATTTTTGATAAAACCATCGCAACATTAGTAGATACGTCACCATTAAATTTAGCAGGAGGAATATCCACATTTATACCAGATAAATTTTCTGGCAATTCCAACAAATTATCTTGATTTGCTTTCTTAATAGTATTTTCAATTTTTATTAAATAATCTTCAAAAATATTCATTTTGACATTTTGTATAATTGTATTGCATATCTATCAGTCATCCCTGAAATGTAGTCTGAAATAGATCTATATTTATCATTATTTATATATTTATTTTTTATAAATTTTTTTGG
>CACLYY010000013.1 GCA_902611265.1 uncultured Pelagibacteraceae bacterium
GAGGAGATACAAAATCAATTAATTTAAAAGGAAAAAAAATAAATTTAATTGATGAAAGTTATAATTCTAATCCCTTATCTCTTAAATTCGCTTTAAATAAACTAAATAATTTAAATGCTAATTCAAAAAGAAAATTAATTTTATTAGGAGATATGTTAGAACTTGGTAAACATTCTAAAAAATTTCATAGGGAAGCTGCTGAATTTATTAATCATACTGAAATTGATAAAGTTTATGTTTATGGCAAAGATGTAATCGAAACATTTAACAAAATTAGACCACAAAAAAGAGGAAAAATATTAAATTCAAAAGAGGATATATATAATTTTATGATAAAAGATATTAAAAATGGCGAATATCTAATGATCAAAGGTTCAAATTCAACTGGATTAAATAGAATAAGTCAAAACTTGAAAAAAGGTAAACTAAATGCTTTTTAGTCTTTTTTCGAGCTTAGTCGAAATTTTTAGTTTTCTAAATGTTTTTAAATATTTGACTGTACGAACAGGTCTCTCAATGTTTACTTCGATGACAGTAGTTTTTCTAGTTGGGGGACCACTAATCAATTATTTTTCTTCAAATCAAATTCATGATCCAATTAGAGAAGATGGACCGAGCGAGCATATAGTAAAAAAAATAGGAACTCCCACTATGGGAGGTTTAATGATATTACTTGGTATTTTCTCAGGAGTATTATTGTGGGGTGATTTGTCAAATTCTTACAATTGGTTCTTAATATATATAGCAGGATCTTTTGGATTGCTTGGGGCATATGATGACTTTCAAAAAATAAAAAAAAATAATTCAAATGGTATTTCACCAAAATTAAAAATTGTAATTCAGATCGTTTTAGCATTAGGTGGAATTTATCTTCTTTATCTTTTTGGTGGATCAAATGAACTTGAAAACCTATATTTTCCATTTTTTAAAAATTTAGTAATTAACCTGGGCTGGTTTTTTATTCCATTTTATTTATTTGTTATTGTAGGTTCATCTAATGCTGTTAACTTGACTGATGGCCTGGATGGTTTGGCTACAGTTCCTGTTATATTAGTTGCAGCATGTTTTGCTTTTATTAGTTATGTTACAGGAAATATAGTTTTCTCAGAATATTTAAAAATTGTTTATATTGATGGTGTAGGAGAGGCATCTATTTTCTGTGGAGCAATAATAGGATCTTGCCTTGGTTTCTTATGGTTTAATGCACCACCAGCAAAGATTTTTATGGGTGACACAGGCTCTTTAGCCTTAGGAGGTTCACTGGGAGCAGTTGGAATTATTACAAAACATGAAATTGTTCTTGCAATTACGGGCGGTCTATTTGTCTTAGAGGCAGTTTCGGTAATTGCACAAGTGATATCATTTAAACTAACCGGAAGAAGAATATTTAAAATGGCACCAATTCACCATCATTTTGAAAAAAAAGGTTGGCCTGAGTCAACTGTAGTAATTAGATTTTGGATCATTTCAATTATTCTGGCGATGATAGGTCTTGCAACTTTAAAATTAAGATAATGAATGAAAGAAAGATTAATTTTAAAAACAAAAAAATTTTAATTTATGGTTTTGGAAAATCTGGTATTTCTTGTTTTAATTTTTTAAAAGACAATAATAATTGTGCAATATATGACGATAACAAAAAAAATATTCCAACTAAGTTCAAAAAAAAATTAATTAATATTAAGAAATTATTTAATATAAGCTTTGATTTCATTGTTTTAAGTCCAGGAATAGATATCAATAAATGTAGAATTTCTGGTTATTTGAGCAGAAATAGGTCTAAAATCGTCACAGAACTTGATATATTTGAAATCAGTTATCCAAAAATAAATAAAATAACAATCACTGGAACAAATGGTAAATCGACCACTTCAAAACTTTTATATGATCTTCTAAAAAATAATAAAATGGATGTAAGATTAACCGGCAATATTGGCTATCCAATTTTAATGGAAAGAAAAATAAAAAAAAATACAATATTTGTAATTGAGGCGTCTTCATATCAACTTGATTATAGTCAGTATTTTAAGTCAAAATATTCTGTTATTCTTAACCTAAATCCAGATCATCTAGAAAGACATGGAACCTTCAAAAATTATGTAAATGCTAAATTTAAAATCGTAAAATTACAAACTAAAAATGATTACACTTTTATAGACAGCGAAAATAAAATTCTTAATGAATTAGTAAAAAAACAAAAAATAAAATCTAAAATTATAAAAATAGATGATTTTAAATATAAAAAATATTTTAGACTAATAGACAATATTTATTTTAAAAATTCTAGTAATAGAAAAAATCTTAGTTTCATTTTCAATATTGCTAAGGTCTTAAAGATAAATTTTAAAACAGTAATAAATACGGCTAATAAATTTAAAGGATTAGATTTTAGACAACAAATAATATATCAATCAAAAAAATTATTAATAATCAACGACTCAAAATCTACAAGTTTTTCTTCTTCAGTACCATTACTGGAAAGTTACAAAAATATTTACTGGATTTTGGGAGGACTTGCAAAAAAAGGTGATAAATTTAAATTAAATAAAAAGTATTCTTCAAATATTAAAGCTTTTGTTTATGGTAAAGATAGAAATCTTTTGATCAATTGTTTACCAAGTAAAATTTTTTGTCAAAGCTCTCTAACACTTAAAAAAATTTTAAAAAATTTAAAAAATAATATTAAAAAAGATGATAGAAAAAAAGTAATCCTTTTTAGTCCTTCCGCTGCCTCTTTTGATCAATTTAAAAACTTTGAGGAAAGAGGAAAATTTTTTAATAAAAATATTAAATATATAATAAAAGAAGTAAGAACATGAGTAATTATTTAGACAGCTTTTATCATTGGTGGAAAAATATAGATAAATTTCTATTATTTTTAATTTTAGGATTATTTTTATTAGGTCTTTTTTTTTCATTAGTCTCTACTTCTCTAATAGCTTCAGATAAATTAGATACAAAATCATATTATTTTTTTTTTAAACATTCTGTTTTTATAACTCTGGCTATTTTAATTTTGATAGTTCTCTCATTCTTGAGTCAAAAAATCTTAACAAAATTTTCGTTTATTTTATTTTTGGTTGCGTTTTTAAGTTTATTATTAGTTCCTTTTATTGGTATTGAGGTAAAAGGATCAAAAAGATGGTTAGATTTGTTTTTTTTACCAAGGTTTCAACCTGTTGAAATTATAAAGCCATTTTTTATAGTGACATTATCTTTAATGCTAACTATTCAAAGTAGAAGGCTATATTTTAAATATTTTTTAAGTACTCTATTAATTCTTCCTATTTTACTGTTGCTAGTTTATCAACCTGACATTGGACAAACACTTTTGATAACAATGGTGTGGCTAGCTCTAATTTTTGTATCTGGCATTAATATTTTTATATTTTCTTTATTTTTTCTATCAGTGGGCATTATTGTTTCTTATTTGGTTATTTTTGTTCCTAAATTCGAATATATAAAAATTAGACTTTTAGCTTTTCTAGATTCAAATTCAGGTAATAATTATCAAGCAGATAAAGCGAGTGATGCAATTATTAACGGAGGTTTTTTTGGTAAAGGTATTGGGGAAGGTACTCTGAATTCAAGAGTTCCTGAAGCCCATACAGATTATATTGTTTCTGTTATATCAGAAGAGTTTGGAGCGATTATCGTAATTGGTATTCTATTTTTATATCTCATTTTCTCCTATAAAGTTATTCAAAAAATAAATTTATTAAATGAAGATACATATAAATTAATCTTAATTGGTTGTATTTCTTTAATATTACTACAAACATTTATACATGTGGGTGTAAACATAAGAATACTTCCAACAACTGGTATGACACTTCCGTTCTTGAGTTATGGTGGATCATCAATAGTTAGCACAGCAATTGTATCGGGTATAATTTTAAATTTAACAAAAAGAAAATTAGATTAAGCTAATGAAAAAAATACTTATTACAACAGGCGGATCGGGTGGTCATGTTATTCCTTCACTTAGTTTATATGACTCTCTAAAAGAAGATTTTGAAGTACATATTGTGACAGATATAAGAGGATCTAAGTATATTAATAACAGTTATAATTATTCTCTCATTGATGTGCCAAATATATTATCAAATTTATTTTTAATTCCCTACAATTTAATTAAATTTTGTTTTTCAATAATTAAATCTTATAGATATCTCAAAATGAATAATTTCAATATTTTAATTAGTACAGGTGGATATATGTCTATACCTTTTTCTTTAGCCTCATATTTAATGAAAATCAAAATTTTCGTTTTTGAACCCAACTCTATATTAGGCAGAGCAAATAAATTAACATTAAGTTTTGCAAAAAAAATTATTTGTTATGATGAAAATTTAAAAAGAATTCCTGAAAAACATCACAAAAAAATATACTTAATCAAGCCATTACTTAGAAAAGAAATTTATGAATATAAAAAAAATTTTCAAAAAACTCTCGAAGATAAAAAAAAGATTTTAATTATAGGAGGAAGCCAAGGTGCAAAATTTTTCGATAATTTTATTTCAAGGATCATAATTAAGCTCTCTAAAAATCAAAATATTAAAGTTTTACAGCAGATTACTGATCAAAAATCGAGAGAAAATCTTGAAAATTTATATAAAAAAAACCAAATAGACCACGAATTATTCGATTTTGATGACAAATTATTAATAAAAGCAGTAAAATATGATTTAGCTATCACTCGTTCTGGTGCATCAGCAATTTCAGAATTAAGTTATTTAAATATTCCCTTTGTGGCAATTCCATTTCCGTATGCTAAAGATAATCATCAATATCACAATGCAGAATATTATAAAAAAAAACAATGTTGTTGGTTAATTATGCAAAAAGATATCAATGAAAATAATTTTGTAAAATTTCTGACTGATATATTTGAAGATCAAAACGAATACTTTTCAAAAAAAAATAATTTAATTCAATTAACTAAAGAAGATACTTGGGAAAAAAATAAAACTAGACTACATAAAATAATAAATGAAAATTGATTTAGGAAAAAACGAACTTATTCACTTTGTCGGTATAGGAGGGATAGGTATGAGTGGTTTAGCTTTAATTATGAATGGATTAGGTTATAAAGTTCAAGGAAGTGATATTGCTAGTAACAAAAATATTGAAAGATTAAGTGATAAAAAAATTAAAATATTTTTAAATCATAAAAAAGAAAATATAAAAAAAACTACTGTACTTGTAATTTCATCTGCAATCAAAAAAAATAATCCAGAAATTCAAGAAGCATTAAAAAAAAATTTACCAATTTATACAAGAGGAGACATGTTGGGCCATATAGTTTCCTTTATGAGAAATATTGTTGTTACGGGTTCGCATGGAAAAACAACAACAACATCTCTAGTATCAAATATTTTTTCGATTAGCAATTTAGATCCAACTATTATTAATGGTGGAGTTTTAAATTCTTTTGGTAATTCTGCTAAATTAGGAAAAAGTAATTGGTGTGTGACGGAGTCTGATGAATCAGATGGTAGTTTTCTAAAAATACCTTTTGTATATTCTATTGTAACAAATTTAGATTATGAGCATTTAGATTATTATAAAAATATATCAAATCTTAAAAAAAGTTTTTTAGAATTTGTAGAAAAAATACCCTCTATAGGTAAAGGTTTTATTTGTAATGATGATAGAAATTTAAAAGATGTTCTTAATAAATCAAAAAACAAAAATTTTTATACTTATGGTGAGGACAAAACATCGAATTTTCAAATTATAAATATTAAACAAAACTTCAAACTTTCCAGTTTTGATATGAAAATAAATATACCAAGTAAAAAAAAAATTATTAAAAATATTGAGCTTCCAATGATTGGAATTCACAATATAAGGAATGCAGCAGCAGCAGCAGCATTAGCTTTTACAATTGGTCTACCTGAAAAATATATAAAATTGGGTCTTTTTAGTTTCAAAGGTGTTCAAAGAAGATTTACTCACCTATTTGACTATTATAATGTAAGTTTTTATGATGATTATGCTCATCACCCAACTGAAATAAGCTCAGTATTAAGTGGAGTAAAGAGTGTATACAAAAATAAAGAAATTGTTTGTATTTTTCAACCTCATAGAATTTCACGAGTTAAAAATTTAAAATATGAGTTTTCAAAGTGCTTTAATATGGCAGATATTGTTTTGTTGTGCCCAATTTATACTGCTAATGAAAAAATAAAATTGAATTTTACCTATAACTCTTTTGCGAAACTAATAATCAAAAACTCTAAAGTTAGATTAATACAAATTGGCGATGAATTTCAGTTAAAAAAATTTGTAAAACAGAATACATTTGGTGAAAAAATTTATATAGGAATGGGAGCAGGATCAATATCTAGCTGGATGAAAAATTTAAAAAATATTTTTTAATGGAAATTGAAGATCTAAAAAAATCTGTATTATCAATAGATGGAAATATATTTTTTGATCAAACAATAAAAAATTTAAATTGGTTCAATATTGGTGGGAAAACAAGAATTTTATTTAAACCAAATTCTTTAAAAGGTTTAATAGAATATCTCAAATTATATGCTCAACGTGGGAAAATATTTATTTTGGGAAATGGTTCCAATGTGTTATTTGATGATGAAACCTATCAAGGAACTATAATTAAGTTGGGAAAAAATTTTTCAAGGATTTCTTTGTTAGATAAAACTACAATTATCGCTGGAACTGCTATTTCTCAAAAAAAAGTCTCAGAATTTGCCAAGGATAATAATATTTCAGGTTTAGAATTTATGTCTTGTATACCAGGGTCTATTGGTGGTGGTATAAGAATGAATTCTGGCTGTTTTAAAAAGGAGTTTAAAGATGTTCTTGTTTCAATTCAATTAGTAGATTTTCAAGGAGTTGTAAAAAGTATACCAGCAAATAAAATCAATTTTAATTATAGATCAATTGAGTTATCGAAAGATTTAATTTTTTTGAGCGCTACTTTTAAAGGAAAGGAAAAAGATAGCTTAGAAATAGAGCAATATATGAATGAGTTAATTAAAAAAAAGGAAATATCTCAACCGAGCAAAATAAAGACTAGTGGAAGCACTTTTAAAAATCCTATCAATCAAACTAATAAAAAAGTATGGGAATTGATAAGATCTAGTGTATCAATCGAAAAAAGTTATGGGGATGCATTCATTTCTGAAAAACATGCAAATTTTTTTGTGAACAAAAAAAATGCAAAATCTAAGGATATGAAGTCATTAATTAATTTTGTAAAAGAAAAAGTTGAGAAAAAAACTGGTGTAAAATTAGAACTAGAAATTGTAGTAGTTGAATAGTGAAAAGAATATTAGCTTTAGCGGGTGGATACTCAAATGAAAGAGAGATTAGTTTAATAACAGCAAAAAGTGTTATTAAGGAATTAAAAAAAGATAGGAAATATAATATTTTATTAACTGAACCTGATGGAAATTTTGTAAAAAAGTTAAGGAAATTTAGACCAGATTTGGTTCTAAATCTTTTGCATGGCAGATATGGAGAGGATGGCTATATTCAGTCTATACTTGAGTCTGAAAGAGTAAAATATACTCATTCAGGTGTACTTTCTTCATCAATTGCAATTGATAAAGAAATATCTAAAAAATTATTCATTAAAAATAAAATTTTGACACCTCCATATATTAAATTTATTTTTAAAAATAATATCAATTTTAAAAATATAACAAAAAAAGTCGATCAAAGATTGAAATTTCCAGTAGTCTTAAAGCCAATCAATGAAGGCTCTAGTGTAGGAGTATATATCACTAATAAAAATAATTTTATTTCTAATTTATATAAATTAGAAAAATTTAAAGAAGTTTTAATTGAAAAATATATTCCAGGAAGAGAAATTCAGGCGGCAATTTTAGGCAATAAAAAACTTGGCATTATAGAGTTAAAGCCAAAAAGAAAATTTTACGACTATAAAGCAAAGTATAATGCAAGTGCTAAAACAGAACATATTATTCCAGTTAATATAAGTCATAAAAATTTTAAAAAAGTTAACTCTATAGCTATGAAAGCACATAAACTATTAAAATGCAGAGGTGTATCTAGGTCCGATTTTAGATTTTATAATAACAAATTTTATTTGTTGGAACTAAATACCCAACCTGGCATGACCTCACTTTCTTTAGTGCCAGAAATTGCAAACTACCAAAATATTAGTTTTAAAAAACTTATTGAAGAAATGATGAAAGATGCTTCAATCAATAAGTAAATATAGATTATATCTATACTTGCTTTTTTTCATTTTTTTAAGTTCATTATTTAATTTTCAACTTTTAAAAAATTATCATGATCAGTTTAGTTTAAAGATAATAAATATAAATGGGCTATCTATAAGTGAAAAAAAAGCTATAGAAATTGATCTTAAAAATTTTAAAAATATCAATATTTTCGAATTAAGTGAAGATCAAGTTTTAGAAACATTAAATAAATATAAATTTTTAGAAAATATATATGTGAATAAAATTATACCCTCTACAATAAATATCAATTTATCTAAAACAGTAATTCTTGGAAAAACTTTTCTTGACGGTGAAAATTTTTTCATAGGTAAAAATGGAAAGTTTATTAATTCAAATCAACTTATAGAAGTAAATAAAGTTCCCGAAATATTTGGAGATTTTAAAATTGATGAGTTTTTAAATTTACAGAAAATTTTAAATATTCATGGTTTAGAAGTAAATAAAATCGAAAAATATTATTATTTTAAAAATAAAAGATGGGATTTGTTATTTTCAGATGGCTTGATGTTGATGTTACCTTCTAAAGATGTTGAACAATCGGTTAAAATTTTCAAAGAAATGTCTATTAGCAATAATTTAATAAATACAAAAATTATTGATCTACGAGTAAATAATCAGATTATATTGACGAATAAAAATGAGTGAATTTGATGCTGTAATTGATTTTGGTTTTAATAATTTGAGGATAGGTGTTTTTGATAGTCAATCAAAAAGTATTTACTCTTCAAAAATAACAATGCATGGCTCTTTCAATAATAAAGATTTAAATTATTATATTAATGAATTAATTAGAGATGCTGAAAGGCACTTATCAACTCATTTAGAAAACGTAAAAGTTTTATACGACTCTTCCAAATTTAAATTTATAGAATTATCAATTAAAAAATCTTTTGATCAACCAACTTCAATTAAAAAACAATTTGAAAACTTGATTGAGGAAGCAAATTTTTTAATTCAAGAAAATCATTTTGAATACAAAATTATACATTTGATAATTAATAGTCTTATTATTGATGATAATAAAAAATTAAAAAAAATAACAGATAAAGTAAAAAGCAAATCATTAATACTGGAACTTAAATTTATATGTCTGGGTAAATCAATAATTAATAATATTTTTTCTACATTTAAAAAAAATAGTTTAAATATTTCAAATATATTTTGTTCAAGCTATGTGAAAGCAACATTCTACAATAAGAAATTTAAATTTAAAAATAATTTAGTATTTTTAGATATTGGTTTTGAAAGAACAACCGCATGGTTCTTTATTGATCACAAGTTTGTATTCTTCAATTCTATAAATCTAGGTGGAAATAGTATTACCAAAGATATTTCAAATGTATTAGATTTGGATATGGATTATTCAGAAAATTTAAAAAAAAATTTTGATATTGATAAAAATGACTTTTTTAATAGAGACCAAAGTAGAAATATTAATCTTTTCAGCGAAATTCAAAAGAAAAATATTTCAATTGATAAATTAAAAAATATTATTCAAGCCAGAGTAGATGAAATAATTGAACTTGCAGTTTATAAAAACAATTATTTTAAAGATACAAATAATTTAGAAATTCAAAGTTTAATATTTATTGGGAGTGGATCAAAACTACTATCGAATAACACAAATTTTGAGTCTAGAAAATTATTTCAAGAATTAATTTTTTTAAAAGAAAATGAATTGACTATTTGTAATGCCGGGTTGAATTATAACAAAAGTGAGGAGAGTCAATTAGTGTTTTCCAAAAAAAAAACAAAAAAAGAAGGATTTTTTGAGCGTTTTTTTAATTTTTTTTCAAAATAATTGTATTTTCTTGTAATATTACTTGAATACTAAATTTTCTCCATTTTCCTTATAATTTAATTATGTCAGTTTTATCTCAGTCCACTATAGCAAACAAAGTGTCATTGTCAGGCATAGGAGTTCATACTGGTAGACCAGTTAATATTAGAATTTTGCCATCACAACCTAATTCAGGAATTATTTTTAAAAGAGTAGATTTAAAAGAAAATAATATAATTGTTCCAAATTTTGAAAACGTTTGTGAGGCTACACTTTGTACAACTATATCAAATCAGTTTGGAACTAAAGTTTCAACAATTGAACATTTAATGGCTGCTTTCTTGGGGCTAGGTATTGACAATGCAATTGTTGAAACAGACTCGCAAGAAATACCAATACTTGATGGATCCGCAAAGGAATTTATAGAGATTTTAAAGATGGCAGGAATTAAAAAAAGCGACCTACCGATTAAATTAATAAAAATAAACAATCATGTGGAGATTGATGAGGGTAAAAAATTTATATCAATTGATAAATCAAACACTACATTAGAAATAGACTTTGAGATTAACTATGAAAATCAAATTATAAAAACTCAAAGAAATAAAATTAACGTATTTGAAGATAACTTAGATTATATATTTAATTCAAGAACATTTTGTCTATATGAAGATATTGAAAAACTAAAAAAAATGGGTCTGGGAAAAGGTGGATCCTTAAACAATGCTATTGTTGTAAAAAACGAAAAAATATTAAATGAAAATGGATTGAGAAATAAAAAAGAGTTTGTCAATCATAAGATACTTGATTGTATGGGAGATTTATATTTAACAGGCTATAGATTAATTGGATCAATTAAATGTAAACATGGTGGTCATAGTTTAACAAATAAGTTATTAAGAAAAGTATTTAGTGATACAAAAAACTATTCTTTAATTGAGATAAAAGGAAAAAGTTTACCACATTCACTTATAAATAACCGTCATAATTTAAAATCTATTGCTTAAAAATTAGAATTTTAAAAATATTCTGCTAAGGTTCATTAATGAAATTACATAATTTTTTATTTTATTTTATAATATTATTAATCTCATTTTCCTGTTCTGAAAAAGAAGAAAAAATCTCAATTATAAAAGAAGATAATTTAGAAATGCAAATGATAGAAGTATACAATGAAGGTTTAAAAGAATTCAATAGAGGAGATATTTTCTTTGCAGTTAAAAAATTTAATGAAGTTGAGCTTTTATATCCTCAATCTATATGGGCACCTAGATCAACTTTAATGGCTGCATATGCTTTTTATTCTGATCTGTATTTTAATGATGCAATTTTTGAATTAGAGAGGTTTTTAAATAAATATAAAAACCACCCAAATACTGATTATGCTTATTATTTATTGGCGATATGCCATTATAATCAAATAGTTGATGAGAAAAAAGACTTAGGGGAAATTGTAAATGCTCAAAATTATTTTAATTTATTGTTAAAAGAATACCCAGAAACTGATTTTGCTGAAGATGCTAAATTCAAACTTGAATTAATTCAGGAAATACTTGCATCAAAAGAGATTTATTTAGCAAATTATTATTTAAGTAGAGAAAAGTGGATACCAGCAATGAACAGATACAAAAAAATTGTAAATCAATACGATACTACTATTTTTATAGAGGAAGCTTTGTATAGACTGGTTGAATTAAATTATAAAATTGGGCTTGAAGATGAGGCAAAAAAATATACAGCTTTGCTTGGTTACAATTACCAGTCAAGTGAATGGTATGAAAGGTCTTATAAAATATTAAATAAAAACTATAAAAAAGTAGATTTGGAAAAAAGCATTGATAATGAGGATTCTTTACTCAAAAAATTTAAAGAATTATTTAAATAGTAATTAATGAAGGACTCTGAAATAAAAAAACTTTATAAGAATAAATTAAATGAATTAAATAAACATAATAAAAACTATTTTGATAAAAACTCACCTACAATTTCAGATAAAGAATATGACAAAATTAAAAGAGAAGTAATTGACTTAGAAAAAAAATATACTTTTCTAAAAAGCCAGTATTCTCCTTCAAGTTCTTTGGGATATCCACCTTCTAAAAATTTTGTCAAATCTAATCATCGGGTAAAAATGCTTTCTTTATCAAATGCTTTTAATAAAGATGATCTAATTATTTTTGAAAAAAAAATATTTAATTATTTAAATCAAAAGATAGAATTAGAATATAGTGTTGAACCAAAAATAGATGGTATTTCAGCCTCATTAACTTATAAAGATGGCATATTATTAATTGGTACCTCTAGGGGCGATGGAGCCACAGGTGAGGTAATTACAGAAAATTTAAAAACTATTAAAGATATACCTCACGAAATAACAGATAAAGATTTCCCTAAAGATATAGATATTAGAGGCGAAGTTTTTATAAAAAAAAGTGACTTCGAGAGCCTAAAAAGCAACTTTGCTAATCCAAGAAATGCAGCATCAGGTTCATTGAGACAAAAAAATGCTGAGCAAACCAAAAAAATTCCGCTTAATTTTGTAGCATATACCTTCGGTTTTTTTAAAAATAAAAATATAAAGAAACAATCAGAATTTTTAGGTGCATTAAAAAAATGGGGATTTAAAGTAAGTGACAACAATAAAGTGTTCAAAACAATTAATGATTTAGAAATTTTTCATAAAAAATTTGAGAAAGATAGGTTTGATTTAGAATATGATGTTGACGGTTTAGTTTATAAAATCAACAGTCTTGAACTTCAAAATAGATTAGGATTTACCGCAAACTCTCCGAGGTGGGCCATAGCTCATAAATTTTCAGCAGATAGCGCATACTCTCAAATAACAGATATAAACATTCAGGTTGGAAGAACTGGAGCATTAACACCTGTGGCAAGAATAAAGCCAATCAATATTGGAGGAGTAGTTGTATCTAACGCGACCTTACATAACGAAGATGAAATTATTAGAAAAGATATCAGAGTTGGAGATACTGTTAAAATTGAGAGAGCAGGAGATGTGATTCCACATGTGATACTTGTTGATTTAAATAAAAGAGACAAAAAAGCAAAAAAATTTGTTTTCCCGAAAAAATGTCCCTCTTGTGGCTCGGAAACTATTAAAGAGCTTAACAGATTTACAAAAAAGCATGACGCAGTTAGAAGATGTATTAATGAAGGTTATGATTGCGAAAAAATTGCTATTGAAAAAATTAAACACTTTATTTCCAAAGAAGCTATGAATATTGACGGACTTGGAAAAAAGGTTGTTGAAAATTTCTGGGATCTTAATTTAATAAGATTTCCACAGGATATATATAATTTAAACTATAAAAAAATACTAAATTTAGAGGGTTGGGGAGATCTTTCAGTTTCAAATTTAAAATATTCTATAGAGAAATCAAAAAAAGTTTCTCTTGATAGATTTTTATATGGTATTGGGATTAGACACATAGGTTTAGAAAATGCCAAGTTAATAGCAGAATATGCAAAGTCTATTAAAAATTTTATGAGCTATGTTAATAAAAAAAAATTTAGTGAATTTTTGAATATTGATGGAATTGGCGATACTCAGGTAAAGTCATTAAATAAATTTTTTAATAACAAATTAAATTATAGTGTTTTTAAAAAATTATCCTCACTCTTAAATATTTCCGACCTTAAATTAAATAAAAATGGAAAGTTTTTAAACGATACATTCATGTTTACTGGAAAATTATTAGGCATAAGTAGAGCCGAAGCTAAATCGTTGGTAGAAAAAAATTCAGGATCTGTTGTAAGCTCAGTTAATAAAAAATTAAAATACTTAATTGTTGGTGAAAAACCAACAAATCGAAAAGTTAAACAAGCTAAGGAATTGGGAATAAAGATTTTATCTCAGAAAGAGTGGCTAGATTTACTTGATTAATCTAGCTAACCACTTTTTTTCATTTTTTCTCAAATAAGGAGCAATATTATTATAAACATCCAAGTGATACTTAAATAAGTAATCTTTTTCATTTTTATTAAGCATTTTAAAGTTTACCAAATCTATATCTAAGGGCGCTAAAGTTAGATTCTCAAAAAATAGTTTTGATTTATAATTCTTAATAAAAACTAAATTTTCAATCCTTATGCCAAAATCGTTTTTCTTATAAAATCCAGGTTCATTACTTAAAATCATGCCCTCTTTTAAATCTACATAATTATTTTTTGATATTCCTTGTGGACCCTCGTGAACATTAAGAAATGCTCCGACTCCATGTCCGGTTCCATGTCGATAATCAAGACCAACAGAATTTAGACTTTTTCTTGCAATTCTATCGATATTATGTCCATTTTTCTCTCTTTTTATATCTGATAAGACAACAGCGATATGACCTTTCAATACTCTTGTAAATATATCTTTAATTTTATTTGAAACATTGGAAAAACATACTGTTCTAGTTACATCAGTTGTCCCCCACTTGTATTGTCCACCAGAGTCAACAAGCAATAAATCATCTTTTTTTATTTTTCTATTTGAATGTTTATTAGATCTATAATGAATTATTGCTCCATTTGGTCCTGATCCAGCGATAGTATCAAAGCTTGGATATAAGTAATTTTTATTCTTTTTTCTAAAACTCTCTAATTTTTTTTCAATTTTTTTTTCAGTAAGATTATTTAATTTATGATTTTTTACCC
>CACLYY010000014.1 GCA_902611265.1 uncultured Pelagibacteraceae bacterium
ATATTTTTGCTATTGATCGAGGTATCTCAAAATTCTTTGAATCTATAGATGGGAAAATAAGTGAATTCAAAATACAGAGAAAGGATGAAAAAAGAAGACTGAAATTAATAGAAATTGAGAAAAGAGATAAAGAAAAAGAAAAAATTAAAAAACAAAAAATATTGCAAGAAGAAAAACAATTTAAACTTAAGCAACAAGAATTAAAAGATGAAGAGAGAATCGAAAAATTAAGAGCTAAAGATTTGAAATTATTCTTAAGAAAAGAACAAGCCCTATTAAGAAAAGAACAGGCAGAAAGACAAAAGAAATTTTTACAGGAACTTAGAATACAAAAGCAGATCGAAAGATTTAGAATAAGAGAAGTAAAAGAACTCGAAAAATTAGAGAAAATGTCTCTTCGAGAAAAAAGAGAAGATTATGGAGAATTGCAACAGAGAATAGAAAATTTAAAAAATAAATATAGATTAATTAGAGATCAAAAAATTAGAGAAAGAGTTGAAGCTCTTGGAGTAAAAACTGAGGAAGGTGACGATAGATCAGTTCTGCTTCAAAAAGAAAGGGAATATAACTTAGCAAGACAAAAAATTGAGTTTGCTTTAGAAAGTTTTTACAGGAGTGCCAACAGTTTAGTTTTTCAATTGAACAAAAGATATATTACGAGACATATGTCTATATTCAGATGTATAGATAAAAGATTTGAAACTGGAGAAATATTTATAAAATGGGACGAGTCAGCAGACGAGGAATGGTTAATTTTAATATATATTAAGGATAATTCCCCAGATAAAGGAATAATAATAGAAGATAAGACTAACGATGAAAAAAATATGTCTTATGAGTTCAAACCTAATGAAATATTTAAAGCCTCTGATTTGATGGTGGACTCACTAACCCAACTAATTTCAAAAAAAAGGCAAAAAATAAAGCAAAATTAACCTTTTAATCATTAACATAAACAGAAACTCCTCTGGAATTAATATCTACATCAAATTTTTTATGTAGAGGTGGGAAAGCTCTTTGTGAACAATCAAGTCTATCACATGTTCTGCAAGATACTCCTATAGGCAACTCAGATTTTTTATCAGTTAAATCTAAATTTTCAGTATAAACAAATTCTTTAGCATATTTTGCCTCACATCCTAGGCCTATAGATAACATACTTTTCTTTTGTCCATATCTTCCAACACCTTTTTCAACAGTTTTTGCTATACAAACGTATTTTTCTCCATTAGTCATTTTACTAACTGCTGCTTGAATTACCCCCGGTCTTGAAAAAGCTGAATAAACATTCCATCGTGGACAAGCGCCGCCATACCTTGGTATTTCAATACCTGATAATGAGAATCTTTTTGATATGTTTCCAGCAACATCAACTCTTAAAAAATGAAAAGGTATCCCAGGTAGTTTAGGATCTTGTAAACAGGTTACTCTATGTGCAACTTGTTCAAACGAAGTTGCAAATGTATTTTGTAAAAGTTCAAGATCATATTTTAATTCTTTACACTCTTTATGAAAAAGAGAGTAGGGCATTAATATTGCTGCTCCACAATAATTTAAAAGAGCAACCCTAGTTAATTTTTTAGATTCATTTGTTGGAAAACTAAATGATGATAGATATTCGTCAATTTCTTTTGATGCTCCTTCTTGTGAAATTTGTGCAGCAGCAAAAAGTTTTTTTGTTTCGAGTGAAAGATAGTCAGACAACAATAATTCTTTTTCTTTTACTTTATATATTTTTGAAAATGGCTTTCCTTCTTTAGGAATTACATCTTTTACTGTTATATCATACTCAGTTTTCAGAAAATCACAAAGAGCTATATATCTTGTTCTGTTATTTTGTTTAACCTTATCAAATATTTTATTTGCAAATTCTTCTAATTTTGGAAAAAAGTTTTTATTCTCTTGTAAAAAGTCAGAAATTACTTCTCCAGGGAATGCATTTTTTCTTCCATCAATAATTTTTCCTGAAATATTTTCAAATTTATTAAAAATTTCATGATCTTTTTGTTTAAAGTTGTCGCCGAGCTTAATTAAAGCTTTAGCAATTTTTGGATTAGTATTGACCAAATCTTTTACTTCTGGTCCCAAGATATCTAAATCTTCAAAAAGTTCATCACCTAACAGCTCAGATATGTTATTTTCTAGATTAATATCCGTCTTACTTGTTAAATCTGAAAGTTCAATTTTAAGTTTATCGCAAACTCTTAAAAGCAAATCACCATCAATTTTTCTTTTTCCACTTTCGATAAGATTTAAATAACTTGGAGAGATAGACATTTCCGCAGCTAGTTTGTTAGCTTGTATGCCTAACTGTCTTCTAAAAGCTTTGATTTTTGGACCGATTTTTGTATCAATTTGACTCATTTTACTATTTGTAAATTTTGTAAATATAAATTTACATAAAATTATTCAATTTTACAAGGTAAATTTAATTATTTGTAGATTTTGTAAATATTGTAAATTATAAAGTTTACATGGAAAAAAATAAAATCAACAACATAGAAAATAACTACCAAATTACTAATAAAGAAGAGCATTCTGAGCATAAGTCTAAAGGCATCTACATCAGAGACGATCATTGCGATTGGGGATCAAGCGGAATGAACGAATTTACTGAAGAATATAGCTCAAAGTAAAAATTAGTAATTTCTAGTCATTTATTCAAAGAGAGAGGTTTAAGTGTCAGCTGAAAACATTTCATACGATTTACAGAGATTTGCAGGTATTAAAAGAGATTATACACCTGAGGAAGTTGAGAGATTAAGAGGATCAATTAAAATTGAGTATTCGATGTGCAAAATGCAGTCCCAAAAGCTTTGGAGACTTCTAAACACAGAATCTTATGTGAACACATTAGGGTCACTTTCTGGAAATCATGCAGTTCAACATGCAAAAGCTGGTTTAAAAGCAATTTATTTAAGTGGTTGGCAGGTGGCAGCTGATGCCAATAGTGCTGGTGAAATGTACCCTGACCAATCATTATATCCATATGATAGTGCACCAAAGTTAGTTGAGACTATGAACAATTCTTTAATCAGAGCTGATCAAATTCAACACATGGAAATGATAGACGGAGACATGGATAAAAGTAAAAGAACTGATTACATGTTACCAATCATAGCTGATGGAGAAGCAGGGTTTGGTGGTCCATTAAATGTATTTGAATTAACAAAAAAATTTATTAGAGCGGGTGCCGCTGGAGTTCACTTTGAAGACCAATTGGCAAGTGAAAAAAAGTGTGGGCACATGGGTGGTAAAGTATTAGTTCCAACTGGAACTATGGTTAGAAACCTTAAAGCAGCAAGATTAGCAGCAGATATAGCAGATGTCCCTCTCATTATCCTAGCTAGAACTGATGCTAATGCTGCTAAACTAATTACTAACGATTTTGACGATAACGATAAACCTTTCTTAACTGGTGAAAGATCACCAGAAGGTTTCTTTTATGTTAAAGATGGAATTGAGCAAGCAATCTCTAGAGGTCTAGCTTATGCACCATACGCAGATTTAATATGGTGTGAAACAGCAACTCCAAATTTAGAGGAAGCAAAGAAATTTGCTGATGCTATTCATGAAAAATATCCTGGTAAGATGCTCGCTTATAATTGTTCACCATCATTTAATTGGAAGAAACATTTGTCTGATGAGGAAATTGGATCTTTCCAAAGAAAAATTGGAGAAATGGGTTACAAATTTCAATTTATTACACTTGCTGGTTTTCATACACAAAATATTGCGATTTTTGAGTTAGCGGAAAAATATAAGAAAGAAGGAATGACTGCATATTCTAAAATTCAACAGCATGAATTTGCAAGGGAAAAAGATGGATATACTAGTGTTAAACATCAAAGAGAAGTAGGTACATCTTATTTTGATGCTGTTTCAAATACTATTAGCTCAGGTAAGAGTTCAACCACAGCAATGGAAGGATCAACCGAGTCAGAACAATTTTAGATGATAGTATAATGTTTACTAGTGGTCTTCTTTTAATAGTAAGCTACATTTTATTTAAATATACAGTTCAGTGGATCCAATATTATAATCAAACTGATCCAAGAATGCCAAATTCCATTTGGAGATATACTTGCGATTACCAAGTTGTTGGAATTAGAGATATTTGTGATCTAGATGATAAACCCTTTGTTAGACAAAGACGAAAAAGGGATAAGATTGTGACTATTATGTATTTTATAGTAGTTCTCGCTTTTATTTTCTCTATGTATTTTATGGCAAGTTTATTAGGATTAATTCTTTAATTTTTGTACTTGGCTCCAAGCAGAATTAACTGCTCTCATTTTAGCTTTACTTTCATCTAAAACTTCTTGGGGTACGCCTTTACTCATTAATAAATCTGGATGATGTTCTTTACTAAGCTTAAGATAACGTTTTCTAATTGTATCTAATGAGTCGTCAGGTTTGCTCTCTAAAACAATATAAGGATTAAGCTTATCTGATGATTTTCTACTTTCCTTTATTCCGTTTATTTGAACATCATTTAATCCAAATATTCTCGCAATATCTTGAATCATTTCTAATTCTTTATCACTTACATGACCATCTGACTCTGCAATATAAAATAAAGTGTTAATAACTTCCTCTAGGACATTTAGGTTGGCTTTATATACCTCTGCAATTTGTCTTGCGTATGGTTCGTAACCTGTACTTTCTTCTTTAGCCTTATTAAAAATTTTCCCAACTTGATCTAATTCACTATCAGGTATTTTTAATTTATCTTTAACTGCAATTAGTTCTTCACGACTAACCTGTCCATCTGCTTTACTCAATTTTGCTGACAAAACAATCAACGAAAGTGCAAAAATTTGTTGTGGCTGTGCAAATGATCTAAATCCTACTCCAGATCTTGATCTTGACATTTTTCCACCGATTAAGGATCCCAACAGCATTCCAAATGGTCCTCCAAGTGAAAAACCTATCATTCCACCAATTAAGCTCCCCCATATAGCCATTACTCAAAACTCCTTAATCTATATTCCCAGCTTCCCATTTTATTATAAGTTACTTTTAAAATTAAATTATTTTTTGGATTGTACCATACATCAAATTCAAATTGCTTGTCTTCATCAAGGCTTTCATCATTTGATTTAATTTTGAAATGTTTACTTAAATATTCTTCAGTATTTATAATAATATTTTCAGTTCCAATTAAATTTACAGTTTGCCTCTTTATACTACCTGATAGAGGACTAATTTGTTTGCTAGCTTTAAAAATTTTATGGTTCCACCAATTCCCGATAGTACAATCTATATCAGCTTCCCCCTTAAATGATGAACCATCAATAATGAATTTATTTTTTTCCTTATGATATTTTAAATTTACGTATTTTTCTTTATCATTTTGGAATGTATTTGATTTAAAAAAAATAAGTTTATTATCTTTATATTTTTCTATAGATTCACTTAATATTGAAAAAACTTTAATACCTAACAATTCTACTTTAAAATTGGTATAGTTTTTAACTACAAATAAATCCTCATCAAATTCAAAAAAGTAGCTAGTACTTCCAATAACTTCATTATTTCTTAGAACATCCATTTCAATTTTTTTTAAACCTTCATAATGACTACCGTGTGCAATAGCCTTTGAGGAATAAATAAAAATTATTATTATGAATATAAAACGTTTCATTTTCATAGATTTTAGTTCAAGAAAGTATAAATAATAGTAAATTATATGTTCCTTGCTATCAAAAAAATCCCAAGAGTCTCATGGAGTTCTGATGAAACCTTTAATCTAAAGCCGAAATTATCAACATTATTTTTTCTTTGTTTTGGTCTTATATTGTTTGGTTTTGGCGAAGCATTGGTTGTTATTTCATTTCTTGGAAACTCTCCATGGACTGTAATGGCACAGGGAATTTCAATTAAATCAGGATTATCTATTGGTGTTGTTACTTTCATTGTAAGTGTCGTTGTTTTGTCTCTATGGTACTTTTTAAAACAAAAGCCAGGTCTTGGAACTATATTTAATATCGTAATTATTGCAGCAATGTTAGATATTACAATTGCATTAATTCAAACTCCTGAAACTTATATAATGAAATTATTAATGGCAGCTCTAGGTGTAATGATAGTTGGAGTAGGGAGTGGAGTTTATTTAATTGCAAATTTAGGACCGGGACCAAGAGATGGTTTAATGACCGGATTACAAAAAAAAACTAATCTACCAATTGCAGCTGTTAGAGCTTTTATAGAAATTTCGGTTGCATCAGTGGGTTGGTATTTAGGTGGGACTCTCGGTATAGGGACTTTGATGTTTGCTTTCGGTATAGGTCCTTGTATAGCTTTAAGTTTATATTTAATTGATAAGATGATGAATTAAGTAATTAGATTATTTTTTTCGCTTCTTTTTCTTTCGTGAGGATCAAGAATTGCTTTTCTTAGTCTACATGATTTTGGTGTAATTTCTAAAGCCTCATCTGTATTAAGCATACTTAATTGTTCAGCTATAGACATTTGTCGAACAGGAGTGAGAACTATATTTTCATCTGTTCCTTGTGTTCTCATATTTGTAAGTTTTTTACCTTTCATAACATTTATAATCATATCACCTGGTTTTGGTGCTAAGCCCACAATCATTCCAGTATAAACAGGATCATTATGTGTAACAAACATCTCTCCTCTGGCTTGTAAGTTAAAAATTGAAAAAGCTACCGCCTTTCCTTGATCCATAGAGATCAAAGCTCCATTTCTTCTTCCTTCCATATCGCCTTCAAATTCTCCATAAGAATGAAAAATTCTATTAATAACACCTGTGCCTTTGGTTAATGTTAAAAATCTGCTTGTATAACCCATCAATCCTCTGGTTGGAGCATGAAAAATCAATCTTTTTTTATCTTTTCCGGTATCTTTAAGTTCAATTAATTTACCTTTTCTCTTATTCATAGAATCTATGATTTTAGATGAATATTCTTCATCAATATCCATAGTGATTTCCTCAATTGGCTCCAATTTTTTGGAATTATTGTCAGTTTTAAATAAAACTTTCGGTGGGCTTACTGTCATTTCAAATCCTTCTCGTCTCATTTGTGTTAACAAAATCTCAAGCATCAATTCCCCTCTTCCGCTTATTTCAAATGCATCTTTATTTGAATTTTCTGAAAAAGTAATCCCAACATTATTCTGAGCTTCTAAAATCAATCGATCTCGGATTTGCGTGCTGGTCAACTTTTTACCCTCAGTTCCTGCAAGTGGAGAGCTATTTACTGTAATTTTTATAGACATTGTTGGTGGATCAATTGGGGTAGCTGTTATTGGCTCATTAACTTCCAAGTCACAAATAGTATCTGCAACGTTAGCTTTTTCTAGTCCAGCTATTACTACAATATCGCCCGCTTCACCAATTTCGATTGGCACTTTTTTTGTCCCCTCATATCTAAAGATTTTTGTAAGTCTTCCTTCGTCTACTTTTTTACCCTCTAAATTAATCGCTTTAATCTGTTGATTTGCTTTGGCAGTTCCCTGAGAAATTCTTCCTACGAGACTTCTTCCTAAAAAATTGTCTGCATAAAGCAATGTTGAAAGCATTGCAAAAGGTTTAGATCTATCAAATTCGGAAGGTTTAACATGTTCAAGCACTAAATCTAATAGTGGATTAAGATTTTCTCGAGGTCCATCAATATCTTTACTAGCCCAACCCGATCTTCCACTTGCATATAAAACTGGGAAATCCAATTGTTCTTCATTTGCATCTAAACTTACAAATAAATCAAAAGTCTCATTTAAAACTTCATCAGCTCTTTGATCTGTCTTGTCCAATTTATTAATAACAACTATTGGTTTCAAACCCTGCCTTAAGGCTTTACTTAATACAAATTTTGTTTGCGGCATAACCCCCTCTGCAGAGTCCACAAGCAATAATGCTCCATCTGCTAAACTTAAAACTCTTTCAACTTCTGCTGCAAAATCTCTGTGGCCAGGTGTATCGATAATATTTATTCTAGTATCTTTCCAATTTATAGAAGTAGGTTTAGCTAAAATTGTAATTCCTCTTTCCTTTTCTAGTTCACCAGAGTCCATTACCCTCTCATCTACGACTTCATTTTCTCTAAAAGAGCCACTTTGCTTCATCAAATTATCAATCAACGTTGTTTTTCCGTGGTCAACATGAGCGATTATAGTAATATTTCTTATATTTTGATTCATAGTTCGGTGTTCTTATACATCTAAACCTCAGATTGAAAACAAAAAAAAATTAATTAAATTTCACTTTAAGATAGAAAAAAATTAGAGTTTCATTGAATACAACCTGAAAAATTTATAAAATTAATCCATGTGGTTCGTTAGAAAAAGACTACATAAATTTGTTAAATTAAGTTTTCGTCCACCTTGAAAAAGGTAAAAAAAAACCCCCGAAAACTTAGTTTCGGGGGTTTTAAATTTTTTAAAAAATCAGATTGAAAATGAATTACATTCGCATACTAGTCGCATAAATACTAATCTTTTTAAAAAGTTCATTGAAAAGTTCATTGCATTTTTAGGCAAAACAGAAAGCAAACAGAAAGGTGACTTCATTTAAGAGTTGAGTTAAATTTCCAAATACAACATTTGGATGACTAGAATTATTTATTTTATCCTTTCTTTCTTTATAATGATCGGCGTAACATTCGCTGGTGAGAAATATTGTTATAATTGTCACCACAAATACAAAATAGGCGATAAGAAAAATGAAACCTATGATTTTGAGTTTGATTTACAAACTAATAAATTATCTGCAAAAGTTAAAAAACAAATATCACGTAAAGATACTGGTTTAGTTTCTTACATCTTATTTGAAAACAATAAAATTTTAGTTGATGAAAATAGAAAAAGTAAATATCGGGGACCATATCCTTCGCATTCCATAGGTAAGTCTTTGGTATCTTTAGTTACAGGTTATGCAATGTGTGGTGGTTATATTAATCATACCGTTTATGACAGAATAGATTACCCAACAGTTGCAGGTACTTTATATGAAAATCAAAAATTAATTAACTTGCTTAATATGCAGGCAGGTGATGATAAAATAGTAGGACAAAGAATTTACGCATGGGACAACCCTATCAAAGGAAAAGGTCCTAATGTTAATACTATACCTATCAAAAAAGTTATGAAGAAATACTTTAAAGGTGTTGATGGTTTAGAACCTGGTACTTATTATAATTATAGTGCCATGACAACCAATGTTATAATGAACTATGTTATTTACAAAACTGGTGATAACTGGAACAAGTTATTACATAAGATATTTGTAGAAGACGCTAAAGTTGCTAAAAGAGTTTATTTTCATAAAACTTTATATGCTAATAAAACTAGTAACAGAAAATCTGGTGAATACGGAAGATATTCTTTCTATGCTGACAGATATGATTATTTAAGAATTGCTAACATGATGATGAATCATTGGAACAATGATACTTGCGTTGGTAAGTATTTAAAAACAATGTATGAAAATAGAGTTGATAAACAACATGGTGAGTATAGTATGTCTAAAGGCAATCATAGATCAGCAAAAACTTACGGTGGTCAGTTTCACTTTGACCCAATCGGATTAGAAGACAGACCTATTTTAATGATGGATGGTGCTTACGGACAACAAGTAGTGATTGATTTTGATAATAACAGAATTATTACTGCTCATTCTGTTGAAAGAAATTACGACTATCATAGTTTAATATATTTACCATTGGGTTATAAGAAACAACCTAAAAAATGTGGAGAGAGAGATTCTATGGGCAGAGTAATAGAATGTCCAAATCCTGCTTAAGAAATTAATTACTCTTTGTTGTTAATAATAAACTAGGGTTGCCTTCAGCGCCGTTTTTTGATTCTAAAAACTTCATTGAATGTGGGGATAAATTAGATCATAAAGAAAAAATATAAAAAGTCTGTTTTAAAATGAGTGATGATATTTTATCAATAGTTTATTTATTACTAGTTCTAGCATTAGTGTTACCAGGTTTTATCTATATGAATAAAAACAAAAAAATCTTTTTAAAAAACTTGTTTTTATGGGTTTTAATAATTCTTATTCTAGTGATAGTTTCATATATTATTTATGGTTAAAAATATTAAAATTTATATAAAAACTATTTTTTTTATATTTTTATGTACTTCTGTAAATTCAAAAGATTTAACTGGGGTTACATTAGACTGCTATGGTGAATATAAAGAAAATCAAATGAAACAATATCATTTTCATGCCATTAATTTTATAGATAGTAATTTTGTAACACGTTCATCTCTATATATTGATCGGTCGAATCCCAATGACGAAATTGTGAAGAAAAAGAGTGGTACACACAAATATGATGTAGATGAAAACTATATTAGTTATGAATGGATTGAAGAAAATGGTATGTCTAATTATGAAAAGATCAACAGAAAAACATTAGGTTTAATAATAAGTGATAGTTTAATCAAAATAAAATGTAAAATAGTAGATATTAATAAAAATGATCCATTTAAAAAAATAGAAAATTACAAAATTCCAATTAAAAAAGAACCGAAAAAAAATATTCTTTGAAGAAAATTAAAAAATATTAAATGAGAAAAAATTAGGCAAAGATTTAAAAGGGAGTATTCTTTAATTGTAAATTATTTTTTTTTTAAAGATGATATTATTCCACTACATAAAAAAACTATAACTAAAATTGCTATATAACCCACGTTTCGTTTATCGCTGAAGTCATATCCACACACACTATAGGCGCCAATACTCTCAAAAAAACCACAAGTAATACTGCCTATTTTAAATGCAAAACTATCCGTTAAAATAATATTTCATAATTTTTTAAGAATTTAAACGAAAAAAAACCCCCGAAACTTTTATTCCGAGGGTTTAAATTTTTCTAGGTAACTAGATAGTTTGGAATGGTTTTACATTCCCATTCCACCCATTCCTCCCATGCCGCCCATTCCTCCTGGAGGCATACCTCCTGCAGCAGAATCTTTTTCTTCAGGTTTATCAGCTACCATAGCTTCAGTTGTAACCAACAATCCTGAAATTGAAGCTGCATCTTGTAAAGCTGTTCTTACAACTTTTACAGGATCAATAATTCCTTCTTTAAACATATCAACATATTGCTCTGTTTGAGCGTCATAACCTTGTGACACTTTATTTGCCTCTAAAAGTTTTCCTACAACAACAGATCCATCTACACCTGCATTTGTTGATATTTGTCTGATTGGAGCTTGAAGTGCACTCTTTACAATATCTATCCCAGCTTTTTGGTCTGCACCTTTAGCTTTTACCTTATCTAAGTCTTGAGAAGCGTATAAAAGGGCACATCCGCCACCAACTACAATTCCTTCTTCCACCGCAGCTCTTGTAGCATTTAGTGCATCTTCAACTCTATCTTTTTTTTCTTTTACTTCTACCTCAGTTGCACCGCCAATTTTAATTACCGCAACTCCCCCAGCTAACTTAGCTAAACGCTCTTGTAGTTTTTCTCTATCATAATCAGAAGTAGTTTCTTCAACCTGCTGCTTGATTTGAGCACATCTTGCCTCAATATCAGATTTCTTTCCAGTTCCGCTAACGATAGTACTGTTTTCTTTATCAACTTTTACTCTTTTAGCTGATCCAAGGTCTGTAATTTTTACATTTTCAAGTTTGATACCTAGATCTTCAGATATAACCTGACCACCGGTTAAAATTGCAATATCCTCTAACATTGCTTTTCTTCTATCACCAAATCCAGGAGCTTTCACTGCAACAACTTTTAAACCACCTCTCAATTTGTTTACAACTAAAGTTGCAAGAGCTTCTCCCTCCACATCTTCAGATATAATCATAAGAGGTCTTCCAGCTTGAACAACTGCTTCTAAAAGTGGAACCATCGGTTGAAGGTTTGTTAATTTTTTTTCGTGTAAAAGAATTAACGGATTTTCAAGCTCTGTTGTCATTTTTTCAGCATTCGTTACAAAGTATGGTGATAAATATCCTCTATCAAATTGCATACCTTCAACAACATCAAGTTCTGTCTCAATACTTTTCGCTTCTTCAACTGTAATAACTCCTTCGTTACCAACTTTTTGCATTGCTTTAGCAATCATGCTTCCAATTTCTTTATCTCCATTTGAAGAAATTGTTCCAACTTGAGCAATCTCATCACTATCTTTAACTTTTTTTGCTGAGGAGATTAATTTTTCTTTCACGTGCTCTACAGCAGCGTCAATTCCTCTTTTCACATCCATTGGGTTCATTCCAGCTGTAACGTATTTGCAGCCTTCCTTTACAATAGCTTGAGCCAAGATAGTTGCTGTAGTTGTTCCATCACCAGCTTCATCATTTGTTTTGCTAGCAACTTCCTTAACCATTTGAGCTCCCATATTTTCAAATTTGTCATCTAAATCAATTTCTTTTGCAACTGATACACCATCTTTAGTTGTTCTAGGCGCACCATATGCTTTATCGATGACCACATTTCTTCCTTTGGGACCAAGAGTAACCTTGACTGTGTTAGCTAGTATATCAACACCTTTTAACATTGATGTTCTAGCATCTGAATCGAATTTAACTATTTTTGCCATTATAATTTCTCCTTCTATATTAATTTTATTTAGATGTAGAAATTCCCATAATGTCAGACTCTTTCATTATGCTGTACTCTTTGCCATCTATTTTAACTTCTGTTCCTGACCACTTGCCAAAAAGAACTTTATCACCAACCTTAACATCCATTGGTATAATTTTTCCATCTTCAGTTTTTGAACCACCACCTACGGCAACAACTTTGCCTTCTTGTGGTTTCTCTTGTGCAGAGTCTGGGATTATAATTCCTCCAGCAGTTTTTTCACTACTGTCTAAAACTTCAATTAACACTCTATCGTGCAACGGTTTAAACTTCATAAATACTCCTTTAAATTAGAGTTCATATAGATGCATGTGACTATTTTTTCAAGATCTGGTCTTAAATATATAAAGTAGAAAATCCAAGAATTTATTAGTTTTTTAAGCTATATCTGAAATATGAGTAAAAATTTAGAGCAAATAGGCTTAAAATCAATCGTAAGTCAGTATGATTTATTTTTCATCGATATTTGGGGAGTAATTCATAATGGAATAAAGCTTCACGAGAATGCAGTAAAAGTTTTAGAAGAACTATCAAAAAATAATAAAAAATTTATTTTACTTACAAATGCTCCAAGACCAAATTTAACTGTAATTAATACTCTTAAAGGAATGGGATTAAATAAGTTTTATGAAACTGTTTTTACATCCGGAGAAGCGTCTCTTAGATATATTTTAGAAAAATTTAAAAACAAAAAATTTTTTCATTTAGGGCCACCAAGAGATTTTGATTTATTCAAAAAATTTGAGAACAATAAAGTCAACAATATAGATGACTCAGAATATATATTGTGCTCAGGACTTTTCGAGGAACATGAGAATGATTTGGAGTATTATAAAAATTTTCTATCAACACAAATATCAAAAAAAATGATATGCACTAATCCAGATTTAATAGTTGATAGAGGAAATAAAAGAGAATACTGCGCTGGATCTATAGCTAAATCATTTGAGGAAATTGATGGAGAAGTAATATATTTTGGCAAACCTTATCCACCAGTTTATGAACTTGCTGCCACAGTTAAAGATAAAAAAATATTATGTATTGGTGATAATTTAAATACGGATATAAAAGGAGCCATGACTCAAAATTTTGATTCACTACTCATCACAGGTGGTATACATAGACAAGAAATTTCAAATTTTTCTATTGAAAATGTACTAAAAAATTATGATGCAAAAATTAATTATTTTCAGAGCGAATTAAAATGGTGAAACAGTCAAAAATTTTTAATAATTTTAATATTTCACAAAAATTTAAAAATTCTATTATCTTGATTGGAAACTTTGATGGTTTACATTCTGGACACCAAAAATTATTTCAATTGGCAAAAAAATATAAAACTAAATATAAATCT
>CACLYY010000015.1 GCA_902611265.1 uncultured Pelagibacteraceae bacterium
ATATATTTGTAATCACTCCAATGTTAGGTAATATGTTTTTAGTTAGAAGATCAATTTCCCCTTTTTTATTCATCCCTACTTCGAAGATACCTATTTTATCTCCCTCATTTATATTAAATAAAGAAATTGGGACCCCATATTTATTATTAAAAGATTTTTTTGAATAAGATGTTTGACTTAATTTACTTATCATTTGACCCAGCATCTCTTTTAAAGAAGTTTTGCCCGCAGAACCTGTGATTGCTACAGAAGAAATACTGGATGATATTCTTACTAATTTAGCACTTTCAGAAAATATTTTTAAAGAATTTTTAACATATATTTTATTTTTGTTTTTATTCTTTAATTTACCTTCAATGATTGATATTGATGCCCCGTTACGTAAAGCTTTATCAACAAATTTATTACCATCAAAATTTTTTCCTTTTATGCCAAAGAAAATATTATTTTTTTTTGTTTTTCTTGAATCAATTGAAGCTTCATTAATCCTAATATTTTTTCCAATTTTTTTTTTTGTGACTTCTGAAATAATATTAGACTTCCAATTCTTATTTAAGGTTTTATTTCTCTCTTTAATATATTTTTGGATAAAACTCTTATCTGAAAAGTACTTTTTAAAAGCATATTCTTGGTAGATCTCATGCCCTTTTCCGGCAATAATAACTACCTCGTTTGACTTAATATCCATAATCGACGATTTTATTGCTTTTTCTCTTGAGGGGATCTCTAATAATTTATTTTTTAAAATATTAGATTTTACATCTCTTCTTATTATTTTTGGATCTTCATTTCTTGGATTGTCATCTGTTAAATATATCTTGTTACAATATTTATTGGCAATTCTACCCATTATTTTTCTTTTGGGTTTGTCTCTATCACCTCCACATCCGAATACTAAATTAATTTTTCTTAATTTAAATTGTTCCTTAATATCTTTTATGCAGGTTTCTAAAGCATCAGGTGTATGTGCATAATCAAGAATGACAATTCCATTATTGTTAAGTCTTCCAATTTTTTCTAATCTGCCGTTTACTGGTTTAATTTTTTTAGTGATTTTTAAAATTTTTTCTAAAGATATTTTACTATTTATTGCCGCCATAATAGCCATTAGTAAATTTTTAATTTGTACTCTTCCAATTAATTTTGTTGAAAAGGAATATTTCTTATTATTAAATTTAAATATTACTTTCTGTTCATCTTTTAAAAATTGATGATTTAAGATAACAAAACTTGATGCAGAGCTTCCTATTGTTAATTTTTTGATTTTATTTGATTTTGTAATTCTATTTAAATTTGAGGCAATTTTTAACTTATCATCGTAAATAGCATATGAATTTTTTTTCATCAATTTCCTGAATAATATTAACTTTGAGTTCAAGTAATTTTGAAATGTTTTGTGGTAATCTAAATGATCTCTTGATAAATTTGTAAATATACCAACATCAAATTTTAATCCATACAATCTATTCTGATTTAATCCATGGCTTGACGCTTCCAAAATAACATTATCAATTTTTTTTTTTTTTAATTTTTGTAAAATATTATTTATTTCAATTGGATCAAAAGTAGTATTTGAAAAATTTTTTTTTATTTTCAAGCCATTAATTCCTAATGTTCCAATTGAAGCTGCCTTTACTTTATTTAAACTTGCAATTTGGAAAAAAAAATTTGCTACTGAAGATTTTCCATTTGTTCCGGTAACTGCTATCATGTTAGTTGGTTTTTTATAAAAAATTCTTGAACTAAAATGAGCTAGTAGTTTTCTAGGGTCTTTAAAATTCAAAAATAAAATATTATTTTTCCATCCATTTTCTTTTAATTTGTCAGAAATTATTATTTTTGATCCATTTTTAATTGCATCTTTTATAAAAAAATTTCCATCTGTATTATTCCCTTTAAATGCAAAAAAAATATATCCCTTTTTAATTTTCCTAGAATTAAACGCTATCCCTTTAAAACTTACTTTTTGATATTTTTTATTTAAATTTGGAAAGTAGTCTTTCAACAACATGTTTTACGCTCTTAATATTTTGTGGCTAAAATTGGTCCAATTTTATCAATTATCTGACCTGCTACCCATACAGTAGTCCAACCCGCTGTATTCCTCCAATTACCTTTGTATGGATATCTGTCATCTCTATAATGATAGACAAATTCTCTATTTGCTTTTGGTTCATCTAACATTACAGCTAATACAAATTTAGGATTTGATGTCGGAAAAACGGAGGCAAAAGTATTTATTTTTTTTTTTGAATAACCACCCTCAGAAGGTTGATCCGCAGTACCAGTTTTTCCTCCTATTTCGTAACCTTTTACATTTGCAAAACCTGCTGTTCCTTCTTTTGTTGATACAATTTTTCTGAGAATAGGGTTAATAGTTTCTGATAAATTGTCATTGAGTATTCTTTCTCTTTTTAATCTGTCTTTCTTAAATAATGTTGGAGTTACATCATATCCTCCATTACTTATAATAGAATAAGCTTTAGAAAGTTGTAATAAAGTTGTAGCAATTCCATGCCCAAATGCAACTGTCGCAAGTTTACATTTACCCCATCTACCTAGTTGGGTAGAACCAACCTCTTGAATATCAAATTCTAAATTAGATATAATTCCAATATTTTGTAAAAACTCATTATAATTTTCTATACCAACTTTCTCAGCTATTCTTACAGAACCAATATTTCCTGATCTAATTAAAATCTCTTCTGCGGTTAAATCTGATGGTATTTTATCATCATATTCAGATATTGAATTTCCTGCACATGTAATCCTTTTTTTAAGGTCTTTAAATTCTGTATCTGGTTCTACAACGTTGTATTGTAAGCCCGCTGCTAATGTGAAAGTTTTAAAAACAGATCCAAATTCATAAACACCTTTTGTTGCTCTATTAATATATTTTTTATCAGTAATCTTTTCTCTTTTGTTAAGATCAAAATCAGGAAGAGAAACCATTGATAAAATGTTACCGTTATTTATATCCATTAAAATTGCAGCACTTCCAACATTTTTAAATATTTCACTAGATTTAGACAACTCCTCTTTAATTAAGTATTGAAGATCTTTATCAAGTGTTAATGCTAAAGGCTCTTTAGAAGTTGTTAGTTCATAATCAAAAGTTTTTTCAATTCCAGATATTCCATTGTTATCATTATCAATTTGTCCAATTACGTGGCTGAACAAATTTCCATTAGGATAAACTCTTGCTATGCTATCTTCTTGAATAAATGATTTATCTCCCAAAAGTAGAACTTTTTCAAGTTTTTTTGGACTTATTTTTTTTTTAACATAAAAGAATTTTTTTCCGTACATTTCTTTTTGAAAATTTTTGTTTGGAAATATTAATTTTAGAGAAATTAATAATTTTTCTTTATTAATCACTAAATTGGGATTTATACCCAAATTAATAATCGGAACACTTTTAGCCAAAATATTTCCATCTTTATCCAAGATACTAGATCTAAAATTCTCTTTTTTAGTCACTTTTTGAATTTCTGGAATTTTTTTAATACTAAGTAATATTACTTTTGAAGAAAAAATAACTGCCAAAATAAAAAATACGAAAAAAATAAATGCGACTCTCTCAAAGGATATTTTCAAATATGACTTATTTTCTTTAAAAGAAAAGCTCTCATCAAATTTATCTGAATTTTGAGAATTCTGGTTTAATTCACTCATCAATATTAACCATCTTCTCTATTTTTAATTTATCATTTACAATTGTAATTGTGTTCAAATTTTCTATTTTTTTTTGTATGAATTTTTCCTCAAAATAAAATTGCTGATACTCGATTAATTTTTTTGGTGAGGTGAGAATATTATAATCAAGTAAAGTTAGCTCATAACGATCCTCCAAAATTCTTATATTTTCGTTAATTTCAAAAATTTGTTTATCAAGTTTTTTTGTTGAGTTTTTTGTTAATGTTGTAGCAAAAATGAGAATTATTATTGGGGTAAAAAAAAATATTTTTTTCATTAAATTATCTTAACTCCTCAACATCTGTCAGATATTTAAATTTTTCCCTAAGGTCATTAAAATTACATTTTTGGTTTATTTTTATTGCATACCTAAGTTTAGCAGATCTTGATGGTGGATTTTGATTTACCTCTTTAAAGCCAGGTAAAATTGGTTTTTTATTAATTATTTTAAAACATTTTTCTGATATCTCTTCGTTTGGCATATATCTAGAAGAATTTCTTTCCTCCGAATAGTGTTTAAAGAAAAATTTAACAATTTTATCCTCTATTGAATGAAAAGTAACTACAGCAATTACACCACCAATAGGAATTAGGTGAAACGAATTTATTAAAGCATTTATTAATTCGCTAATTTCTTTATTCACTAAGATTCTTAATGCTTGAAAAATTTTGGTTGAATTATGAATTTTTGTTTTTTGGTATTTTTTTACACTATCTATAATTTGTACCAAATCCTCTGTTTTAATAGTTTTAGATTTTCTTATTTTGACAATTTCTCTAGCAATTTTTTTTGAATATCTTTCATCACCAAATATTTTAAAAACTTTTGAAAGATTATTTTCATCCATGCTAGATATAAAATCGTTTGCAGAAAAATCATTTATTCCCATTCTCATATTTAGTTTACCTTTATCGTTAAATGATAATCCTTTTTTAGTATTTTTTATTTGGTTAATAGAATATCCTAAATCAAAAATTATACCTCTTAGATCATTATTTTTTAGTTTTATTTTATTTAATTTAGAAAATTTAATGTTATAAAATTTGAATCTATTGCTATATTTTTTTTCGAATTTTGATGCACTAATCAAAACATCTTTGTCTCGATCAATTGCAATTATTTTATTTTTTTTATATTCGAGAATTTTTTTTGAGTATCCACCTTGTCCAAAAGTACAGTCTATAAATGTGCCACCATAAAGAGGGGAAATAATGCTAATTAATTCATTTAGCAGAACCGGAAAATGTTTGTTTTCCAGATTTATGGTGGCATTCATTTATTTTTTTGAAGACCATTAATTTTTTTGTCTTCTCAAAAATGCTGGTATTTCTAAATCATCCTCTTCTTCTGTTTCACTTATTTCTGGTGTTAAAGAAGTTTGATCCTCAGTTACTCCATCAGAATTAAATAGTTCAGGTGTTTCTTCGTCAAAATTAAAGTTTTCCAGTCCATTTGACGGGGAAGATTCAATTTCTTTTGTTTCAATCGATTGTTCAGAAACCTTAGATGTTTGATCTTCAACAGAGCTAATTTCCTCCTCAACAATTGTTGAACTTGCAACTTCCTCTGAAAAATTTGTTGTGGATGCCTCTTGATTTTTAGTTTCAGCTTTCACATCTTCATCAATTTTAAGTGCATTTGCACCATTGGTCATTATTGGGCTACTTTGATTAGAAAAACTGAATGATTGACTAGAGGTCTGATTAGAAAAGTCTGAATAGCCAGGGTTTCTGTTTTGTATTCTGTGAACCATGTTAATAACTGATTTTGGCTCTGGTTGCTGGCCATCTAAAGAAGTAGCAACAATTGAAACTCTCATTAATCCATCTAAACTCTCATCAGTTATCGCGCCAATTATAAGTTCAGCTTCTGGGTCTACCTCTGCTCTTACTTTATTAACCGCTTCATCAACCTCAAAAAGTTTTAGATCTTTTCCACCAGTAATATTAACTAACAACCCTTTTGCTCCTTTTAGAGTATAATCATCTATTAATGGATTATTTATAGCCATCTCAGCAGCTTTAACAGCTCTACCTTCACCTTCAGCTTGACCAGTTCCCATCATAGCCTTGCCCATTGAGCTCATAACAGTTTCAACATCAGCAAAATCTAAATTAATCAAACCAGGTCTTACCATTAAATCTGTAATGCTCTGAACCCCATGAAGTAAAACATCATTTGAAAGTTCAAAAGATTCTTCAAATGTTGTTTGCTCACTAGCTATTTTAAATAAATTTTGATTTGGAACTACGATGATAGTGTCTACATGTTTTCTTAATTCCTCAAGACCTTGATTCGCTTTTCTCATTCTAGAAGGACCCTCATATAAAAAAGGTAAAGTAACTACTCCAATAGTAAGAATATTTAGCTCTTTGGCAGCTCGAGCAATAACATGTGCAGCACCAGTTCCAGTTCCACCGCCCATTCCTGCAGTTATGAAAACCATATTTGCACCTTGAAGTACATTAACTATCTCATTTAAAGACTCATCTGCTGCGGCTTCACCAATATCTAATTTTGCACCAGCACCTAGACCTTTTGTCAAATTCAAACCCATTTGAATTTTTGTTTGTGCATGACTTAATCTCAAATCTTGTGCATCTGTATTTACAGCTATGAACTCAACTCCTTGTAAACCTGCCTCTATCATTCCATTTATGGCGTTTCCTCCAGCTCCTCCAATTCCTAAAACTAGTATTCTAGGTTTCAACTCTTTTATATCTGGTGTTTTAAAATTGATTGTCATTTATCCCCCATTTAGTTATTAAGTTTTTGCTCCCATTTAAGGTTAGCCCTGTTGATGTTAGATTTTTTTCTAGCAGTGACCCTAAATTTTTCAAAAATTGTCGGTTCCCATATTTGGAAGGTTTTTCCCTGGCCAACAAACAACATGCTATTTTTTATTTTTGCATGTTTTAATAATTTTTCTGTAATGAGTATTCTGCCCTCACTATCAAATTGTAAATTAATACTTTCTGATAGTATTGCAGTTGCAAAATAATCTTTCTTTTCTTCAAATGGATTTAATGAGTCTATTGCATTTGAAATTTTTTCAATTCTATCTTGAGGCCAAGCTTCAATAGATTGGTTATTAAATGATGGAAAACATATAATTCCATTATACCCCATATTAGAAAGATAGCTTCTGAAACTAGCAGGCACTGACACCCTTCCTTTTTTGTCCAATTTGTTTTCGTAAGTTGATAAAAACATAATCCATAAATTCCAAATTTGGGATTTTATGGGATATTATGGGTTTTAAATATAATCGTCAATACCTAATATAGAAAACAGATATTCTTGATTTGTTCTAATTTTATAACAATAGAAAAGAGAAAATGATAAAATCTAGAATGATATAACAATTTTAGAATTATAATTTTGCCAGATAAAATGTAAGCCGGGTTCTGTCTTTTAAACTTATCATTTATCTAGGCCTTAAATCACTTTAAGGCTCCAGCAACTAACCCAGATGACTAGCCAAAGACTGCTTTTTGTTATTTCTAACTTTGTCATCTCTACTCAGTCTTGCTCTCAGTGGGGTTTTCCATGCGCTAGTTGTTACCAACTAAGCCGGTGTGCTCTTACCACACCTTTTCACCCTTGCCTTGATAAGGCGGTTTATTTTCTGTGGCACTATCCCTAGGGTCGCCCCCGCCAGCCATTAACTGGCACTGTGTCTTTGTAGAGCCCGGACTTTCCTCTTTAATAAATTAAAGTGATAAGTCTTTTATCTGGCAAAGGGACATTATAAATTTTTTTATAAAATTCAATTATTTATTATTTAATATTTTTAAGGGATTTTGCTATTTCATAACATTCTAAATCACATTTTCCATTAATTAGCTCAGGTCTAAACCTCATTTGAAAAATTTGAATTAATCTTTTTAATTGTCTATTATTAGAATATTCAATTCTATATCCAATTTTTTTTAGAAAATTTTTAAAATTATCTAAATATAACCCTGACATTTTTCCTCTTAAATTTTTAATATTTTTTGAATTCAAATTATGCCAAATTCCAATTTTATTTTTGTGAAGAAATTTCCATGGGAATTTTTCTCCAGGATCTTTTTTTCTTGAAGGGGCTATATCTGAATGACCTAAAATATTTTTTTTGTTAATTTTATATTTTTTAATTATTCTTTTTGAAATCTTAATTAATGTTTTTATCTGATTTTCATTAAATTTTCTGTAACCATGCTCATGACCTGGATTTGAGATTTCTATACCTATTGAATATTTATTTAAAGAAACATTTTTTCTCCAACTTGATATACCCGCGTGCCAAGCTACATATAAATCTGGGACCATTTGAATAATTTTGCCTGATCCTGTTATATAGTAATGACAACTTACATTAGAATTGAAACTTGTTAATTTTTTAATAGCAGATCTATCGTTTGTCATTCCTGTGTAATGAAAAATTAAGTATTTTATTTTATTTTTGTCCCTTTTTTTAAGATCAAAATTTGGTGAATAATTAATAGTCATTTTTTGAACATTTTTCTGCATTATTTGAAACATTTAAATCTTTAAATAAGTAAAAGATATAATATAAACGTCACTGATGAAAAAAATTTTAAAACTATTTATTATTTCTGCAATTTTTAACGTTTTAACATTAAGTGTTTTTGCAGGTTCAGATGGTACTATAGAAATTAATAGCAAAACTAATAATGACAACGCAGAAGTGAAGGATTGCTTTGAAACTATAAATAGAGGCGTCTTTGCTTTTAACCAGGGATTGGATAAAATTTTTTTTAAACCAGTGGCCAAAGGTTATAGATACTTACCAAGGCCTATTAGAACGGGAACAAGTAATGCTCTAAATAATTTATCTAATGTAGTCACAATTCCTAATAATATATTGCAAGGTCAATTTAAAGAAGCCGGAATAAATACTTTAAGATTTTCAATTAATACTACTCTAGGAATTGCTGGAATTTTTGACGTTGCCTCATACTATGGATTAAGTAGATTGGATAAGGAAGATTATGGACAAACTCTTGGAACATGGGGAGTGAAAGAAGGATGTTATTTCGTTTTACCTGTAATAGGACCAACAACTGTAAGAGACACTTTAGGATCAATGGTTAATTTCACAGGTGGAGATGCTTGGTATAATGTTACAATTGCCAACGACACTCAATACTTTAAAAATTCTGATTATTACTACTCTAGATTGTCAACAGGGGTAGATTTTAGAGCAAAAAATTTAGAAGCATTTGACAGCCTAGAAAAAAATTCATTAGATTTATATGCATCTGTAAGAAGTTTATATTTACAAGACAGGCAAAGAAAAATTCAAAATCTAAATGAAACTACAGAAACAATGAATGATGATTGGGAAGAGGTAGATGCTGAATAGCAATTAAATGTTCAAATCAAAATTTTTTTTATTTTTTTTTTTTATTTTATTTTTATTTAAGCCGTTAAATGCAAAAGAGCCTAGCGAATTAATAAACGAACTGGTAAATGAGGCATCAATTATTTTATCAAGTTCAGATCCAGTAGAGTCAAAAATAATAAGGTTAAACAACATTGCAGAATTAAATGTAGATATTGATGGTATTGGAATGTACACTTTAGGAAATTATCGTAAAACCCTAAATGATGACCAAAAAATTAAATACAGGAAACTATTTAAAAGTTATTTTCTCAAAAGTTTTTCTAGTAGACTAGTAGATTACTCTGATCCAAAAATAAGTGTTGTGTCAGAAAAAAAAATTAATGAAAAATATACCATTGTTAGTACGGTCTTAGAGGAAACATCAAAAAATCCAGAAGTTAAAATTGATTGGAGAATTTATACAAAAAATCCTGATAGGCCATTGATTAGAGATCTTATTGTAGAGGGATTAAGCTTAGCAAGAACACAAAAAGAAGAATTTAAATCTATTATGCAAAATAATGGTGAAGATATTGATTATCTTTTTAAATCTTTGGAGGAATTTATTATTAAATAATTGGTGGGCCCGCCAGGACTCGAACCTGGGACCAATACATTATGAGTGTACTGCTCTAACCAACTGAGCTACAGGCCCTTATGAGATTTCTTAGATATATCACATTTTATTATCTTACAAGCTTACAATACAATTATTGACAAATTATCTATGATTTATCAAATGAAAAATTGAAATGTTTGATATATTAACTTTGCTATGAAAGCGGCTCTTATTTTAATAGTTATTTTTTTTGAGATAAAATTTTTTTCATGCATACCAGAAAACTTATCAAAAAAAATCATAATTTTTGTAGCCCTCTATCAGTTATTTTTTTTATTATCTTTGATATTAATTTGGAAAAAAAAATTTGTAATTTTTGCAAATTTTTTATTACTTTTGCTATTATCTAATCTTTTTACTCAAGGATGGATAGGTAAATTTCAAACTTTTAGAACTCTACAACCCTATATTAATGAAAAAGTCTTAATATTAGGTGAAACAATGCCTGGGTTTGAAGGTGTAAATAATATAACGACTGATGAAAAAGGTTTTAGGGTCACAAAAGAAATTAATTACGAAAATCAAAAATCTTTTAGAATTTTTGCGATTGGAGCAAGCACAACTGAAGAAAGCTATGTTGATGACCATGAAACTTGGACTGCTCGCTTAGAAAACCATGTTAAACCTCATTTTGAAGAACCTGTGGAAGTAATTAATACTGGGGTATCTGGCTTGAGAATCAAAAATCATTTTGCAACATTAATAGAAACTGAAAAATTTTATCCAGATTTATATATTTTCTTAGTTGGAGTTAATGATTGGAATCATCACATTAAAAAAGTTTTAGGTTTTAAAAAAAATACATCAATTACAAAAACAATAATTTACGAATTTTTGAGATCAAATCAAAAATACTTAAATTTGATTTTTCCTAAATCTCCAATAAAAAATGATAAAATTAAAAAAGAATATGGAGAATATTATTCATCTCAGAATGATTCGTTGTCACGTAAAAATGTTAAAAAAATTAAAGTTTTAAACGTGGAAAGAGAGTATTTGAAATTTATTAAAAAGATTTCACAAAATTGTAAAAGTGAAAAATATAGATGCATGTTTGTAACTCAACCATCTGCATATTCTAGAAATATTAGCCAGAAACTTAAAAAAAGATTATGGATGACTCCACCAAATGTCGAATATACATTAGACCTAGAAAGCTTGATACAAATTTCAAGTTTTTATAACAATTGGCTCTTTAAATTTTCAAAAGAAAATAAAATTCCAGTCTGTGATTTAGCTAAAGAGATAGAGCCTTCTGAAAGTTTTTTTTACGATGATGTTCATTTTAATGAAAATGGATCATCTTATGTTGCAAAAATAATTTATAATTGCTTAAAAAAAAATCATATTATTAATCGACTACAGTAATTTAAGTGGTGGGCCGTGTTGGTTACGCTCCAACTACCCCTGCAATGTCAATGCAGTACTCTACTATTGAGCTAACGGCCCTTTTAGCTTTCTAAGAAGCTTTTTAACTGTTTTGATCTACTTGGGTGTTTTAATTTTCTAAGTGCCTTTGCCTCAATTTGTCGAATTCTTTCTCTTGTAACAGAAAATTGTAATCCAACTTCTTCAAGCGTATGGTCTGTATTCATTCCAACCCCAAATCTCATTCTTAAAACTCTTTCTTCTCTAGGAGTTAATGTGGATAATATTTTTGTAGTTGCCTCACTTAAATTTGATTTAATTGCTTGCTCTAATGGTGCTAGTGCTTTTGTATCTTCTATAAAATCTCCCAAACTACTGTCCTCTTCATCTCCTACAGGTTTCTCCAATGAAACTGGTTCTTTTGATATTTTTAATACCTTTCTTACCTTTTCAAGTGGCATCCTTAATTTTTTTGCAAGTTCTTCTGGTGTGGCTTCCCTTCCAAATTCACTTAAAATTAAACGTTGTGTTCTTACAATTTTGTTAATTGTTTCAATCATGTGCACGGGAATTCTTATTGTTCTAGCTTGGTCAGCAATAGATCTTGTTATGGCTTGTCTAATCCACCATGTTGCATAAGTTGAAAATTTATAACCTCTTCTATATTCAAATTTGTCCACGGCTTTCATTAAACCAATGTTTCCCTCTTGTATTAAATCTAAAAATTGTAATCCTCTATTTGTATATTTTTTTGCAATTGATATTACTAATCTTAGATTGGCTTCAACCATTTCTTTTTTTGCAATTCTAGATTCTTTTTCCCCTTTCTGTATTCTGCTTACCATTATTTTGTAATCAGTAACTGAAATACCAAGTTTATTACTTGTTTCTACAAGTCTATCTCTTATATTTTTAAATTCTACTTTATATTTTTGAAAAAATTTTTTCCAAACATCATTTGTATCTAGAAAGACTTTTAAGTTTGGATTTATTTCATTTCCTACATAAAATTTAATAAACTCATCCCTTGATATTTTTTCACTAAGAGCAAGTCTTAAGAGATTACCTTCAAGTGATAATATTTTACGATTTTCTATATAATGTTTTTGGACTAAATCCTCAAGAACTGATGGAGATAATTGAAGCGTTTTTATATTCTCTAAAATATCCTCAACAATTTTTTTATAATTTTTTTCTTTTGAAGGTGAAAACTGTTTTGAATTTAAAATACATTCAAGCTTTTCTTTTTGATACTTTATAAGCTTATTATAATCTTTTGTTAAATTATAAATAGTTTGCAAAACTTTAGGTTTAATTTCACTTTCCATAGCAGCAAGAGTTGGATTAAATTCATCATCATCTGAATTATTAGAGTCTTGGCCATTTTGATTATCCACACCTTCATCTGATTTTTTTTGTTTTGCACTTTGGCCAGTATCCTCATCTTCCATATAGTTTGTATCGATATCTATTATCTCTCTTACCAAAATCTCATCATTTTGAAGTTTAATATTCCACTCAAAAAACTGTTGTGCAGTTATCGGGCTTTGAGAAAGTGCATTTAACATAACATCTTTTCCTGCCTCTATTCTTTTAGCTATAGCAATCTCACCCTCTCTTGAAAGTAGCTCAACTCCTCCCATTTCTCTGAGGTACATTCTTATAGGATCATCACTTTTTTCAATAGATTTACCCTCTTCTTTTGATCCAGTATCTTTTTTTCTTAAAACTTTAAAATCAGCTTTTTTTTCAACTAATATGATTTTTTCATCTAGGATATGTATGAATGCCTGCTCTAAATTTTCATTAGATAAATTTCTTTTACCTAAAGATTTATTTAGTTCATCATGTGTAATAAATCCTCTATGGACACCTCTGCCCATTAACCTTGCAAATGATTTTGTAATTATACGTTCCACAATAAAAAGTTCAGAGTGTATATAATACTTAAATGAAAAAAATCTATGGGATTTTGATTATTATTTAATTGGTTTTCTGCAGTTTTTTAAGCTCTTTTAGCTCGTTAAATGTTACTTCACTCAAATCCTGAGAAAATCTTGATTCTAATTCCTCTATTCTTATTTCAAGCTCATAATTTTTTAAATCCCTTATAAGCTCGGATAGAATTTCAAGTATTTTTTCATGATCGTTAAAGTTTTTTACCATTATGTGTTTAATAGAAGCATATTTTAAAACTCTTTCTATTAAATGTTTATCAACATTTATATTTTCAATATCAGTGATTTCAAAGTTATTTGATTGAGATAAAATTTCACTTAGAAGTAATTTATTTTCATTGCTGAATAATTTAACATTTTCAATTAAATGAAAATTATCTTTG
>CACLYY010000016.1 GCA_902611265.1 uncultured Pelagibacteraceae bacterium
ATTGAGGTCAGAGACAGCAGTTATATCTTCAATATCAATTCTTAATTATATTTTAAATCTATAAATATTTATTAATCAATTTGATAGATTTTTTAATGTCGTCTCTGTGAGAAATCTTGGCAATATATTTTCCATCTTTTAAAAGTATTACAGGTGAACTATGATCAATATTATAATCACCATTTTCAAAAAATATTTTTTGGCTAATTATTCCCCAAGATTGTGAAAGTAAAAAAATTTCGCCTGGATCTCCAGTAATTCCAATAAATTTATTATCAAAATTGCTGAGATAATCTTTTACTATATCAGGAGTATCTCTTTTAGGATCAACGCTAATAAAAAATACTTTAATATCTTTTTTTTTATTTTTGTTAATTCTATTCATAACTATATCCATTTTATTTAATGTCATTGGACATATGTCAGGACAATTTGTAAAACCAAAAAAAATTGCAGTCAAAGGTCCGTTAAAGGACTCTTGAGTTATTATATTATTGTTCATATCTTTAAGCTCAAAATCTGAGCCTTTGAATGCTGCGACTGATTGATCTTTTTGTTCTTTCATTGATAAAAAGACAGGAAGCATTAAAAATAAGAATATAGTTAAGCATCCTGTTAATACCGCAATGGAGGTTTTTAATTTCATTATTGTAAAATTGTATATTCGGACTATATAAATAATATGTCTTTGATAAAGAAATTATTTGGCGCATTAACCGAGAAACCCTGGGAACAAAATCAAGCAGTAATAGATAGTGGTCACTCGGGCAAAACATTTGAAATATCAAATCAAATGTCTGCGGTAATAATTATATTTGGAGTAAGTACAACATTATTTAGTCTAATTTTCACTGGTTATCTTTATTCACTTCCGCCTGAACAGGATACGACTTTTATTCTTAAAACAAATTTGCTTTGGATAAATACATTAGTATTAATTTTAGTAACAATATTTTTTAATAAGATAAGTAAAGATTTAAAAAATGGAATTACAAGTTCAATAAAAAAGAATTTAATTTATGTTGGTGGGCTAAGTTATATATTTTTATTTCTTCAGTTAGCTCTTTGGTATCAATTAATGCAAACTGGAAATTTTGTTTCAACAAATACTTATTTCTCATCTTACTATTTCTTCACAGCACTTCATGGTATTCATTTACTTGGAGGACTCTTTTTTTGGGGTAAAGTTAGTTCAAGAATTTTTAAATCACAGGAGAGTGAATACAAAAAAGAAGAAAAAAGTATTAACGCACTTTCGTTGTACTGGTTATTTTTATTTATTGTTTGGTTAGTATTTTTTACAATTATGTTTGCTTACAATGATACTGTGATTGAATTTTGTAAATCTTTAATTGCTTAAATTAATTTTAAAGAAATAAAACTAACACAGATCCAAACACTGCGATAATTATTAACAAAATGTTCACTGATCTAAGATACTTCTTTGTTTCAGGTTTAGCCTCTCCTTTTGAAAATCTTCCAGCTCCTAGAGAAATTACGAAATAGAAAGCTAAAACTAGGGCAAGTATCGTTATTAAAATACCTAATTTACCAAACATAAATATATTGATTATATTAGTATAATTAATATGTTTTATGACATTTTGTCATAGGTATTTATAAAATTATTATTCTATACAGGCACTATGCATGCAGGAATTATATTTTTACTAGTAATCGTCGGATCAGTACTATTTCATATTTTTACGCCTTGGTATTGGACAGACATAGCATCTAATTGGAAAGGAATGGATGATACAATTACACTTACTTTTTGGGTAGGTGGTGGAGTTTTTGTAGCCGTTTGTCTATTCATGATCTATTGCGTTTTTAGATACCAACACAAAGAGGATAGAAGAGCAGAATATAAACCTGAAGACAAAAAATTAGAAAAAATTTTAACTTGGGCAACGACATTAGGAGTTGCTGCTCTGTTAGCGCCTGGACTTATAATTTGGAATCAATATGTAAATGTCCCAAAAAATGCAATCGAAGTTGATGTAATGGCATGGCAGTGGGGATGGCAATACAGGCTACCAGGTAAAGATGGAAAATTAGGAACAACCCAAGTCAGGAACATTGCAGATAATAATCCTTTTGGTATCAATCCAGATGATCCATTTGGCAAAGATGACATAATGGTCGAGAGTGATGTAATAAATTTAGAAAATAATAGACCTGTAAAAATTTTATTAAGATCTGTTGATGTACTTCATAACTGGTATGTACCTCAGTTCAGAGCAAAAATGGATGCTGTGCCTGGAACAGTAACTTTTTATTGGTTTGAACCTAACAAAGTTGGAGAATATGAAGTTTTATGTGCAGAGTATTGTGGCGTTGGACACTATGCTATGAGAGGTGGTGTTGAAGTTCAAGATAAAGCTGATTACGAAGCTTGGTTAGGAGAACAAGAAACTTTTGAACAATTATCTGCTAGATATGAAAAATTAAACGTAGATGGGAACAAATTAGCTAAAAAATAACAATTTAATATTTAAAAAAAATATATATATAAAGGATAAAAAATATGTCAGACGAATACGATAATAATAAATCTTATCAAGCACAATCATCAGAGGTAATGGATGGTTCAACAGGTTCAGTGAATCCTGACATAGATTATGTAAGACCTTCAGAAGTTGGTGAACAAGAATTATATCATCCTCATAGTTTTATTGAGAAATGGATATTTTGCCAAGATGCAAAAGTAATCGGTGTGCAATATTTTTTAACAGCAGTATTTACAGGTGTTGTAGGATTAATTTTATCTTGGTTAATGAGACTTCAGCTAGGTTTTCCTGAGTTAGCCGGTTTCATGACTGCAGAACATTATTATCAATTCGTAACTATGCATGGAATGATAATGGTAGTTTATTTTTTAACCGCGCTATTCCTTGGAGGCTTTGGTAACTATTTAATACCATTAATGGTTGGAGCAAGAGATATGGTTTTTCCATATGTGAACATGTTAAGTTTTTGGATGTTTTTTGTAGCCGTTGCAGTTTTGATGGCAAGTTTCTTTGTACCAGGTGGTCCAACAGGAGCTGGATGGACTTTATATCCTCCTCAAACAATTTTAGAGGGTACTCCTGGAGCAGGTATGGGAATTTTATTAATGCTTATTTCTTTATCTCTTTTCGTAATTGGATTTACAATGGGTGGATTAAATTACATGATCACAATTCTTCAAGCTAGAACTAGAGGAATGACATTAATGAGAATGCCCCTTACAGTCTGGGGTATATTTACAGCTACAGTGCTTGCAATGTTAGCATTTCCAGCATTATTGGTAAGTGCTATAATGATGACTTTAGATAAGGTTTTACAAACTAGTTTCTTCATGCCAACAATATTAAAGGCTGGTGAAGTTTTAGAATATGGTGGTGGAAGCCCAATTCTTTTCCAACACTTGTTTTGGTTCTTTGGACACCCCGAGGTTTATATTGTTGCGCTTCCTGCTTTTGGGATAGTTTCAGATTTAATTTCTGTTCATGCTAGAAAAAATATTTTTGGATACAGAATGATGGTGTGGGCAATTGTAGGAATTGGAGCATTAAGTTTCTTTGTTTGGGCACACCACATGTATGTTAGCGGTATGAATCCTTGGTTTGGTTTCTTTTTTGCAACTACTACATTAATTATTGCCGTTCCAACAGCCATGAAGGTTTATAACTGGATATTAACTTTATGGAGAGGAAATATAAGAATAAACGTAGTTATGTTGTGGTGTTTAGGTTTTATAGTAACATTTGTTAATGGTGGAATTACTGGTATATTTTTAGGAAACGTATCAGTTGACGTTCCATTATCAGATACTTATTTCGTGATAGCACACTTTCACATGGTAATGGGTATTGCACCGTTAATGGTAATTATGGGTGCAGTTTATCACTGGTTCCCATTAGTTGCAGGGAAAATGTTAGACGAGGGTCTTGGAAAATGGCACTTCTGGATTACTTTCTTAGGTGCTTACTCCATTTACTTTCCGATGCACTATTTAGGATTTATTGGAGTTCCAAGAAGATATTTTGAAATGTATGATAGTCCATATATGACATCAGCAGTGGGAATGAATGAATTTATTAGTATTGCAGCATTCATAGTTGGCGCTGCACAATTTATTTTAATCTTCAATATAATTAAAACATTAAAAACAGGTAAAAAGGCTGAGCAAAATCCTTGGAAAGCTAATTCACTAGAATGGTACACTTCTACTGTTCCACCAGAACACGGTAATTTCGGTGACAGACTTCCGGTTGTGCATAGATGGCCATATGACTTTAGTGTTCCAGGAGCCAAGGAAGATTATATTCCACAAACTACTGCTCCGAGTGAAGTAATACATACAGAAGTAGAAAAAACATAAGAGAAATAAATGTCTGAACCAAAAATAGACGGCTTCGAACTTAAACCAGGGTTTAAGGGAATGGCGTCTGACACAGCCTCAGACCAAACAATGTTCAAAGGTGTACATTGGGGTAAAGCCATGATGTGGATCTTTCTATTAAGTGATACTTTTGTTTTTAGCTGTTTTTTAATTTCATACATGAAAGGAAGAGGTTCAACTCCTGTCGAGTGGCCAAACCCTAGTGAAGTATTTGCACTAGAGGCATTTGGTGTACCTGTTCCGTTATTACTGATTGCTCTTATGACCTTTGTCTTAATCACCAGTAGTGGAACAATGGCTATCGCTGTTAAATATGGATATGAAAAAAATAGAAAAATGTGTGGATGGCTATTATTGGCGACTGCGCTCGGGGGTTTAACTTTTGTTGGAATGCAAGCTTATGAGTGGTCAAAATTAATTCATGAAGGTGTAAGACCTTGGGAAAATCCATTTGGAGCTGCTCAATTTGGATCATTTTTCTTTATGATAACCGGTTTTCACGGCTTCCACGTATCAATCGGAGTAATCTTTTTATTTATATATACTTATAAAGTGTTTGCTGGCCACTACGAAAAAGGCAAAAAAGGATGGTTCACAAAATTAAAGGGCGATTATGTAGAAATTGAGATTTTAGGTCTTTATTGGCACTTCGTAGATCTTGTATGGGTTTTTATTTTTGCATTCTTTTACTTGTGGTAAAATAAATTATGGAAAATACAAATAATATTGAAAAAACAGACAAAAAAGAGGAAGCTTCCACACATAAAATTGGAATTTATCTTTGGATTTGGACTTTGTTATTCGTACTCAGTTTTTTTTCTTACATGGTTGACTGGTACCAATTCCAAGGAATGTTAAGATGGTCATTAATATTATTCTTCATGTTCCTAAAAGCCGGGCTGATAATGGCATTTTTCATGCACCTTTTTTGGGAAAGATATGCATTGGTAAATGTTCTTTTATGGCCAATGACGGCTATAGCTTGCTTCATATTTTTAATGGCAGCTGAATTTCAATATACATTATTTTCAAGATTATTTTATTTTGTCGTTGGAGGCGGAGCTTAAAATGGATGCTTACGGATATTTAGCTTTCTTCTTAATTTTATTTGTTTTCTTTATTTATATTGTTTGGTTTGGCTACTCAGTTAAATTAGAAAATCAGAAAGAACAGGGAGATAAAGTATCTATAAATCCTTATGATCAAATACCTTTGCGTAGAAGATTAATTGATAAGAAAAACAGTAAAGTAGGAATTTTTGATCTTGGAAATCATATCTTAATAGCGGGTGTTATATTACTTGTAATATTTGTTTCACTGAATGTTGAGTAGTAGTGACCACAAATACAATTAAAAAAAAATCAGTTTCAATAAGTTTTTTATCGTATTTTAAATATCTTTTATTATTAATGAAGCCAAGAGTAATGTCTTTGGTTATTTTTACTTGTGCTGTTGGTTTATTAATGGCTCCAGTTTCGGTTTCTTTTCTAAATTCAATAATTGCAATTTTTTTTGTTACTATTGGTGCAGGTGCTGCGGGTGCTCTAAATATGTGGTATGAGGCTGATCTTGATAAATTAATGACAAGGACTTGTCTTAGACCAATTCCTACTGGAAAAGTAAACAGGGAGCATGCTCTTTTATTTGGTACATTGCTATCAGTTATTTCTGTAGCTGGACTTTATTATTTTTCAAATTTAACATCAGCTATACTATTATCTGTAACAATAGCATTTTACGTATTTGTTTATACAATTTGGTTAAAAAGAAAAACACCACAGAACATTGTTATTGGAGGAGCATCTGGAGCGTTGCCCCCAGTTATCGGTTGGACAATAGCTACTGACTCGCTAACATTTGAACCAATAACATTTTTCTTAATAATATTTTTTTGGACCCCATCTCATTTTTGGGCTCTTAGCCTTTATAAAGCAGATGACTATCAAAAAGCTAAAATCCCAATGCTACCGATTACTAATGGAATTGAAGAGACAAAGAAGAATATATTTGTTTATTCATTAATAATGTTACCGATAGTAATTTTGCCTTATTATATCGGGTTTGTTGGTGAAACATTTCTTGTTGTTTCATTATTACTGACATTTTATTACAACTATGTCTGTTACGATCTTCTTAAATTCAAAAGAAACAAATTTGAAATTAAGAAGGCTAAAAAGGTATTTTCTTACTCAATTTTTTACTTATTTTTGCTTTTTGTCTTATTTTTGGTAGACCAGATCATAAAATAAATAATCCTATTTATTTTATAGGAAAATGGTAAAAAAAATTCATGAAGTATGTAAGTACAAGAGATAATTCTAAAGAATATAGTTTTGAAGAGGTTTTCATCAAAGGTCTAGCTGATGATGGGGGACTTTATGTGCCTACATCTTTAAAAAAATTCAGCTTAGATGAATTATCAGATCTTAAAAATCTTAATTACAACGATTTATCTACTGAAATAATAAATTTGTTTTCATCTGATTTTATATCTAAAAAAGATCTTTCTGAGTTAATTGAAAAATCTTATTCAACTTTTAGAGAAAAAGAAGTTATTAAAATCTCAAATCTTGGCGATCTAAAATTGTTAGAACTTTTTCATGGACCAACACTAGCTTTTAAAGATGTTGCTATGCAATTTATTGGTAATTTGTATGAATACTACTTAACTAAAAATGTTAAAAAAATTAATATTGTTGTTGCTACATCTGGTGATACAGGGGCAGCTGCTATTGATGCAATAAAAGGTAAATCGAATTTAAATATTTTCGTTTTACATCCTAATAATAGAATTTCACCTGTTCAAAGAAAATTAATGACAACAGTTGAAGATGAAAATGTTTTCAATGTTGCAATTGATGGAAACTTTGATGACTGTCAAAATATTGTTAAACAAATGTTTTCAGATTTATCTTTTTCAAATTCAATCAACATGTCAGGGGTTAATTCTATTAATTGGGCAAGAATTATAGCTCAAGCTGTTTATTATTTTTATACTTATTTTAAACTTGATAGTGACAAACCAATTTCTTTTTCAGTACCAACAGGAAACTTTGGAGATGTTTTTGCAGGTTATCTTGCAAAAGAAATGGGATTGCCCATAGATAAACTTATTGTTGCAACTAATGAGAATGATATTTTGCATCGAGCAATTTCTAAAGGTGATTATATCTCAAAAAAAGTTAAAGAAACACTTTCCCCAAGCATGGATATTCAATTAGCAAGTAATTTTGAAAGATTAATTTATTATGTGAATAATTCTAATTCTGCAATTACATCAGATATAATGAAAAAAGTTAGGAATAACGAATATAAAATAGAAAAATCAAACTTAGACATTATCCAAAAAGATTTTATTTCACAAAGTTGTGATGAAAATGAAACTTTAGAAATTATCAAACAACATTTTGACAAAAGTAGTGTCATATTAGATCCTCATACTGCAGTTGGAGTAGGAGCTGCAAATAAGCTAAATTTTAGTGATTGTGTAGTTTTATCAACTGCACATCCATGTAAATTTCCAGCTGCCACAGATAAGGCTATAAATAAACATGAAGAACTACCTAAAGAGCTACAATATGTTCATAGTAAAGAGGAAAATTTTCAATTATTAAAAAATGATACAGAGGTAGTAAAAAATTTCGTTAAAAGTAAATTATGAAGCTAAAAGTTAATACCCAAATTCCAGATGTAAAAATCTTCCATTTAGTTGATGGTGAGCCCAAGGAACAAAATATCTCTGAGGTATTAGGATCAAACAAAATAATATTATTTGGATTACCTGGTGCATTTACAGCTACATGCTCTAAATTTCACTTACCAGGCTATGTTAAAAATGCTCAACAAATCTTAGATAAAGGTATTGATAAAATATTTTGCTTAGCTGTTAATGACCCTTATGTAATGGGTGCTTGGGGTGAGGTGAATAATATAGGAGAAAATATAGCTATGTTAGCTGATCCTTATTTGTCATTTACTAAGCTAATAGGCGCTGAAGTTGATAGAAACTCAAAAGGTATGGGCATGAGATCAAGCCGTTATGCAATGGTTATAGAAAATCTTAAGGTGCAAAATATTCAAGAGGAAGAAGAAACTAAAAATTGTGGAATATCTTCAGCAGAGGGAATTTTAAGTATTATTTAAGTAGTATTTGAATGTTATGAAAAAAATTTCTATAGCATTGTTTCCAGTACTAATTATTATCATTTATATTTTCAGTGCTATGTATTCATTTCACCAAGTACACAAATCTGTTTATTATAATAATAAACAATTAAGTAAAAAATATATTGAATGGGACGAGGTAAAGAATAATTTTAAAGATTTTTTAAATGCAAATCTTCTTGAAAAAATGTCTAATGAAAGCCAGTCTGATGAGTTGGGTCAATTAAGTATATTAGTTACAGGTTTAGCAAGTAAATTTGTTGATTATGCAATAGATACATATATTAATGCTGACGGACTTAGTTTATTAATTGAGAAATCTGAGCAAAAATCTGAAATACCTGAGCCAAATTTTCAAACATTAATTGGGAGTATTTCAATTATGAAATTTGATAGTTTAAATTCTTTTCATGTAAATTTAGAGAATGAGGGAGAAACATATCCAATCCATTTTAGGCGCATAGGAACAAAGTGGAAAGTTGTAGAGATATCTTTTCCTGAAGACTTATTTGACGACATGAATGTTAACTAAATAGAAATGAGTATTTAAAATAATTAAGTATTTGCTATCTCTCTTGCCATAGCATCTACCTCATTATTTAACTGATCTATTGAGTGCCCTTTAACCCAAGTCCACTCAATTTGAAAATTCTTAGAAAGCTCATCTAAATCAATCCAAAGCTCTCTATTTTTAACCGGTTGTTTGTTTGCAGTTTTCCATCCATTTTTTTTCCAATTATGTATCCATTCAGTTATTCCTGATTTCACATATTTTGAGTCTGTGAAAATCTGAACATTGCTTCCTTTAGGAATTTTTTTAAGAGCTTTTATTGGAGCAAGTAGTTCCATTTGATTATTTGTGGTATCTTTTTTGCTACCCTTTATCTGAATTTTTTTTTTATCGTCTATAATAATAGCAGCCCACCCACCATTTCCTGGATTACCCAAACACGATCCATCAGTATAGATTTTTATCATTAGATGTAATCCTTAAATGAATTTAATTTTCTGTGGAAATTTAATTTATCTAAATATTCTTTTGGGTCTTTTATCTTTATCAATGCTTTTTTAGGAGTATTTAAATAATCATATGATCTCGTAAGAAGATATCTCAAAGCTGAACCTCTACATAAAGTATTGAAATTACTCTTTTCTTTATGATTTAATTTACGTATTGATTGGTAACCTCTTAATAAATGTGCAGATTTACTTTTATCTAAAATAAAAATTTTATTCCTTTTTTTAAAACATAATGCATTCACACATGTAGCTAATTCATAGGCTAAAAAATCATTTGCTGAAAAATAAAAATCAATAAACCCATAATATTTTTTCTTATAGAAAAAAATATTATCAATAAAGAGATCGCTATGTATTATTCCATTGGGCATACTTTTTGGCCATTTTTTCTTGATGTCGACTAAGTCGGTTCGCATAGTATCTATTAAATTACTTGAAAGTTTATTAATTCTTTTATCTATTCTATTCAATAAAGGTCCCCACGAATTTACTGATAAAGAATTTTTTCTATATAATCTTAATTTTTTAGCAGCTAAATGTAATTGAGCTGCATTTTTTCCAACTTGAAAACAATCTTTATTTGTAAGTTGATTTTTGTCTTTTCCCTCTAAAAAACTTACTAAACATGCAGTTTTATTTTTAATTTTGAATAAATATTTACCTTTTTTATTTTTTATTGGTTCAGGACATTTAATTTTATTTTTTGATAAACCAAACATCAAGTTCATAAAAAAAGGCAAATCTCTCTTTTGAACTCTCTTTTCAAAAATGGTTAGTATTATTTTTTTTTTATTTGTTTTTATTAAGTAGTTTGTATTCTCAATTCCTTTTTTTATACCTGAAAAAGATAAAATTTTACCAACATTAAAGTTTTTCTCTATCAAGCTAAGATCGCTCCCATTAATTCTTGTATATACAGCCATTAATTTAATTTTCCTGGAATTTTAAATGTTACGTCCTCTTTTACTATTTCAACTTCCTCTATTTCTACAGTAAATTTTTTTTTAATATTATCTATGAATTCATTAACTAATACTTCTGGAGCTGAGGCACCCGATGAAATACCTATTGTTTTGCATTTAGATATTTTTTCAATTGGAAAAGTACTTTCTGAATGAATTAATTCAGCATGTTCACATCCATTATTTTTAGCTACCTCTACCAATCTAACTGAGTTAGATGAATTCCTGCTACCGATTACAAATAGATTATCACACTGTTTTGCAATTTTTTTTATTGCTGCTTGTCTATTTGTGGTTGCGTAACAAATGTCATCTTTTTTTGGCTCGTGAATATCAGGAAAGCGCTCTTTTAAAACATTAATAATATCTTTAGTATCATCAACAGATAATGTTGTTTGTGTAATATAGGCAAGTTTATTATTTTTTCCTCGCTGATAATTATTTGCATCGTCTATTGTTTCAATAAGATCAATCTTTCCATTAGCTACTTGACCCATTGTTCCAATTACTTCAGGATGGTTTTTATGACCTATAAGCAATACTTGAACATCTTTTTTATTTAAATTTTCTGCCTCTCTGTGAACTTTTGATACTAATGGGCATGTCGCATCAACAAATATCATATTTAAACTTTCTGCTTCTTGAGGCACAGATTTAGGGACACCATGAGCTGAAAAAATAACGGGTCTTGTTTTGTCTTCAATTTCATCAATCTCTTCAACAAATATTGCACCAATTTTCTTTAAACCATCTACCACATGTTTGTTGTGAACAATTTCATGCCTCACATATACAGGAGCACCATATTTTTCTATACTTTTCTTTACAATTTCAATTGCCCTATCAACGCCTGCACAAAAACCTCTGGGAGCTGCTAAAAGAATTTTCAGATGTTTATTTTTCACTTTCATTCTTTCGAAAAAATGGGATTAAAAAAACTATACATGCAATTAGAAAAAAAAGACTGCCAAACATAGCCCAAAAACTTCCTACACTTGATATTATAAACCCTAACGCAGAAATAATGAATAATATCCAACCGATTAAATTAATATTTTTATTGCTCATTTTTTTCAATTAAATATTCGAGCAATATATGTGGAAAAGTTAATGAGGCCAATCCAATAAAAATTACTTGATATATAGTTTCATTGAATTCATTATAATTATTCAGAATTGATATTGAAACAATATATCCTAAAACTGTTAAAATTGTTATTGGAAGGGCTTTTTTAATAAATAACGGTAAACCCTTTATCAAATTTTTATTTAATTCTCTGATCAAAGAAATTGAGTGCCTAATGGAATGCAAAAAACAAAAGTAAATTGTAAAAGCAATTATTGGATTAAGAAAATAATTTAGGATTAGTATCGATAAATAATCCATTAACAATAATGATTTAACTTCAATATTTTTTTTAAATGATAAAATGATTCCAGAGAGCAAAGAGAAAAGTATAAGAATGAA
>CACLYY010000017.1 GCA_902611265.1 uncultured Pelagibacteraceae bacterium
ATCACAGATAACCCAACTGAAGAAATGATGGAACCGATTATAAAAGCTTGGGAAAAATCAGATGGTTTTTTACCAGAGGTTCACAAAGCCGCTGTAGAAGTTGCTTTTAATTATTCTGATAAATACAATAAATTCCAGAATCCAGAAAACTGGTTATTGCAAATGAGCAAAATGGCTGATGTTGATTTAATCCCTTCTCCTTCATTTATGGATCTTTATCAACTTGGAAATAAACCGATTAAGGATCAAAGAGCTTTAGAAAGGTTGATGGATGAGCTTGGACAACATCCTTATTTAGCAAAACAACCGAATGGGTGGTCAGATATTTCAGAGGATTGGATGTCACCAGAGTTACTAATTAGAAGGCTGGTTTATGCAAGAGAGGCTTATTACAAAAAGTCAGGCAAGTCACAGACAAATGAATTTTATGAAGAAATGATTGAAAAAAATTATGATAATCCAAGGGAAATTTTACAAATTATAAATCAGCATAAAGAGCTTGTTCATAAACATGTAATATTATTTAATTTACCGGAGACGCTTAAATCATGAAGATATCAAGAAGAAATTTTTTAAAAGGTTCAGCTACTACATTATTTTTAGCTGGCTTTAATTTTCCAGTTTTAGCAAATACGGACAAGAAAAAAAATCTCGTTGTTATAATGTTAAGAGGTGGAATGGATGGTTTGTGTGCTGTTCCAATAATTGGAGATAAGAATTTTGAGAAAAGAAGAAAAGATTTGATTTTAGATGAAACACTAAAGTTAAATTCTGATTTCGCACTTCATCCTAAACTAAAAAATTTTCATAATTTGTGGCAAAATAATCTGGGAGCAATTGTTCATGCAACAAATATTCCATATACTAAAAGATCTCATTTTGATGGGCAAAACTTAATGGAGACTGGAGGTCATATCCCTTACTCCATAAAAACTGGTTGGTTAGGAAGAGGAATGAAATTAGCAGAATTGAAAGGTGATGGTCTTGCATTGGCATTACCAATGCCTCTACTTCTTAGAGGAATTCCTAGTAATGATAATTTTTATCCTTCAAAAAAAAGACTTCCAAGAACAGAACTTTTGCAACTTTTGAAATCAGTTTATGCAGATAAATCCGAACATGACTTAGCAAATATGATGGAGATAATTGCTAACAGATCTATGATGAATAATGGAGGCAACTCTATGTCTAGAAAGAATTCATCATTAGCCCATAAGGCAGGTTTAGAACTTAAAAAAATCAATGGTCCAAGGGTTGCAGTTTTTGAAGTTGATGGATTTGATACACATGCCGCACAAGGCGGTGTGAATGGTTCACATTCAGATAGTCTGATTGAAATGGATTCAATTTTTAAAAGTTTAGAGAAAGGTCTAGGATCAGAGATAGAAAATACTCTAGTTTTAACTTTAACAGAATTTGGAAGAACAATTAAACAAAATGGAGGTCGTGGAACAGAGCATGGTTATGGATCTGCAATTTTTATGGCAGGTGGTCTTTTAAAAAAATCTCAAGTTTATACAGACTGGCCAGGACTTAAGCGAAAGGAATTATTTGAAGGAAGAGATTTAAATTCAACAATTGATGCTAGATCTGTATACGCTTCAGCAATGTCTACCGTTTTTGATATAGACTTTAAAAGAATTCAAAAAGAAGTTTTCTGGGGAGATAAACTCCAAGATTTATCTGACAAATTATTTAAAATTTAATGAAAAAAATTTTCTTAATTTTATTAAGTATATTTTTATGTTTATCTGCTGAAGCAAAAGTTAAATCTTTTCCTAAACATTTTTATATAGATAAGATTAAATCATGCTCATATGTGGGTGGTGAGACTTTTAAATCTAAATATAAAAAAGCTAGAATTGAAAGCTTAATACGTTTAGATTGGATGAGTGAATGGGCGCTGGGTAATTCTAGAAGTGTAAATCACCTAAATCTAACTGGTCCAATGAGCTCATATGCTGTTGCTACCCATAATGCAATTGGTAATAATGATAAAACTGACATTGATGCCGCTAAAGAAATATTGATTAAAATAGCTAAAGCAAATGTTTTACTAGATACAATCGGTAAAGAAGAGTTAAAAAAGAAACCAAAATGTTGGAAAGATGGAAATCCCGAGGCACCTTGCTGGTATCATGCATATGAATTTGCAAGGGATGCTTTTACAAATTATTTGCTGATAGCAATTTATCTTAAAGATTACTTAAGTGATAAAGAAATTAAAATTGTTAACAAGTATATTAAAAAAATGCATAAAAAATTTATTAAGCCTGAAGAATTTTTAGAGAAAGAAAAAGGATTTTATGCAATGGGAAACGGAGGAATTCCAAACTTAGCTTATGCTCATTGGACAAACAATAAAAAACTAGCAGCAAAAGAATTCAATTTTAGATTTAAAAATATAGAGGAAGTGTTTTATGATGATGGCTATATCAATAACAATTCTTTTAGAGGGTTTCGAGCCTTATGGTATCACTCTTATGGTTTAAATTCAGCTTTAGGTTACATCTATTTAGCTAAAAATTGGGGGGCTAAAGTTCCAGACTCAGTTATGAATAGAATTACTAAAGCAGCAGAAGTATTAAATTTAGGGATCACTGATTATGAAAGTTTCTCCTCAAGAAAATACGATGGTAAGCAAAAAAATAATCAATATAAAAAACATAATGCTAGAAAGCACACACATCAAGAGGCTATAGCTATTGATACCTTAATGGAAATGGTAACTGGAATAAAACATGAAAAAGATATTACTTATTTAGCCAAAAGATCAAAGTATGGCATAGACAATCTAATTGGATTTAATGCTAATTGTATAAAATGAAAAAACTTTTAATTATCTTTTTTATTTTAATTTTATCATCTTTTGCTCAAGCAAAAGATCCGCCTAAAAAATATTTAGACGAAAATTATGTTTTTAAACACTCGAAATTTATAAAATGGCCAGAGAAAACAGGATCATGGGGTAAAATTGAAACACATGGACGTATCGCGCCAAATCCTTGGAATTTAAGATATGAGACAAAAATTGTTAGAGATGGAAAATATTCATTACGTTTTGAAATGAGAGATAGTGATTGCCATCGACGAGATTGTGATAGATCTAATAAAGCTGGACGGAGTGAAGTTATTTTTGAAGGAAATTATCCATCTAGTGCAAAAGGGCATATAGGAAATGTTTGGTATGCATGGTCTATGTATATCCCCGAAGGTACAAATCATATTAGACCTGCCTATACAATCTTAGGACAATTTAAAATGCCAAGTGACTATACTAAGCAATTGAATAGAGTTAATTCTTCTGGTTTTGATGAAGATTGTCCCGAAATACCAATAGTGTTCAAATTAGAAAGAGAAGGAGTTACAATTGAAAAAGATGGAGTGCTCCAATGCGAAGGGTATGGAAGAGAATTAATTATACCTACAAAGGCTTTGCACAACAAATGGCATGATTTTTTAATGAACGTAAATTGGACTGATAAAGAGGATGGTTTCATTGATTTATGGATTAATGATAAATTAGTTTATCAATCAAAAGGCAAAACATTTGGTAAGTTGCTCAAAAGAAAAAAAGATGGAAAAAAAATGGGACCTAGTTTTCGTTTTGGAATTTACAATGGAAAAAGAAAAATTCCTGTAAAAACACAAGTTGCTTATTATGATTCTTTTAGAAGTGGAAAAAAATGTAAGAAAACAGCCTTATTTCATGATTGTAATAATTTACCAAAATAATTTATGAAAAAAATTTTAATCATTCTTCTATCTCTCTTGTTAATTCCATCATATTCGTACGCTGGTAAATGGCATACAAATATGAAAAAGCAAGAAAGGAAAGATTTTGCTAATTATGTACTAAAAGCTCAATCAGATAACAAAATGGTTTTTAATACAAGAAATATTAAAAATCCGAATATTTATAAATTTTTTGACAAGCTTGAGGATAGAATGGGCGTTGCCGAAAAAGGAATAGAATTCGATTTAAAGTATTCATATGAAGGGCATAAACTTGATTGGAAAAGATTTGGCATTGAAGGTCATGCTCAAAGATTTCAAATCATGGAACCTTACAAAGAAACTACAAAAAAAAATAAAACAAAATGGTATAGAGTTGGTTATTTTGTTCCAGAGGATATTAGGACTGATAAACATACGATATCTTTATTTGATTTTAAAAAACTTTACGGAAAAGGCGAAAAAACCCATGATGGATCGTTTGCCATTGTAAATAATAGATTTACATGGAACTTTAACTCTCCAAATTATACAGCGTATGAAAATGAAGTGGTGGGCGCTGAATACTTTTATCCAGAACATTATGTTGTTAATCTTGATCCTAACTTTTCTCCATTAAAAGGTAAGTGGGTAAATATTTTATTAAATATAAAGTGGGCTGAAAAAGGTTTTATGCATTTATGGATTGATGGTACTTTAAGATCCAGTTACTTCGGAGATACTTTAGCAGGAGCCTCAAGTGTTAGATTTAAATTTGGACCATACAGACACCATATGCATCAGGCAACCAATGAAGGTTTAGAAGTTCCAGATCTTAAAATTAGATACTCTAACGTTGGTAAAGCTGACAAATGTGAAGATTTATGGAGTGGATGTAATGAAATTATAAGTCAACTATCAGATCAATCACAACTTAAAGGAGTTAGGGTTGTTGTATTATGTAAAACTGCTCCACAATCTAGTACTTGCAAAAATTTAGGCTACCCAAATAACCCAAGACCTTTTTAATGTTAAAAAAATTTTTGTTTGTAATATTTTTTTTCTTATTATCACATTTTGCTAATGCATCTGAAAACCCTTACAAATTTTTAAAAAAGGAAGTTTTATTAGGAAAAGCTAGTTCAGAGTTGAAAAATGATACAAGATCTATTTCAAAAAAAAAAGCACTTTCTATTTTTGAAGACACAGATGGTAAGGCAATAAAAATTACTTTAGATACTAAATTTAAAGGAAATAAAAAAGATTGGGAAAGAACAGGTGCAAGAAATCAAAGATGGGAAATGGCAAATAAAAAAAAGCCAAGAAAATTTAAAAAGCCCGTTTATGTAAAATATACATTTAAGCTAAATGATTTTCCAATACATCCAGCAGTAGGAGGAAGTTTTTTTCAAGTTATTGCTAATAAAGGAAATTCGAGACTTTTGCCTTGGATGAAATTAGAATATAGAGGAAATTCTGTTGTTCATCAGTTAAACTTTACTAAAGAAGTTTTTTATTTAAAAGGCGATCCTGAAAATTCTAATTTTGATAAAATTTCATATAAATTTCCCTTGGGAACTGTTGATCAATTTAAAAATTACAGAACTGTAAGTTTCAAAATATTAGCTTCAAAAGAGGATAACGGAGAGATAATAGCATGGGTTGATAATAAGAAAGTTTTTGAAGTATATGGTCCAAACTTTACCATAGGTAATGGTTATACATTTAAATGGGGTTTTTATCGATGGCTTAAAGATGCATTTTTAAATGAAACTCCAACACAATCTTTAACAGTAAAAGAATTTGGTTTCAGCGATAAATGTGAGGAAATTTTAGATCAGGATAAATGCTCATACTTATCAGAAAATAAAGAGTCTATTTCATATGTTAGATATAGAAAAAGCAGTTATAGAATGCCTACTTACGGAAAAAAAATTACTAAATCAATTAAATGGACTAAGCCATTACCTGAAATCAAAATCAATTAGCTCTAATTGTTGGTAGCAAATAGAAGTCAGCTGTATCTATTTTAGAAGAATGCTCTCTTCTCATATTCCATCTTTTTTGGACACCAGCGCTAGCAAGACTTAGCGTAGATCTTCCGTACCGGTAGTTAGTGTTATCAATAGACTTCATTAAACCCTTAATTTTCTCATCTTTTTCAGAATAAAATAGGTTCTTACTACGATCTTCATTGGATAAACCAGTAAGCATTACACCTGCTTTTTGATAACGATAACCGTTTTTAAAGATAGAGTCTAAAGCAACCAAAGCAGTTTTAACTATTTCAATACTATTATTCGTTGAAATCGCAAAATCTATTGTCTTTGAGTTCGAATAATATCCAAATCTACTTTGAAAAGGACTTGTTCTAACAAAAACTGTAATTGACTTTGCAATTAAAGACTCAGATCTGATTTTTTCAGACGCATTCAAACAATAATTTGCAACTGCTTCTTTTAATTCTTGGTATTTTTCAATTCTTTGACCAAAAGAACGAGATACAACACAACTTTTTCTTTTTGTTTGTGTTGTCTCTAAATCAATACAAGGAACTCCTCTTAACTCCATTGCAGTTCTTGAACCCAAAACATTAGAGTTTTTCTTTATCCATGTATTTGATTTATTCTTTAGTTGTTTTGCATTATAAATTCCGTTTTTATGATAAAATTTTGTTAACTGTCTTCCCACACCCCATACATCGTTAATTTCAACTTTTTCTAATATAGGATCGATATTTTCAATTCCTATCAAACTTGTTACACCTGACTTTTTTTTCTTTGCGATATGATTTGCAACTTTGCTTAAAGTTTTTGTTTTAGCAATACCAATACTGGTTGGAATACCTGTCCATTTTAAAACTGTTTCTCTAATTTCTCTTCCGACCTTTTCAACTTCATCATCTGAAAAATTCGATAAATCTAAAAAAGCCTCATCAATAGAGTAAACTTCAATAGCAGAGTTAAATCTTTTTAGAGTTCTCATCACTCTTCTAGATAAATCTCCATATAAAGAATAATTAGATGAAAAAACCTCAACTCTATTTTTAATAATAATATCTTTTGCCTTGAAGTAGGGCTCTCCCATTTTAATACCTAAAGCTTTTGCTTCTGTTGATCTTGAAATTATACAACCATCATTGTTAGATAAAACGACAACAGGTTTTTTTCTTATCTTAGGATTAAATAATCTTTCACAAGAAACATAAAAAGAGTTACAATCAATAAGTGCTATTTTTTTAGTATACTGAATGGATGACATAAGTTACAACTCCCCAAATAAATATATCTTCATCTTCATTAATTAAAATTCGATCTGTAAATTCTTTAGAACCTGATGTTAAAAATTTTTTATCTCTTTCTTGAACTAAACTTTTAACAACTAGTTCGTCATGAACATTTGCAATAACTGTTGAGAAATTTTTTGGTGTTAAACTCTTATCAACAACTAATAGATCGCCATCATTAATTCCCACATCCACCATCGATTTTCCCTGAACTCTTATGATGAAGGTTGCTGGAACATTTTTGATTAAGTGAACATTTAAATCGATATCTTCTTCAATATAGTCTGTGGCAGGAGACGGAAAACCCGCACCAGCTTTATGTAAATAGTAAGGTATAGTTAGCTTCATAAATGTTCTTATTTTGTTCTAATTAATATCTAAGTTATTCAATAGTGTCAATCAGGTTGTATTTTGAGTCTGTAACTGAATCAAAAGTGAATCAAAACGTGAACATCAAAACCACATGTTGTATACATGTGGATAACTTTAACCATAAATAGTTTGAATATAATAAATGGAAAAAAATGAAAGCTTAACTGGAAGATGTATTTGTGGCCAGGTTAAATATAAAATTACTAAGAAACCTTTATTCACACAAGCTTGTCATTGTAAAGATTGCAAAATTATAACTGGGTCTTCTTATGTGATTAATACAAGCGTTTTAGACAACACTTTAATTATAGAAGGAGAACTAGCATCAACAGAACTCAAAGCAGGAAGCGGCGCCACTTCTAATGCATATTTTTGCACCAAGTGTGGAACTTATATTTATACTGATTATGCCTCAGCTGTTGGTAGACTAACAGTTAGAACTAAAACTTTAGATAATTCAGAAAGTTTTCCACCACAAGTGCATATTTTTACAAAAGATAAAGATCCATGGCTGAACCTTGCAGAGGATGTAATTTGTTTTGAAAAGATGTATGATCCTAAAAAAACATGGCCAGAGGAAAGTTTAAAAAGATACGGAGAATATTTAAAAGTTATAAATAAATAATTTTATTAGGAGATTAAAATATGAAAAAGTTAACTTGTCACTGCGGAGCAATTGAAGCTGAAGTTAAAATTCCTATAGGTGGTGTTGAAAAAATCATGCGTTGTAATTGTTCGATTTGTAAAAAAAAAGGTTACATTATTGGAGTACTTGGTCCTGATGATTTTAAACTTACAAAAGGAGAGGATAAGTTAACACTTTATCAGTTTTATACTAATACAGCTAAGCATTATTTTTGCTCTATCTGTGGAATTCATACTCATAATAGACCTAGAAGCAATCCAAAAATATATGGTGTAAATATTGCTTGCATAGAAGGTGTGGAGCCATTCGAAATTGATGATGTGCCAGTAAATGACGGCAAAAACCATCCTCTTGATCAAAAACAATAAATCTTTTTATGCAACCATTTGTAGATTGTTATAAAAAAGTAAGCAAAGATTGTTTTAAATTTATTAAATCTCAAGAAACTTCTAAAGAAAAATTTAAAAATAAAGAAAAGATGATTAAAT
>CACLYY010000018.1 GCA_902611265.1 uncultured Pelagibacteraceae bacterium
CTAAGTTCTTTTATTTTTTGAACGCTTGCAGGTGCTCCTCTAAACTCATCTCTTCTATGTATAAGAGAAACTTTTGAAGTACTTGAAAGTTCAATTGCCCAGTCAAGCGCGCTATCTCCACCTCCAAAAATGACTACTGATTTATCCTTAAAAATACTTTTGTCTTTGATTGAGTATAAAACTGTTTTACCATCAAACTTTTCTGCACTCTTTGTTGGAAATTTTCGTGGTTCAAAAGATCCCACTCCCCCAGCAATTACTACATTTGGTGTGTTAAACTCTTTGCCATTAGTTGTTTTTACTATCCAGCTTTCATTTTCTTGTCTTAGTTCTTGAACTCTATCATTTAAATGAAAGCTAAAGTTAAAAGGTTTTATTTGTTTAATTAAATTGTTAGTAAGCTCTTCTCCAGTGCATTCAGGAACCGCGGGAATATCATAAATTGGTTTATCTGGATAGAGTTCAATACATTGTCCACCGATTTTATCTAAGTTATCAACTATTTCACATTTCAAACCAATGATACCTAATTGATGCGCACAAAATAATCCTGTTGGGCCTGCACCAATTACCACAACATCAGTTTTAATCATTAAACCTGTTTCTCCGGCATGTATACACTTAGACCATCTAGGTCATCAGAGACCATAATTTGACAACTAAGCCTACTTCTTGAATTTGGTTCATAGGCTTGATCAAGCATATCATCCTCACCCATTTCTTTTTTTGGAAGTTTATCATACCAATCTTCTTTGACATAAACATGGCATGTAGCACAAGACATGCTGCCACCACAATCTGCATCAATTCCTGGGATATCGTTTTGAACAGCACCTTCCATAACAGTCAGACCATTTTGGACTTCGACTATATGTTCTTTGCCGTTATGCTCGATGTATTTGATATTTGCCATTCAGTTTATATAAGCACAAAAAAAAATAGGGCAAGTAATTAAACTTGCCCTATTTTATATCGTAACTAACTGTTACTATGCTCTTCTTGTAGAGTTAGAAACTGCACAAGACCAGATAATTAAACCAAATGCGATTTTATTAACAAAGTCTGCTAAGTTATAGATAACGTTTAATGCGTTAGCATCAATTCCACCTGTTAGGTAACCAAAAATGTAACCTAATGGGTAAATTGCCCAACCTACAGTAACAATCATTCTTAAAGCTCCAAATGCAGTTACTAAAGCTTTATTTCCAGATTTAGCAGCAACTTTTCCTGCTTCTCCAGAAAAGATTTCATAAAGAATGTAAATCCATCCAGCCATACCGATTATGAAACCTAGTGTAGCGTTAATGAATCCAGCTTCTCCAAGATATCCACCTATTAACATAACTAGTGAACCAATTAAGATTCTCCAGAATATGTTTGTGTCAACTTTTCTTACTGCTGAAAGAATTAAGTAAAATTCTACTAGCTGTAGCGGTACAGTAATTAACCAGTCAATGTATCTGTAAACAGTTGGAGTATCACCTGTTTCAACCCATACTGCTCTCATATACATATAGTGAATAAATGCTATACCAGTTACTAATCCAGCTACGTTTACTGATTTTCTCCATTGAGAACCGACATTAGCCTGCTCCATAAAGAAAAACGCTGTAGCTGCTAACATACCCATTGATATTAACCAAAACGAAATACCTACGAAATCGTCTGTAGCTAAAAAGGCTGTTGCTGCGTTAGCTGCCGTAGTTGCTCCGAAAAGCACTGCCGCTAAAGCTAACATTTTCATTGTCTTCATAAAAAACTCCCTCATAGTTAGTTTTTTTTATTAGTTTAAATTTAAACTACAGACTAACCTAATGATTAGTCTAAAGTTAGGGTTAGATAGCAAAAAAAATTAGTTTATTGAAGAGTTTTTGACCTCTAAAAAGTATTGATTTTACTTACTTTGTGAAATTAAATACAACCTGTTACATAAAATCATTATAAAAGTGAATCAAAAAACAAATCAATATGGCAGACAAATTTAACAAAATTTATCAAGAATCAATCCAAAATCCTGAGAAATTTTGGCAAAATGTGTCCGAGGATATCTTTTGGTTTAAAAAACCATCAAAAATTTTAAACAAATCTAAACCTCCATTTTATAAATGGTTTGAAGATGGGGTAACTAACACCTGTTATAACGCAATTGATACTCACGTTGATCAGGGTAATGGTGATAAGACAGCCCTAATATATGACAGCCCTATTACAAACAATAAAGCAAAGTTCACATACAATGAATTAAGAAATAGAATCTCAAAATTTGCTGGTGCACTTGATAATCAAGGTATAAAAAAAGGTGACAGAGTAATCATTTACATGCCAATGATACCAGAGGCCGTTATAGCGATGCTCGCTTGTGGAAGAATTGGGGCAATACACTCTGTTGTCTTTGGTGGTTTCGCATCAAATGAGCTAGCAAGTAGAATTGATGATAGCAAAGCAAAGATTTTGATTACTGCTTCTTGTGGATTTGAGCCGGGTAGAACAGTTGAGTATAGACCTTTAGTTGACGGAGCACTTAAACTTGCAAAACATAAAGTTGAAAAAGTAATTTTCTTTCAAAGAAAAGACCATGAGGTAAAACTAAACTCTCCACTTGAGATAAGTTGGGAAGAATCTTTGGTAAATGCAAAAGATAAAGATTGTGTTGAAATAGGAGCTAATGAATTTGCTTACATTTTATACACATCAGGAACTACTGGAATACCAAAAGGTATAGTAAGAGATGTTGGTGGTCACATTGTTGCTCTCAAGTGGACAATGAAGAATATTTACAATGTAGATAAAAATGATGTTTGGTGGTCTGCTAGTGATATTGGGTGGATAGTAGGACACTCATATATTGTTTATGCCCCTCTGTTCAAAGGATGTACAACTGTTTTGTTTGAGGGTAAACCAGTTGGAACTCCTGATGCAGGAGTTTTTTGGAGAATAATTTCTGAATACAATATAAAATCTTTGTTTACAGCTCCTACAGCTTTCAGGGCAATTAAAAAAGAAGACCCAGATGGAAAATTTTTTTCTAAATATGACTTGAGTTCATTTGAGTCATTGTTCTTAGCTGGAGAGAGAGCTGATCCTGATACTTTGAAGTGGGCAGAAAATCTTTTAAATGTTCCAGTCATTGATCACTGGTGGCAAACTGAAACTAGTTGGGCAATAAGTTCAAACTGTACTGGTATAGAAATGCAAAAAACTAAATACGGTTCAGCATGCAAAGCGGTACCTGGTTATGATGTAAAAATAATTAAACCAGACCATTCAATTGCAAAACCAAATGAGATGGGAGATATAGTTGTTAAGTTACCCTTACCACCAGGAACTTTTCCTACACTTTGGAATGCAGATAAAAGGTATGAAGAAAATTATATGTCTAATTATAAAGGTTACTATCAAACGTATGATGCAGGACATATTGATGAAGATGGTTACATATGGATTATGTCAAGAACTGACGATATTATTAATGTTGCTGGGCATAGATTATCTACAGGAGCAATAGAAGAAGTTTTATCTGAGCATCAGTCAGTTGCAGAGTGTGCCGTTCTTGGAATTGCAGATAAATTAAAAGGACAATTACCTATAGGCTTAGTTGTTTTAAAATCCGGAGTTGAAAAAGAAAATGATACTATCTCCCAAGAGTGTATTAAGATGGTTAGAGATAAAATTGGACCAGTCGCGGCATTTAAAGTTGTAATAGTAATTAAAAGATTACCCAAAACAAGATCTGGAAAAATTTTAAGAGGAACTATAAGGAAAATAGCTGATGGTGAGGATTATAAAATGCCAGCAACAATCGATGATCCTACAATTCTAGATGAAATTACTCAAAGTTTAATAGAAAACAAAATTCTCAAAAACTAAATTTATCTAATCTTTAAATTTAATTGGTTTTCCAGATGGTTCTCCTATAATTTTTCCATCTTCCATTTTAATGTCTCCATTTATAATTGTATAAACTGGAGTTCCCTTAAACTTGTATCCATCAAATGGCGACCAACCACACTTACTCTCTATTTTATCATTTTTAATCTCAATAACTTTATTCATATCTACAATTGTAAAGTCTGCATCATACTTTTCTTTTATAAAACCTTTACCTATAATTCCAAATATTTTAGCTGGATTCTCACAAACAAGGTTCATTAGCTGTTCTAGAGATAATTTACCATCATTTACATGATTAAGCATCACAGGCATCAGGGTTTGAACTCCTGGCATTCCAGATGGCGTATCAGGATACTCTTTGTCCTTATTCACTTTTAGATGTGGAGCATGATCAGAGCCAATTGTATCGTTGTAATTATTTCTTACCGCGTACCACAAACGATCATAATGACTTTTATCTCTTAATGGCGGGTTCATTTGAGCGTACGTTCCAAGTTTATCATAGCAGTCAGGTGCATACATGGTTAAATGCTGTGGAGTTATCTCAAAAGTAATATTTCCTTTGTTCTGAGATAAAAAATCTATTTCCTGTTTAGTGGTAATATGTAAAATATGTGCTTTCTTACCTAATCTTTTTGCAATTTTAACAATTTTTCTTGTCGATGAAATTGCGCATTCTTCATCTCTCCATATTGGATGAGAATGTACATTTCCTTTTTCTCTTAATTTTTTTCTTAAATTTAAAATATCTTCATCCTCTGAATGAACTGCAACAATTTTTGACGTGCTCTCAAAGACTTTTTCTATATCTTCCTCTTTATGTACTAACAAAGTTCCTGTTGATGAGCCCGCAAATAATTTAACACCACAACACCCTTCTAAGCCTTTAAGACTTGCTAATTCATTTTGATTAGTAGGAGTGGCTCCAAAATAAAATGCATGATTACAAAACATTCGATTTTTTGCCAAATCTATTTTTCTCTGAAATTCTTTTTGATTTGTGGTTGCTGGATTAGTATTAGGCATTTCAAAAACTGAGGTTATACCTCCAACTATTGCTGCTCTACTACCAGTATGTAAATCCTCGGTATCTGTTGATCCTGGTTCTCTAAAATGTGTTTGTGTGTCAATACAACCAGGCAGAACTGTAAGTCCGCTTGCATCGATTATCTGACTTGCTTCTTCTTCTATTTTTCCAATCTTACTAATCTTGCTATTTTGAATACCTATATCAACATCTTTTAAATCTTTATCAATATAGCATTTTCCATTTTTAATAATAAGATCTAACATATTTAAAAAAAGTAATTATATCATTTGTTATAGTATTACAATATGAATAGAAGTAGTGTTTACATTTTAGAGGATAGAGGTCTTCTTTACATAAATGGAGAGGAAGCAAAAAGATTTTTACAAAATATAATTACAAATAATATTGAAATCGTATCAGAAGATAGAAGTTGTTTTTCAGCTCTTTTGACTCCACAAGGAAAATATCTTTACGATTTTATAATTATTAAACATAAATCAGGCTTTTTTTTAGATTGTGAAAAGGAAATTATCGATGATTTATATAAACAATTAAATTTATATAAACTAAGGTCAAAAGTTGAGATATTAAATCTTAGTAATGAGTTTGTTGTTGCAAGTCTAAATAAAGAAAAATTTTTAGAAATAGAAAGTTCTAAAAATGAAGAAGGTTTTACAATAAAATTTAGAGAGGATCCTTTACTTTTAGATCCAAGATCCAAAGAATTAGGAGCTAGATTAATTATTAATTTAGAAAAACTGTATTTATCATTAAAAAAATTAGGATTAGAAGTTTCAGATGTTAATGAATATTATAATCTTAGTCATGAGTTGGGTATACCTCAAATTAATACCAGAAATCTTCAGGATAAAATTTTTGGAATTGAATGTAACTTTGAAGAACTAAATGGAATAGATTTTCAAAAAGGTTGTTATGTTGGGCAAGAAAACACAGCAAGAATTAAGCTTAAGGATAAATTAAATAAGAGATTGTTTGCAATTAAAGTTTTAGATGGTGAACTCAATAGTGAAGAAATAACTTTTGAGAATAAGAATATTGGAAAGTTATTAATCAATAATAAAAACCCTTTTGCTTTATTAAAATTAGAGAATAAAAAATTTAATTTTGACGCAAATTTAAAATGTGGAGATGCAAGTATTAAAGCTATTAAACCAAGTTGGGTTTAAATTATTTAATATACTTAGATAAATCTGGCTTGAAATAATTAGGACCCTTCATCACCTTACCGAATTCATTAAATATGGGCTTGCCATCTTTTCCTAACTTACTCATATTTGAATTTTGAACCTCGTCAAAACATTTATCTAAATCAATACCAAACGCATGCCCCGCTCCATAAGTAACGTATAATATATCTGTTAAAGCATCAGCAACCTCTGTTAAATTTTTTTCAAATATGGCTTGTTTAAGCTCTTCAAGTTCCTCACTAATAAGTGATATTCTCAAAGAATTAATCTTCTCAGTGCCTAAACTTGATGAAACTTTTACTTCTTGATTAAAAGTTTTCATAAAGAAACCAACCTTTTCAAAATTTGTCATTTTACTCCTATATGATTTTAATATTTTTTAATGTATAAATATCTCAATATACTCTCAAAATTAGATAATGAAATTCAGAAAAGAATATGACAGCATAGGTTCTATAAATGTACCTGTGGATAAATATTGGGGCGCATCAACACAAAGATCAAAGAAGTACTTTGATATTGGAGATATATTCGTTAGGCCTAAATTAATTAAATCTATAGCTATAATTAAAAAAGCTGCCGCAATAACAAATTTTAAAAATAAAGATATTAATTCAAAGATTTTTAAATCAATAGTTCGAGCTGCAAATGAAGTAATCTCTGGGAAATTAGATAATCATTTTCCACTTAAAGTTTGGCAAACAGGCTCAGGTACTCAAACTAATATGAATGTGAACGAGGTAATATCTAATAGAGCTATTGAAATCTTAAAAGGAAAAAAAGGCACAAAAAAACCTGTTCATCCAAATGATCACGTAAACAAATCACAATCAACTAACGATGTATTTCCAACTGCAATGCATATCGCTATAGCAATGGAAACTAAAGAAAAACTATTACCAAGTTTAGAATTATTAAATAATGAATTAAAAAAAAAAGTAAGAAAGTTTAGTAAAATTGTAAAAATTGGAAGAACACACCTTCAAGATGCAACACCATTATCATTAGGTCAAGAATTTTCAGGTTATCAATCTCAACTAGATGAGTGCATTAAGAGAATTAAAGTTTCGCTAAATGAAATATATTACTTAGCTCAAGGCGGAACTGCTGTTGGGACTGGAATTAATACAAAAAAAAATTTTGATAAAAAAATAGTTAATGAAATTAAAAAAATAACTAAACTGCCATTTAAACCTGCGAAAAATAAGTTTGCAGCATTAGCTGCACACGATGCAATAGTAAACTATTCTGGAACATTAAATACAACAGCAGTTTGTCTAATGAAGATTGCCAATGATATAAGATTTTTAGGATCAGGGCCTAGAGCTGGATATGGTGAATTGATACTTCCAGAAAATGAACCAGGATCCTCTATAATGCCTGGTAAAGTAAATCCTACTCAATGTGAAGCAGTAACAATGGTTTGCGTTAAAGTAATTGGAAATCATAACGGGATTACCATGGCCGGATCACATGGACATTTTGAACTTAATGTTTTCAAACCTCTAATAATTCATAATGTACTTCAATCCATAAAATTATTATCTGATAGCACAAAAAGTTTCGGGAAATATTGCATTTCTGGATTAAAGGCAGATAAAAATAGAATTAAAGAATTGGTAGATAATTCTTTAATGCTTGTAACTGCTTTATCACCAATAATAGGTTACGATAATGCAGCCAAAATTGCAAAAAATGCTTTAAAAAATAAAACTACCCTCAAAATTGAGGCTATGAGAACAGGTCTTATTAATGAAAAAGATTATGATAAGATTGTTGATCCACTTAAAATGATTAGACCTTTCTAATTACTTAAAATTCTTTTAACAATTGATTTAAATTCTTGAGGTTTTTTAAAATAATAAGGTAATTCGTCCTTTGTTTTATAAAGGTTATCTAATTGATTGATATTTATATCATATATTGAGGTCAGGCCTGTACTGATGTTTTTATTAATTTTAAAATATATTTTATCTAGTTTTTCAACTTCTTTCAAATTTAATTGAAATTTCTTAGCAAAGTTTCTTTTGTTTT
>CACLYY010000019.1 GCA_902611265.1 uncultured Pelagibacteraceae bacterium
GATCCAGGTATTGAGCCTTTTAAGTAAATTAGATTGTTATCAATATCAGTTTTAATAACTTCTAGATTTTGTATAGATCTTAGTTTATCTCCCATGTGTCCTGCCATCTTTTTTCCTTTAAAAACTTTTCCTGGATCTTGATTTTGTCCAGTAGACCCATGTGCTCTGTGAGATATTGATACACCATGACTAGCTCTTAATCCTCCAAAATTATGCCTTTTCATTGCACCTGCAAAACCTTTTCCTATAGATTTAGACCTTATATCTAAGAATTTTGTATCTTTAAAAATTTCTATGCCAAATTCATTTCCTTCTTTATAGTCTTCTAAATTGCTTACTCTAAATTCCTTTAAAATTTTTCTTGGCTCGGTGTTTTTTTTTGAAAAATATCCTTTCATTGATTTTGTCAATTTTGAGCTCTTAATTTTTCCAAATCCAAGCTGCACAGCATTATAACCTCTTTTATCTTTATTAATTAACTGTACCACTCTACCTTTTTCTACTTTTAAAACTGTTACTGGAACAGACTGTCCTGTTTTATAAAATTCACGAGACATTCCAATTTTTTTTCCTATTAAGCCAATCTCGCTCATTATATTTTAATCTCCACATCAACTCCTGAAGCTAAGTCCAATTTCATTAATGCCTCGACTGTAGCTGGTGTTGGTTCAATTATATCAATAAGTCTTTTGTGTGTTCTTGTTTCAAATTGTTCACGACTTTTTTTGTCAATATGCGGTGATCTTAATACTGTATATCTCTCTTTTTTTGTTGGAAGAGGTATTGGTCCTTTAATATTTGCTCCAGTTCTTTTAACAGTATTTACAATCTCTTCAGTAGATTGGTCTAAAACCTTGTTATCATATGCTCTTAGTTTAATTCTTATATTTTGCTTTTCCATATCTACCCTGTTTTTTTAGTTACTTCATCTTGAACGTTTTGTGGAACTTTATCATAATGGTCAAAGAACATTGAATATTGAGCTCTACCTTGTGACATTGATCTTAGATTATTAATGTAACCGAACATATTTGCTAAAGGTACCATAGCTGTAATTACTGTTGCATTTCCTCTTTGTTCTTGTGTACTTATTTGACCTCTTCTACTATTTAAATCTCCTATTACATCTCCCATGTAATCTTCGGGTGTTACAACCTCAACTCTCATTACAGGTTCTAAAAGTTTCAATGTAGCCTTTGTGCAAGCCTCTTTAAAACATTGTCTAGATGCTAGTTCAAACGCTAACACGCTTGAATCAACATCGTGATGAAGACCATCAACTATTGTTACTTTGTAATCTATAAGAGGAAATCCCGCTAATATTCCACCATCAGCAACTGTTTCAACGCCCTTTTCTACACCTGGGATGAATTCTTTAGGTATAGCTCCCCCTTTAATTTTACTTTCAATCTCTCTTCCTTTGCCTGGATCTAAAGGTTCTACTGTTAGTTTCACTCTTGCAAATTGGCCAGCACCACCACTCTGTTTTTTATGTGTATAATCAAATTCTGCAGATGATAAAATAGTTTCTCTATAAGCTACCTGAGGCGCGCCTACGTTTGCTTCGACTTTAAATTCTCTCTTCATTCTATCAACAATAATATCTAAATGAAGTTCGCCCATACCTTTTATAATTGTTTGTCCTGATTCTTCATCAGATGTTACTCTAAAAGAAGGGTCTTCTTTTGCTAACCTTCCAAGAGCTTCTCCCATTTTTTCCTGGTCTGCTTTTGTTTTTGGTTCTACTGCAATTTCTATAACAGGATCAGGAAATTCCATAGGTTCAAGAAGAACTGGTTCTTCCTTATTAGCAAGTGTATGACCTGTAATGGTATTTTTCAAACCTGCAAGTGCAACTATATCACCAGCATTTGCCTCTTTAATATCTTCTCTTGAGTTAGCATGCATTAATAGCATCCGTCCGACTCTTTCTTCTTTATCTTTAGATGTATTATAAATTCCTGTACCTGATTTAACTGTACCAGAATATATTCTAATAAAAGTCAAGCTTCCAACAAATGGATCATTAGCAACTTTAAATGCTAAAGCAGAAAACGGAGCATTATCATCAAATTTCATTTCAATCTCATCATCTGATCCAGGTTTAGTACCTTTAATAGAACCAATATCTTTTGGACTTGGTAAATAATTTACGACTGCGTCTAAAAGTGGTTGCACACCTTTATTTTTAAAAGCAGATCCTGTTAGAACTGGAACAAAATCAAAACCTAAACAACCTTTTCTTATACATGCGATCAAATCTGTCTCTGATATTTCGTTTCCTCCAAGATAATCTTCCATAAGTTTTTCATCTTGTTCTACAGCAGTTTCAACAAGTTCTTGACGATATTTATTAGAAATTTCTTTCAAATTTTCAGGTATATCGGTTAATTCCCAAGCTGCACCTAGATCTTCATTTTTCCAAACGATTGCCTTCATTTTTATTAAATCAACAACACCTTTCAATTCAGACTCAACTCCAATAGGTATCTGCATAACTAACGGTTTTGCACCTAGACGGTCTTTTATCATGCCTACACATCTAAAAAAATCAGCTCCAGTTCTATCAAGTTTATTTACAAAACAAATTCTTGGAACTTTATATTTATCAGCTTGTCTCCAAACAGTTTCTGATTGTGGTTCTACTCCTGCAACACCATCAAATACGGCTACTGCACCATCAAGAACTTTTAAAGACCTTTCAACTTCAATAGTGAAATCAACATGCCCTGGAGTGTCAATAATATTAATTCTGTGATCTTGCCAGAAGCATGTAGTAGCTGCAGAAGTTATTGTTATTCCTCTTTCTTGTTCTTGTTCCATCCAATCCATCGTTGCAGCACCATCATGAACTTCACCTATTTTATGACTTTTTCCAGTGTAATATAAAATTCTCTCTGTTGTTGTAGTTTTACCAGCATCTATATGTGCCATTATCCCAATATTTCTATATTTATCTAAAGTATGAGTTCTTGACATAAGTTATTACCATCTAAAATGAGCAAATGCTTTATTGGACTCAGCCATTTTATGAGTATCTTCCTTTTTCTTTATAGCCGAACCTTTGTTTTGATAAGCATCATATATTTCATTAAATATTTTATCAGACATTTTTTTATCTTTTCTTTTTCTAGAAGCATCAACTAACCATCTTAAAGCTAACGCTTGAGACCTTTTTGCTTTAACCTCAACAGGAACTTGATAGGTTGCACCACCAACTCTTCTTGATCTGACTTCAACAGTTGGTCTAATATTATTTATTGCATCATTAAATATATTAAGTGGCTCATCTTTAGATTTACTTTTGATCTTTTCAATTGCATCATAGATTATTTTTTCTGCAATTGTTTTTTTTCCATCATACATTATAGAATTTATTAATTTTGGAATAACTGTTGATTTATATTTTGGATCAACTTGAGGTAATTTTTTTGGAGCTCTTCTTTTTCTAGACATTAATTATTTACCTTTTTTTGTTCCATAAAGTGAACGTCTTTGTTTTCTGTTTGCAACGCCTTGTGTATCAAGATTACCTCTTAGAACATGATATCTTACACCTGGTAAATCTTTTACTCTTCCACCTCTTATTAAAACTACTGAGTGTTCTTGAAGATTGTGCCCCTCACCTGGAATATAAGCTGTAACTTCAAATCCATTAGACAATCTTACTCTAGCTACTTTCCTTAGAGCAGAGTTAGGTTTTTTGGGAGTTGTAGTATAAACTTTAACACATACACCTCTTTTAAGAGGTTGTTTTTGCAAGGCTGGAACCTTGTTTCTTGTTACTGGTCTTGTTCTACTTTTTCTTACTAATTGGTTTATAGTCGGCATTGTTACTAATTAATTTTTATTAATTTGTTTTAGGATGAAAATAACTGATATGTTATTATGGCAGCGTTTAGTGACCTAATCACTACATTCCAACCAAAAACATGGCCAAAATACATTAGAAATTATATTTGTCAAACTAAAATAAATCTTAAAAGACTAATAAATTACTGGTTTATTTGAGCTTCTGACGTCTCAACAGTCTCTTGTTCAGATAAAAATTTTTGATCATCTTCAAGAGCTTTTTTATTCCACGAGTTCTTAATTGCGCCAGTTCCAGCAGGAACAAGTCTCCCAACAATTACATTTTCTTTTAGTCCAGATAATTTATCAACTTTACCTTTAATAGCAGCATCAGTTAAGACCCTTGTTGTTTCTTGGAAAGATGCTGCAGATATAAATGACTCTGTTTGCAATGATGCTTTAGTAATACCCATAAGAACTCTTTCTCCAACTGCAGGTGTTTTACCTTCTTTCTTAAGTTCATCGTTCATTTTTTCAAATTTAATTCTATCAATTATTTCGCCAGGTAATAATTTGCTATCTCCTGACTCTTTTACTTCTACTTTTTTAAGCATCTGTCTTAAAATAACTTCAATATGCTTATCATTAATTATAACACCTTGTAATCTGTAAACATCTTGTACTTGGTTAACAAAATATTCTGTTAGTTCCTCAATTCCTAAAATTCTTAAAATATCATGTGGCAGTGGTTGACCATCTAATAGATATTCTCCTTTTTTAATTTTCTCACCTTGATTAAAGTTTATGTGTTTTCCTTTTGGAATTAAGTAGCTTGAAGTTTCTCCATTTTCAGCTTCAATAGTTACTCTTTGTTTTCCCCTGACTTCTTTTCCAAAAATAACACTTCCATCATTTTCAGCTATAATTGCACTATCTTTAGCCTTTCTTGCCTCAAATAATTCAGCTACTCTTGGAAGTCCACCTGTTATATCTTTTGTTTTAGTTGTTTCTTTGGGCAATCTTGCTATTACATCTCCAGCAGAAATTTTCTGTCCATCTTTAACAGATAAAATTGAATCTGGAACTAAGTAATATCGCGCTTCATTATCGTCAGCTTTTTTAATTACATTACCTTTTGCATCTCTTAAAGTAATTCTTGGTTTTAAATCAGTATTTTTGGATTGTGTTTTCCAATCAATAACAGCCTTGGTAGATATTCCAGTAGCATCATCAACTGTTTCTGCAATTGAGACCCCTTCTATTAAATCAACGTAGTTAGCAATTCCATCCTTTTCAGCAATTACAGGAGTTGTGTATGGATCCCATTCACAAATTTTAGCTCCTTTTTTAACCTTCTGTTCGTTTTCAAAAAATAACTTAGATCCATAAGGAACTTTGTATGATGCAACCTGTAACCCATTTTCATCCTCAATTGATATTTCTGTATTTCTACCCATTACAATTTGATTATTTTTTGAATCTTTTATTAAGTTTGTATTTACAATTTTTAACAAGCCATCAGAATTTGATACAATTTGGGATTCTTGTTTTACAGAAGCCGTTCCACCTACGTGGAAAGTTCTCATTGTCAATTGTGTACCTGGTTCACCAATAGACTGGGCTGATATCATTCCTATTGCCTCACCAACATGAACCATTTTACCTCTTGATAGGTCTCTACCGTAACACTTCGCACAAACACCATCTTTTGAACTACATGTCATTACAGAGAAAACTTTTAGCATTTTTACACCGGCTGCATCTATTTTTTCACATGCAGCTTCATCTATCATTTGTTCTTTTTTAATAATTACATCTCCTGTTAAAGGATTTTTGACATCTTGGGCAGTCACCCTTCCAAGAGCTCTTTCTGATAAGCTTACCATTATATTCCCACCCTCTAAAACTTCTGATAGTTCAATAGATCCAGGGTTATCACATTTTTGTTTGGTCACTGTTAAATCTTGAGCAACATCACATAATCTTCTAGTTAAGTATCCTGAGCTTGCGGTTTTCAGAGCTGTATCAGCCAACCCTTTTCTAGCACCGTGTGTTGAGTTAAAATATTCCAAAGCAGTTAGGCCTTCTTTAAAATTTGATGTGATTGGAGACTCAATGATTTCTCCTGAAGGTTTAGCAATTAAGCCCCTCATTCCAGCTAACTGCTTCATCTGTGCGGCAGACCCTCTTGCACCACTATCGGCCATCATAAAGACAGAATTAATTTTTAATCCATCCTCAGTTATTTCTGTTGCTGAAATTCTTTTCATCATCTCAGATGCAACCCTGTCTGTACACTTAGACCATGCATCAATAACTTTATTGTATTTTTCTCCTCTAGTAATTAATCCTTCTGCATACTGTCCTTCATAATCAGATATAAGCTTTTTTGTTTCATCAATAAGTTGTTGTTTGTTATCTGGTATCACCAAATCATCTTTACCAAATGATATACCCGCTTTAAAAGCATGTTTAAAACCAAGATCTTTTAATTTATCACAAAATATTACGGTACTTTTTTGACCAGAAAATCTAAATACATGATCTATTACCTCTGATACTATTTTCTTTGGTAGTAGTCTATCAACTAAAGAAAACTTATTATTTACATTTTTGGGTATTAAGTTTGATAACAAAAATCTACCTGCTGTACTAATATGTTTTTCAAATTTTTTATTACCTTTGTTATCTAAGGTTTCAAATCTAGAGACAATTCTCGAATGCACTTTTATCTGTCCTGTTTCTAAAGCGTGCTCAATTTCTGTTGTATTTACAAAATAACCATCAATATTTTCAGTTTGTATTGGAGGTTGTGAAAGATAATAAATACCTAGTATCATATCCTGACTTGGAACTATTATTGGTTTACCGTTTGATGGGCTAAGGATGTTATTTGTTGACATCATTAATACTCTTGCCTCTAGTTGTGCCTCTAGGCTTAGAGGAACATGTACAGCCATTTGATCACCGTCAAAATCAGCATTAAATGCAGCACAAGTTAAAGGGTGAAGTTCTATTGCGTTACCCTCTATAAGTTTAGGCTCAAATGCTTGAACACCTAATCTATGTAGAGTGGGGGCTCTATTTAATATTACAGGGTGTTCTCTTACTATAAGTTCTAATGCATCCCATACTTCATTTCTCTCTTTTTCAACTAGTTTTTTTGCTTGTTTTATTGTTGAAGCCAAACCCAATTTATTTAATCTTGCATACAAGAATGGTTTAAAGAGCTCCAAAGCCATCTTTTTAGGTAGCCCACATTCGTGCAATTTAAGATCTGGACCAACAACTATTACAGATCTTCCAGAATAATCTACTCTTTTTCCTAA
>CACLYY010000020.1 GCA_902611265.1 uncultured Pelagibacteraceae bacterium
CTTTTTTCAAAAATAGCTTTAGAGGATGGACTATCATCCATATTTTCAAAATAATGATTAAATATAAATTTATGTATAGAAACTGAATTACTTTTAGAAAATTCTAAAAAAAATTCTTTCCCTTTTTTATTTACAAAGCTATCTGGGTCATGATTATCTGGTAAAAATAAAAAAGAAATTTTTTTCTCTGGTTTTAATTCAATTATAGAATTTTCAGCTGCTCTCAAAGCTGCTTTATATCCACTATCATCACCATCAAAACATATAACAATTTCATCAAAAAACTGATTTAAAGTTAAAATTTGCCTGGTCGTTAAAGATGTACCCAAATTAGCGACAACATTATCTATTTTATTTTTACTTAATCCGATCACATCCATATAGCCTTCAACCAAAAAAATAGTATTTAGATTATTTGATAGTTTGCGTGCAAAATCTAAATTAAAGAGATTTGAACCCTTTTTAAAAAAGGGAGTTTCAGGAGAATTAATATACTTTGCTAAATACTTACTATCTTTTAAAATTCTTCCTCCAACAGCTATTGTATCTCCAGTAATATTTTTAATCGGAAATAATACTCTATCTCTAAATCTTGATATAAATTTTTTTTTATTTTCATCAAAATAAAATAAACCAGTTTCCTTGATTTCATTTTCTTTGTATTCCCTAAATATATTTTCTTGAAAATCAAAGTCATTAGTATCAAATCCAATTTTAAATTTTTGAACTTCTTCTTTGGTTAATCCTCTGTTTTTTAGGTAATCCTTGGCTTCATTCGAATTTGAATTTTTTAGTAGCTCGTTATGGTAATGATCTACATATTTATTTAATATAGACTTGTAGTTATTCCATTTTTTTTCTCTGATTTCATCTTCTTTTGAAAAAGTATAAGGTCTCATTCCTGCAAGATTTGCGAGTGATTTTACAGCTTCCCCAAATTTTAAATTTTGTGTTTTCATCACAAAATCAAATATGTTTCCATGTTCCGCAGTACTAAAACAATGATAAAACTCCTTTTCATCATTTACAGTGAAAGAAGGGGTTTTCTCAGTTTTAAAAGGAGACAAGCCAACGTATTCTTTGCCTCTTTTTTTTAAATTAACTGTTTTAGATACAACTGTTGAAACTTTTAGTCTTGTTTTTATTTCATCTAAATATTCTTTTGGATACTTCATTTTTGGTTTAGTAGCTCTTTAATCATTGCCCCAGCTTTAGAGAAATCAATATTATCAGCATTATTTTTTTTTAATTCACCCATCACTTTTCCCATATCTTTTATTGAACTCGCTCCAGTAGAACTGATTATCTCAGAACATAGCTTTTTAGTATCATCATCGCTAAGTTGTTGCGGTAAATATTGACCTATTACCTCAACTTCCCTCTCTTCTACTTCTTGTAGATCTATTCTATTATTTTTTTTATACATTTCTATTGATTCGGATCGTTGCTTTATCATTTTCTTTAAAAGTCTTTTTATATCTTCATCATTAGTTTCTTTTTTTTCTGCTTGAGACCTATTGTTGATATCTAAATCCTTAATTCCTGATAAAATTAACCTATAAGTTGATATTTTATTTTTATCTTTCGCTTTTAAAGCACTTTTATAGTCTGTTTCAATTTTTTCCCTCAAGCTCATGGTATAATTTTAACGCATCAAAAAAATTCTTCAAAAAGAAAAAAAATTTTTTTACAAAATATACATTACATATGTTGCGCAAAAAAAGGTTTTATTGTATAGACCTTTAACTCATGAGTTGTAATTGAACAAAAAACAAAAAAACAAAATTGCAATTAAACATCATTTTCCAACAGGTATTTTAGTTTTAGATAACAAGATAGTTTTCAAAGGTATTGGTCTTGGATATGAAGGTACAGCAACTGGAGAAGTTTGTTTTAACACTTCTTTAACTGGATACCAGGAAATTATATCTGACCCTTCGTATGCTGGCCAAATTATTAATTTTACATTTCCGCATATTGGGAATGTAGGAACCAACAATGATGATTTAGAGTCTGATAAAATTTGGACGAGAGGTGCAATATTCAATTCTGAGATTACTTCTCCCTCAAATTACAGAGCTTTAAAAACTTTAGATGAATGGCTAAAAAAAAATAAAATAGTTGGTTTAACTGGACTAGACACTAGAAGTTTGACAAATTTTATACGTGATAAAGGTGCTCCAAAAGGAACGATATCAAATAACAGAATAGGTAAATTTAATATTAAAAAATTAATTAATAATTCAATTAAATGGCCTGGACTAGATGGACTAGATCTTGCAAAAGAAGTATCAACAAAAAAAACTTATTCATGGAAAGGTTTTAAAACCTGGAGAAAAGAGACTGGATATAAAAAAAATACCAAAAAAATATTTAAGATTGTTGCAATTGATTATGGAATTAAAAAAAATATTTTAAGATATTTTTCTGATTATAATTGTGATGTAAAAGTAGTTTCTTGCAAAACAACCGCTGAGGAGATTTCAAAATTAAAACCAGATGGAATTTTTTTGTCGAATGGTCCAGGTGACCCAGCAGCAACTGGTAAATATGCAATTAAGACTATACAAAATTTAATAAAACGGAATTATCCAATCTTTGGGATCTGCTTGGGTCATCAAATTTTAGCTTTAGCATTAAATGCTAAAACAAAAAAAATGAAGTTAGGCCATAGGGGAGCAAATCATCCAGTAAAAAATTTAATTAACAACAAAGTTGAGATTACAAGCCAAAATCACGGTTTCGTTGTAATAGAAAAAAGTTTATCTAACAAAATTCAAATAACCCACAAGTCACTTTTTGATAATACTATTGAGGGAATAAGACTAAAAAATAGACCAGTTTTTTCAGTGCAATATCACCCAGAGGCAAATCCTGGACCACAAGATAGTCAATATTTATTTAACAACTTTATTCAAGATATAAAAAAATATGCCAAAAAGAAAAGACATTAAAAAAATATTAGTTATAGGTGCAGGCCCAATAATAATCGGGCAAGCATGTGAATTTGATTATTCTGGTACACAAGCATGCAAGGCGCTTAAGGATGAAGGTTTTGAGGTAGTATTGATTAATTCAAATCCTGCAACTATTATGACAGATCCTGGAGTTGCTGATAAAACTTATATAGAGCCTATTACAATTCCAGTTCTTGAAGAAGTGATTAAAAAAGAAAAGCCTGATGCAATTCTTCCTACTATGGGCGGCCAGACAGCTTTAAATTTAGCAATAAGTGCAGAGAAAGCTGGTCTACTTAAAAAATATAAAATTGAACTAATTGGAGCTAAATCAAAAGCAATTGAAAACGCTGAGGACCGAAAAAAATTTAGAAAAAATATGTCTGACATTGGTTTAGATTTACCCAAATCGAGGATCATAAATAATTTTAAAGATGCCTCAAAATGTTTAAGAGAAATTGGTTTGCCTGCAATTATAAGACCGTCTTTCACACTAGGTGGATTGGGTGGAGGAATTGCAAAAAGTAAAAAAGAATTCTTTAAACTTGTCAGAAATGGAATGAATGAATCACCTCAAAACCAAGTATTAATTGAAGAATCTTTAGAAGGCTGGAAAGAATTTGAGATGGAGGTTGTAAGAGACAAAAATGATAACTGTATAATTATTTGTTCTATAGAAAATGTAGATCCAATGGGGATCCATACTGGAGACTCAATTACTGTTGCTCCAGCATTAACGCTTACTGATAAAGAATATCAAGTCATGAGGAATGCCTCTATTTCTTGTTTAAGAAAAATTGGTGTTGAGACAGGAGGATCTAATGTACAGTTTGCAATAAACCCTAGAAATGGAAGAATGGTTATAATCGAGATGAACCCTAGGGTATCAAGATCGTCAGCTCTAGCCTCTAAAGCCACAGGTTTTCCAATTGCAAAAGTCGCTGCTAAGCTTGCAGTTGGATACACTCTTGATGAATTAAAAAATGAAATAACAAAGGTAACGCCAGCTTCATTTGAACCAACAATTGATTATGTGGTTACAAAAATACCTAGGTTTACATTTGAGAAATTTTCTGACACCAAAGCTGTACTTGGAACTTCAATGAGATCGGTTGGTGAGGCAATGGCAATTGGCAGAAACTTTAAAGAGTCCCTCCAAAAAGCTTTGGTTTCATTAGAAACTGGATTATCTGGATTAGATAATTTTTTTAATTATTCAAAAAAAGATATCTTAAAAAATTTAAAAATTAGCATTCCAAATAGACTACTATTAATTGGTGAAGCTTTTAGGAAAAATATTCCATTAAACACAATATATAAACTATCAAAAGTTGATCCTTGGTTCCTAAATCAAATTAAAGATCTTGTTGATGAAGAAAAAAAAATAATTAAGAAAGGAATTCCTAAAACATACAATGAGTTTAATAGAATTAAATCTATTGGTTTTTCAGATAAAAAATTATCAAAACTTACAGGAATAAAAGAGAAAATTGTAAGATCTAAAAGAGTTGCTCTTAAAATCTTGCCTGTCTTTAAAAAGGTTGATACTTGTGCAGCAGAATTTAAATCCTTTACTCCTTATATGTATTCAACGTATCAAAGAAATTTTTCATTGAATACTGAGTGTGAGGCTGATCCTAGCAATAAGAAAAAAATAATTATTCTTGGAGGAGGTCCAAATAGAATTGGACAAGGAATAGAGTTTGATTATTGCTGTTGTCAGGCAAGCTTTTCATTAAAAGAAGCTGGATTTGAGACAATTATGGTAAATTGCAATCCTGAAACTGTTTCTACAGATTATGATACGAGCGATAGATTATACTTTGAGCCTCTTATAGAGGAATATGTTCAAAATATTATCATAAAAGAAAAATCAAAAGGTAATCTTATTGGAGTTATTGCTCAATTTGGAGGCCAAACTCCAATTAAATTAGCAAAATTTTTGCATGAAAACAAATTACCAATACTTGGTACTCAATATGGTTCAATTGATTTAGCAGAAGATAGAGATAGATTTAGAGATCTTTTAATCAAATTAAATTTAAAACAAGCTGAAAGTGGAATAGCTTATAAATTTGATCAGGCAATTAAAATAAGTGAAAAAATTGGACTTCCAGTTGTTGTAAGACCTTCATACGTTTTGGGTGGGCGAGCAATGGAGATAGTTCATGATAAAAGCCAACTTAAAAAGTTTATTAATGAAGCATTTAAAGCTTCAGAACAAAATCCAATTTTGATTGATAAATTTATAGATCATGCGATGGAAGTTGATGTAGATGCTATCTCTGACGGCAGGGATGTTTATGTTGCGGGTATCATGCAACACATTGAAGAGGCGGGGGTTCATTCTGGGGACTCGGCTTGCTGCTTACCTCCAGTATCAATCAAAGATGATCTTTTAAAAGAAATTAAAATCCAAACTAGAAAATTAGCATTGGCCTTAAAAGTTAAAGGTCTTTTAAATATTCAATTTGCAATAAAAAGGGATGAAATATTTGTTATAGAAGTAAACCCAAGAGCAAGTAGAACAGTTCCATTCGTCTCAAAAGCTAATGGGGTTCCACTAGCTAAAATTGCATCGAGAATAATGGCAGGAGAAAAACTTTCAAAGTACAAATTGAAATATAAAACTAATAAAAAATTTGCAGTCAAAGAAGCAGTATTTCCGTTCAATAAATTTCCAGATAGCGATCTATTGCTTGGACCAGAAATGAAATCTACTGGAGAAGTGATGGGGTTTGATGATGATTTTGGTATGGCAATAGCCAAAAGTCAAATAGCAGCAGCAAATTCATTACCGACAAAAGGTTTAGCATTTTTATCTGTTAAAGACTCTCATAAGCAAGAAATAATTGGTATTGCACAAAGGTTATTAAAATTGGGATTTTCTTTGTCGGCAACTAAGGGGACTGCAGATATTTTAATTAAAAATGGTATGAATTGCAGAAAAATTAATAAAGTGAGTAGTGGTAAGCCTCACATAGTAGATGTACTTAATTCAAAAAAAATATCATTGGTAATTAATACTGGCGGTGGGAATAGTGAAAATAGAATAAGTGATGCAAAAGCTTTAAGAAGAGGAACCTTGGCTAATAAAATTCCTTATTGTACAAATATGTCTACCGCATATTCGTTTTTAGAAGCAATAAATGCTCTAAAAACAAAAAAACTTAAAGTTAAAGCTCTTCAAGAAAACTAAGCATCCACAACCATTGTGTCTTTAGACCCGCCTCCTTGAGAACTATTTACTATAGTACTTCCTTTTCTCAAAGCAACTCTTGTAAGACCACCAGTTGTAACATAGGAAGTTTTACCAGTTAATATAAAAGGCCTTAAATCTAAATGTCTTGGCTCAATACCATTTTCACAAATAGTTGGTATTGTTGATAATATTTCTAAAGGTTGAGCTACAAAATCTCGAGGATTTTTTTTAATACTTTTTATCATCTCTTCTCTCTCTTTTTTTGGTGCTTTCGGACCAATCATTATTCCATATCCACCTGAAGCATTTGCTGGTTTAACAACTAGCTTAGCTATATTTTCAATTACATGTTGCCTGTGAACTTTGTTTTCACACAAAAATGTTTCTACTTGGTTAAGTTTAGGTTGCTCACCTAAATAATAGACAATCATTTTATTAACATAAGAATAAACAGCCTTATCATCTGCAACTCCGGTTCCAAGAGCGTTAATAATGCCAACATTTCCCTTTTTCCAACATTTAAATAAACCAGGAACTCCGATGAGTGATTCTTTGTTAAATACTTTTGGATCAAGAAAAGTATCATCTAATCTTCTGTATATACAATCAACTTTTAATTTTCCTTTAACTGTTTTCATATAAACAAAATCATTTTCAACAAATAAATCTTTACCCTCTACCAAAGCTATTCCCATTTGTTGAGCTAAAAACGAATGTTCAAAGTAGGC
>CACLYY010000021.1 GCA_902611265.1 uncultured Pelagibacteraceae bacterium
TTTTAATATTAAATTTGGATTTATTGCTGCTTTGGTATTTTCAATTTCTCCATTTATATAATATGTGTCTGATTTTTCTTGTTTCACTTTCAAGATTTGAGATACAAAACCTATATCTTCATAAATAAATTTTAAATTTGTAATTTTTGTAATCTTATCCTTTGTTTGAAAGTTGAAATTTATATCATCAAGATTTTCATACCCGGGTATATTCAATTTTGCATTATTTACTGAACCTGAAATAATGTAAGATTTTATATTCTGACTTAAATTGTCAAATTTAGCATCTAATTCAAAATTTATTAACCCTTTATTAATCTGACTGTAAAACACATATCTGGCTAAATTAAAATCAATCTCATTTAAAAAGGAAGTAACATCTTTAATAAAATTTTTTGAGGATATAACTCTTATACTTTTTATTGAATTTTCTTTTTTTAAAAATTTAATTAAATCTAAATTAATATCAATTTTAGAAACTTTAACTGGAAAGGTTTCAGCAATTAAGTTAGCTGAATTCGTGTTTATATTGAGTGCTAATTCACTTATATTTAATTTGATAAAAACCTCGTCAACTTCAAGTATTAATTTTGAGTTATACTGTTTAAGTTTATTGTTAATAAAATTATTAAATCTTTCTGTTTTTATTCCATGAATACTTAAAAACGTTGTACATGTGATCAGAAAAATAAGTATTGATGCAATAATAAAAAATATTTTCCTACGCATTTAATTTGTATAAAGAGTTTTCTAAAAATTCATCAATTTCCCCATCTAATACTTTGTCTGGATTTGAATTTTCATAATTTGTTCTATTATCTTTAACCATTCTGTATGGGTGCAAAACATATGATCTTATTTGATGTCCCCAGCCTATTTCTGACTTTGAGCTTTCAATATTATCACTTTCTTTTTTTCTTTTTTGTATCTCATGTTCATAAAGTCTCGCTTTAAGCATGTTCATACAAGTTTCTTTATTTTTGTGTTGTGATCTCTCATTTTGACATTGGACAACAATTTTACTTGGTAAATGTGTAATTCTTACAGCGCTATCAGTTGTATTAACGTGTTGTCCACCTGCACCACTTGATCTATAAGTGTCAATTCTTAGATCTTTTTCTGATATCTCAATATCTATATCCTCATTAATAACTGGATATACCCAAACACTTGCAAAACTTGTATGTCTTCTAGCGCCTGAATCAAACGGTGAAATTCTAACCAAACGATGTATTCCTGACTCAGTTTTTAAAAAACCGTAAATATATTCACCAGATATTTTGATAACAGAAGATTTTATACCTGCTTCATCACCTTTGTGTTCACTAATTAATTCTACATTATGACCTCGATCAGAAGCCCACTTCATATACATCCGCCTAAGCATTTGAGCCCAATCTTGACTTTCGGTGCCACCTGCACCTGCATGAAATTCTAAATAACTATCCAATGTATCGTTTTCGTTTGAAAGAAAACATTTAATTTCTAACTTCTTAAATTTTTTTTTTAAATGAATGAATTTTTCTAAGATTTCCTGAATTAACTGTTTATCGTTCTCTTCATTAGCAAGTTGAAAAATATCATATAGTTCACTTATTTCATTTTCTGATTGCTTATGAGTATCCAATAAACTATCGTAACCCTTTTTTTCCTTTAATATTTTTTCTGCTTTTTTGCGATCATCCCAAAATTTTGGGTCTTCAATAAAAGTATTAAGTTGATTTCTTTTTAATAGAATATTTTGTGTTTCAAAGAAACTCCTTAATTCTTTGATTAATCTTGATTACTTCAGATTTAAATTTTTCTACATCTTGTTCCATTAATAAAATTTTAAGATATTTTTTTTTAATTTATTATAATTACGATTATCATTACTAATAAATGTTTGATTTTCAAATTTTTCTTTCTTGTATGACTCTATAATAGTTTTTTTTGAGCCAAAATCTGCTTTTTTTCCGGTTTCTGCATCAATTACCATCATTTTTATTCCTTTTGCAATTTTAAAAGGTCTCGCATCATAATTGTTTGCTGCTTTTTTGATGAAATCTTTAAATATCGGTAGCGCTGTTTTAGAGCCTGTTTCATATTTTCCTAATCTTTTTGGATTGTCATATCCTACATAAACTCCAACTACTAAATTAGATGTAAACCCTATAAACCAAGTATCAGTATTGTTATTTGTCGTACCTGTTTTACCAGCAAGTTGTAAATTCAAATCACGTAGGCGTTTTCCAGTACCTCTTTGAATAACACCCTCTAATATAGAAGTCATTTGATATGCAGTTTGTGGAGAGAAAATTTGTTTAAAATTACTTTTTATTTTTGGTACATTGTTTCCTTCAAATGAAATTTTGTCACAATTTTCACAAAATCTTTTTTCATTATTAAAAATTGTATTTCCCTCACTGTCCTGAATTCTATCGATAATAATTGGTGTAACCAATTTACCACCATTTACAAATGAACAGTAAGCACTAGTAATATTTATTAAAGTTGTTTCTGCAGAGCCTAAAGACACTGACAATAATTCATCAGGATTTTCGTAAATATTCAATTTTTTTGAAAAGTTAATAATTTTGTCTATCCCTAATTCCTGTGAAATCCTAACTGTCATCAAGTTTCTGGACTTTTCAACACCAGATCTTAATGTAGAAAGACCATAAAATTTTTTACCATAATTCTCAGGCTTCCACATTTTTAAATCTTCTCCTTGATTTAAAACAATTGGCGCATCCAGAATTAAAGAAGATGGTGTATAATTATTCTCTAAAGCTAAAGCGTATATAAAGGGTTTAAAAGCAGACCCTGGTTGTCTCTGAGCTTGAGACACTCTATTAAATTCACTTTTTTTAAAACTAAAACCTCCAGACATTGCCAAAACTCTACCACTGTAAGGATCCATTACTACAATTCCACCATTAACATTCGGTAATTGTCTTAAACTAAATATACCGTCAGATATTTTTTTCACATAAATCAAATCATTAATTTTAAAAATTTGATTAAAATCTTTTCTAGTCCAATTGATATCCTCAAAATTTATAATTCCATTTTCTTTATTTGAAGTTTGAATTACAGTTTCAAATTTATCTATTCTTTTAACAATTGCTATTTCCCAACCAATTGTTTTTTCTAATTTAAATTTTTCTAAATCGTTGTACCACTCTTTATTTTTACGATTAACAATTGGCCCACGCCATCCTTTTCTTTTATCATATTCTAATAAACCTTTTCTTAATGATGATGCAGCTAAATTTTGAAGTTCTAAATTAATAGGAGTTTTAATATTAAAGCCTTCTTTATAAATTTTATCATATCCATATTCTTCAATTACTTTTTTCCTTATGTCTTCTACAAAATATCTTGTATCTTCCAAGAATATTCTTTTTCTTTTTTTTAAATTAATTTTACTATTTATTAATTCATTAAATTTTTCTTTAGAAATATAAGAATTTTCATAAAGATTTTTAATTACCAAATTCCTTCGATAAGTTGCCAATTCCTTATTTTTGTATGGGTTATACTTGCTTGGTGCTTTAGGCAATGCAGCTAGCAAAGCAGACTCTGAATAATTTAATTCACTTATTGATTTATCAAAATACCTGAGACTTGCAGACGCTATTCCATAAGATCCTTCACCCAAATAAATCTGATTTAAATATAGTTCTAATATTCTTTCCTTAGACAAGGCTCTCTCAATTCTAAATGCAAGAATAGCCTCTTTGATCTTTCTATCTAAGCTAACCTCATTGGACAAAAGAAAATTTTTTGCTACTTGTTGTGTAATTGTAGAAGCTCCCTCTAGTCTGTTTGATCTTATTAAATTAAAAATATTATTTTTAACTGCTCTTAAAATACCTTTTGCATCTACACCTGGATGTTTAAAAAAATTCTTATCTTCAGAGGATAAAAATGAATTTATTATTTTTTTAGGAATCGCATTGTATGGAACAAATATTCTTTTTTCAGAAGAAAAATCACTAATTAATATACCTTCTCCAGAGTAAACTTTGCTTGAAACTGGTGGTTTATAATTTTTTAAAAATTTATAGTCTGGAAGTTTATTTGAATAGGACCAAAGAATTGAAAAAATTGATATAAAAACCAGCAAAGAAAATAAAGAAAACAAAATTAGAAGATTTTTTATTAATTTGCTCATTTTAGTTTAAATTATTGATTGAATTTGTTAAAGTTAAGGCACCGAATTAAAAAAATAAACTAATGAAATATAATCAAAATTTATGTCTAAAAATTTATACATCGATGCTTCGCATCCAAATGAAACAAGAGTTGTACTTAAAAAAGATAATCATATTGAAGACTACGAATATGAGAGTGTTAACAACACATTAATAAAAAATAATATTTATTTAGGAAAAGTAAGTAGGATAGAACCCTCGCTACAAGCTGCTTTTGTAGATTTTGGTAGAGAAAGACATGGTTTTTTGTCTTTTAACGACATCCAATCTGATTATTACCAGCTTCCACAGAGTGATTTAGAAAAAATTAAAGAGGAAGAAAAAAAGGTTAGAGAAGAATTATCCAAAGAAAGTGAAAATAATGAAAATCAAATTTTAGAGGGAAACGAAGAAATAAAAATAAATGATCCAGTTGAGAAATTAGATGATGAGGTTAAAGAAAAAATAAATGTTGAAAAAAAATTTCCGTCTAAAAGATACAAAATACAAGAAGTAATAAAGCCTAATCAAGTAATATTAGTTCAAGTTTTGAAAGATGAAAGAGGATTTAAAGGAGCTGCACTAAGTACATTTATAAGTATTGCTGGAAAATATATTGTTCTAATGCCCAATACGGCAAAAGGAGGTGGAATATCAAGAAAAATATTTAACCCAGGAGATAGGAAAAAAATAAGAAAAATATTAAATGAAATAGAGATACCCAAAGAAATGGGTATCATTGTTAGAACGGCTGGATCAAATAAAACTAAAAATGAAATTGATGGGGATCTTAAAAACTTAATTACTATTTGGAACTCTATTAAAAATAATGCATTAAATTCTATTGCACCCTCTTTAATACACCAAGAAAGTGATATTATTAAGAGAAGTATTCGAGATATGTATGATGATGAAACGCAAAATATAATAGTAGAAGGTAACGAGGGTTATCAAAAAGCAAAAAATTATATGAAACTAATGATGCCAAAACAATTAAAAAAGGTAAAAAAGTTTAGAGAAAAAGTACCATTATTTTTTAAGGAGAATATAGAAAAAAAACTTTTTGAGATTTTTAAAACAGAAGTGAAGCTTAGTTCTGGAGGTTATATAGTCATAAATCCAACAGAGGCTTTAGTTTCAATAGATATCAACTCCGGCAAATCAATAAAACAAAAAAATGTGGAAAGTACTGCATTGGATACAAATCTTGAAGCTGCTGAAGAGATAGCTAGACAAATTAAAATTAGAGACCTATCAGGATTAATAATTATAGATTTTATTGATATGCTTAGTTTTAATAACCGTAAACAAGTTGAAAGAAGGTTAAAAGAGAGATGTCGCAATGATAGAGCAAGAATTCAAATAGGAAGAATAAGTAATTTTGGATTGCTTGAAATGTCTAGACAGAGGTTAAGAGAAAGTAATATTAAATGGTCGATAAAATTAACCAACGAAA
>CACLYY010000022.1 GCA_902611265.1 uncultured Pelagibacteraceae bacterium
CCATAAATAGAAATAAGTCAGTTTTGTAATTAAGTTTTGATTTTTTATTCAACATTAATGATCTTAATTTTTCAGAAAAGTTAGTACCACCAGGCTCTCGAAGAGTAATGTATTTTATTTTGTTTTTTTTTAAATATTTGATAGCTTTATTTAGACTAGTGGATTTTCCAGAAGTCTCTATACCTTCAAAGACTATAAGGGGATTTTTAGACATCACCCCATATTAGAAAATTTATTGAGGAAATAAATCTAGAAAATATATTTTGTCTTTTTACATTTTCAAAGGCCAACAGATCATACTCCCCTATTTGTTCATCTTTATAAGAAATTTTAACTTTGCCTATTATGTCATTTTTTAATATTGGAGCTTTTAATGGTCCTTGATAATCAACGGATACTTTTAGATATTTTTTTTTAGCTTTAGGAATTGTTTTATAAACATCCTCAGCAATATAAGATTTAACAGTTTTTTTAGTACCCTGCCAAACATCTAACTCCTCAAATATTTCCTCTTTTTTAGCAATATTAACTGTATCAAAATTTGTTAATCCATATGTAAGTAACTTAAGAGACTCTTTAGATCTTTGATTCTTTGATGAAAAGCCACTTCCAACAGCAATTATTCTTCTATCATTTCTTTTAATAGTTGATGCAAGAGAATATTTTTCATAAGCGAGGTATCCTGTTTTTATGCCATCAACTCCTATATTTTTATAAAGCAAAGGATTACGATTACCTTGTTTTATTGGATCTCCACCTGTTCTATCCCAAGTAAATTCCGTTTCTTTGTAATATTTATAATAATTTGGATAATTTTTTATCAAGTAATTTGACATAATTAATATATCTCTAACTGTTGATAAATTATCTGGAGCATTTATTCCTGATGAATTCGTAAAGTTAGTATTTTCCATTCCAATTTCTCTCGCTTTTTCTGTCATCATAATTGCAAATTCCTCCTCTGTTCCAGCGATACCTTCTGCCAGTGCTATACAAGCATCATTGCCTGATGAAATGATGATGCCTCTTAGTAAATCTTCTACTGTTATTTCATCTCCAACCATAATAAACATTGAAGAATATCCAGCTTGAGACAGTCTCCATGCATTTTCAGAAACTAAAAACTTATCTTCTAAAGACAATTCACCACTTTTAAGCAAATCAAAAGCTATGATCGAAGTCATAATTTTGGTCATTGATGCTGGAAATATTTGTCTATCAGCATCTTTCTCGAACAATATTTTGCCTGACAAATAATCTTGAACAATGGCAGTTCGTGCATTTACATCAAAGTTAGCTAAAACAGGTTTTGTTAGGAATGTTAAGATAATAAAAAATAACGGCAAATTTTTTATTTTCATAATTTAATTATTTCAATACTATCAAAATCAAGATTTTCGATATTATGAAATCCTTTCTTTAATTTTTCAAAATCCTTATAAGGTCCTTTATAAACTCTAAAATTATTTTGTGACAACTTTTTGATTAAGATATTTTTAATATTATATTCTTCAAATAGCCTGTTTTTTAACATAATAGCAGAGTCTTCAAAATAAAAATCTCCAAATTTAATTATATAATTAAAATTAGTCACAAAATTCTTAGTATTGGATTCTTTTGTTTCTGTTTCTAGGCTTATATTTTGAATCATTATATCGTCAACAGGGGCTTTATTAGCTACCTCTTTTTCTTCATCAAATGTTTTTACATCATTTGCAACGTACAAATTATTAGAGTTGATTGTTTCAATAAATATATAAGGTTCATCTGGATTTATTGATAGTTCATTAACAATTCTATTAGTGATTACTGAATTGTAAAAGATTGGCAAAACTGTTTTGTTCTGAACAACGGTTATTAATGATTTACCATTTATAATATTTGTTATCCTAACAGGTGTTCCATTAGGTAAGTTAGGACTTAAAATATTAATTGAAGCATTATCTAATTTATATTCCAATGAATTGACTGTATCTTCACTATAAATCAAAGCAAAACCCTTGTTAGAATAAACAATATTTAATAACTCCTCTTTTGTATTTTTTTTTTGTGTTTCTTTAATTTCTTTTTTTTTGACTATAGATTTTGTATCTTCAGGCTTGTTCTTAATGTTTATGTTTGATGAATGATGTTCGCAGGCAAATATAGTTAAAAATAACAGATATAATATATATTTAAATTGCATTTTTGAATTTACTTTTCAATGTGCACACAGCTAATGCAAATCTTAAAGATCTATTCCATTTTAATATTAGTTCATAATTGTCAAAAACTACATAAGCTGGAGTTAATTTTTTTGCATCTGGAATTATATCATAATCAGGGGTCACGAGTGCAGCATTTAAATTATCAAAATTATTAAGAATTTCACTATTTTTAATATACTTTTTTAAATATGATATTTTATGTTTGTGTTTAATTTGTTTTGCAGATGTATTTAGGTATTCACTAGGTGTTTCATTTATAAGTTCCACTTTAAAAAAACATGGAGTATTATTATCCCAACCTATCTTGTTTAAATAATTAGCAGCAGAAGCAAATGAGTCTTCTATATTTTTCAAATTAATTGTTTCATCTTTATTATAATCCATTGCATAATTTTTAATAGTAGAGGGCATAAATTGAAAATTTCCAAATGCTCCAGCCCATGATCCTAAATAATTATCTGGATTAATAATTCCTTTATCAAATAAAATTAATAGAGTAATGAGTTCAGATGTGAAAAATTCACTCCTTCTTTTGTCATAACTTAAAGTAGCCAAAGAAGAGACAATATCCATTTTTCCTAAATAGTTACCAAAATTCGTTTCAATGCCCATTAGAGATAGAAGTAAGTTCTTATCAACAGAAAATTCTTGCGAAATTTTATCGATAGTTCTTTTGTTTATCTTGTATATTTTTAATCCAGAATTAACTTTTTTATTATTAGCTCTTTTAGAAATATAAGTTTTTGTGTCTTCATAAAACTCTGGTTGAAATCTGTCATATTTTATAACGTCTTTTAAGAAAATTGATTTTTCTATTGTATTTTCAATTGTATTTAAACTCACACCTCTTTCTAAAGCAATTAATTTAAATTTTTTTTTCCACTCATCAAATGTAAAGTCGTCTGCTTGAGTTTCAAAATTAATAATTATAAAAAGAAAAAAAATATAAAGTTTAATTTTTTTCATAAATATCTTTTAAATATATAAATACAGCAATCCATATTAAAATAAAACTAACTAACTGATTTAAGTTGAATTGCTCATTATAAATGAAAAAACCAAGTATAAATTGCAAAGTAGGAGTAATATAAAAAATCATACCAGCTGGACCTAGACCTGATAATTCAACACCTCTTACATAAAGAAAAAGAGGAATCACTGTCATTGGTCCTGCTAGCATTAAAAGTGGCATCAAAGAAGGATTTGATAAACTGAAATCGTTATAATTATTAATGCTTATAAAATAAAATGCTACTAATACGAATGGAAGTAAGTACAAACTTTCTATAAAAAGACCAATATCTGTTTCAACATTAATTTTTTTTCTAAATAAATTATAGAAACTCCAACTGACTGCAACAATTAAACCTACCCATGGTATAGATTTAAAGTCTAGTATTAATAAATATGAAACAGAAATGATTACAATAAAAATTGAAATTTTGCCTTTTTTTGTGATTGGTTCTTTGAAAAAAAAATTACCTAAAAAAACACTTATAATTGGCATTATAAAATAACCAAAACTTGCTTCGATTATTTTATCCTGACTAACAGCGTATATCCAGACACCCCAATTAATAAAAATTAAAAAACCTGATATAAAAAGAATAAATAATTTTTTTTTATCACTAATAATTTTTATAAAAATACTCCATTTTGAAAATAAAAATGTAGTAGCAATTAATACAAAAGTAGTCCATACACTTCTGTGAATTAATACTTCGATATGTCCAGCAAAAGAAATGTACTTGAAGTATATAACTCCAAAAAAACCCCACCAAAAAGAACCAAGAGATGTCAACAATACACCTTTATTAAAATTTTTTTTGTTCATTTTTAAATATTTGAATATTTTGTCTTACTACTTAAGTTATTTTATTGTTGAAATATATATTAATAATAATAAAACCTTGCTCACGGAGAGATGGCTGAGCGGTTGAAAGCATCGGTCTTGAAAACCGACAAAGGGGCAACTCTTTCCTGGGTTCGAATCCCAGTCTCTCCGCCATCTATTTAAAATCAATCAATAATTTTAATATTTTTTTGTTTTTAAAACTCATTTCATTTTTTGAAATTTTAAAAATATCTTCGTCATTCATGTTAACTAATAAATCTAAATCTTTTAAATCATCAATTGATAATGAATCAATAATCGATTTAACAAAACTACTTACAAAAATGTCCATTTCTTTTGTACCTCTATATTGGGATCTATAAATAATTTTATTAATTAAATTTTGTTTATTTGAATTCATTGCTTATAAACATATATATATATTTAATGAGTAATTTTGAATATTTATTGTCACCCATTGATATAATTAAAGGTGTTGGTAAAAAAACATTAAGATCATTTAATAAAAAAAAAATATTTACGATTTTTGATCTGTTGTGGCATTTACCAGTATCAAAAAATTGAAACTGCAGAAGATACAGAGATTGAAGATTTACAAATAGGCAAGAATTACAACATTAAAGTAAAACCCATTAAATATAATTTTCCACGGATTAGAAATTTACCTAATAAAGTCATATGTGAAAAAAATGGCGTAAAAATAGATTGTGTTTTTTTTAATAGTTATGAAGGGTATATAAGAAAACTACTGCCTTTAAATGAAGATATCATAATTAATGGTAAAGCAAATAATTTTAGAAATAAATTTCAATTTGTTAATCCAAAACTGGTAAATTCAAATAGCTCAGTGTTAATAGATGATGAAAATAAATATAGCCTCACAGAAGGTTTAACATTGAATAAATATAATAAAATAATAAATAGTATTTTTCAAAATTTACCTGATTTAGATGAGTGGCTACCAAAAGAAATATCTAATTTGTTTGATAATGTGTCATGGAAAGATTGCGTTATTAAAATTCATAAAGAAGAAATCACAAAAGTAAAAGATACAAAATATTTCAGAAGACTTGTATTTGATGAGATTTTTGCAAATTTTTTACTT
>CACLYY010000023.1 GCA_902611265.1 uncultured Pelagibacteraceae bacterium
ACGGGGGGTTCAATCTATTTGACTGTTCTGTTGCCTCTATTATTATTTTTTCCAATCTTTCAGAATTAATTTTTCTTACAATTGTCCTATCAAAAATTATAGGGAAAAATTTTGTAACTCCTAATTCTGTAGCTTTCTGAATCATAAAATTTGAATAATTTGATTTAATAGGTGAAAATGCTAACCAAATATCCAGGGAATTTTCTTTTCTTCTTAATTGTTCCTTAATGCTAAATTCTACCTTTCCATCATAAATGTTGTCTATTTTGGCTAACCATTCACCAGTTTTATTAAATAAAGAAAAATTTTCTCCAATTTTCACTCGCATGACTTTCGTCAAATAATGTGATTGTGGTTTAGCAAGTGAAGAAGTTAAATTAAGAGATAAACTTTCAGAGAAAAATATTCTAATATTACTCATATTAAGAAAGTAATTTATGAAAAATATTAAAGCAATAATTTTCGATGCATATGGAACTCTATTTGACGTAAATTCTGCAGCTGAAAAGTGTAAAGATAAAATTGGTATTAAATGGGAAAATTTCTCAAATTATTGGAGGACTACTCAGTTAGAATACACTTGGCTTAGAAGTTTAATGAGCAGGCATAAAGATTTTTGGAAAGTAACAGAAGATAGCCTAGATAAATCAATGAAAGTTTTCAATATTAATCCAGATATGAGAACTGAATTGTTGGATCTTTACAAAATTTTATCTCCATACCCTGAAGTAAAAGAAACTCTGAAATTATTGAGAGAAAAAAATTATAAACTTTCAATACTTTCAAACGGCACCCCTACTCTTCTTGATGAATTAGTGAATAGAAATAATCTCAATGATATTTTTGATGATATTATGTCTGTAGAAGAAGTAAGTATTTTTAAACCAAGTTCAAAAGTTTACGATTTGCCAATTAAAAAATATAACATTAAAGAGAAAGAAGTTGCTTTTTTAAGCGCAAATACTTGGGACGTTTCTGGAGGTGGCAATTATGGTTTTAACGCAATTTGGGTCAATAGAAACAATGCAATTTTTGATAATTTAGATTACACACCAAAAAATGAAATAAATAATCTTAAACAGTTGCTTGATATTGTTTAGGCAAGATACTACTTTATTACTATGACAAATATTCTAGATCTCATCGCAAGAATTTTAATTTCAGCATTGTTCCTTCTCAATGGTTTTTTTAAAATTGGTAATTATGATGGAACTATTGAGTGGATGGAGAGCTTTGGATTGCCTGGAATTTTAATTATTCCAGCAATAATACTTGAGATAATTGCACCAATATTAATTATACTAGGATATAAGGCAAAAATATCCGCTGGTTTATTAAGTTTATTCTGTATTGCAACAGCTGTAATATTTCACAACGATTTTTCTGACCAAATGCAACTTGGATCATTTTTGAAAAATATAGCTTTAGCAGGTGGGTTTTTATTTATTTTCATAAATGGAACTAAAGATTTTAGCTTAGATAAAAAATTCTTAAAATAAAATGTCAAATATTGAAGTTAAACAAATTATCGAACCTATACCAGCATCTGACGGTGCTGGGGTAAAATTAAAAAGAAGCATTGGTGTAGAGCCTAATTACTTTGATCCATTTTTAATGTTAGATGAATTCGGATCAGAAAATAGTGAAGATTATATAGCTGGTTTTCCGCCTCATCCTCATCGAGGCATAGAAACGGTAACATATATGTTGGCTGGAGACTTTGAGCACAAAGATAGTACAGGTGGTGAAGGTAGAATGACTGCAGGAGATGTTCAATGGATGAAGACAGGAAGCGGAATAATTCACTCTGAGATGCCTGCAATGAAAGAAGGTAGGTTACATGGATTTCAATTATGGATCAATATGCCAGCTAAATTAAAAATGAGTAAACCTAGCTACATCTACATAGATGCTGATCAGATGCAAACTCACCTAGATGAAGAAAAAATAGTCAAAGTCATAGCTGGTAAATTTAGAAAAGCTGAGGGACCTATAAAAAAACATAATGTTGAACCTATTTATTTTGATATTGAATTAAATAAAGATAAAGAGTTCAATTTTGATTTACCCTCAACTCACAATTCATTTATCTATTTAATTAAAGGAGAAATAAAAATTGGGAATCAACAGCATCAAAAAATTGAAAATTCAAAACTAATTCTTTTAAAAATGGGTGAGAAACTTAAGGTTTATGGCTCAACTAATGCTAAGTTCCTTCTGATTGCTGGAAAACCAATAGGCGAACAAATTGCAAGAGGTGGCCCTTTTGTCATGAATACTAAACAAGAAATCTTGCAAGCAGTCGAGGATTATCATAAAGGTACATTTGTAAAATAAAATTACTTTTGTAAAAATGAAATCAATTAAAGTAACAAATACAGGTGGTCCTGAAGTTCTAAAGTTAGAGGACATTACTTTAGATAAACCAGGTGCTGATGAGGTTCAGATAGAACATGTGTCAATTGGATTAAACTATATAGACACTTATCATAGATCAGGTTTATACCCTCTTCAACTTCCAACAGGAATTGGTTTGGAAGCGGCAGGTATAATTAAAGAAATAGGTTCAAATGTCTCTAATTTTTTAGTTGGAGATAAAGTTGCTTATGCTGCAGCTCCATTGGGTTCTTATTCAACTCACAGAAATTACCCTTCAAAAAATATTGTTAAAGTTCCAGATAATATTGATTTAGAAATTATATCGAGTGCTATGACAAAAGGTATGACAACTTTTTATTTATTGCACAAAACATATGTTCCAAAAAAGGGAGAAACAGTTTTATTTCACGCAGCAGCAGGAGGTGTTGGACAATTCTTTTGTCAGTGGGCAAAAAGTTTAGGATTAAAAGTTATTGGAACAGTTGGAAGTCAGGAAAAAATAGGAATAGCAAAAAAGTATGGATGTGACGAAGTAATCAACTATTCAAAAGAAGATTTTGCAAAAAAAGTCATGGAACTTACAGATGGCAAAGGTGTTTCTGTTGTTTATGATGGTGTAGGTAAATCAACTTACGACAAATCAATTGAATGTTTAAAATTACGGGGTACCATGGTTTCATTTGGTAATGCATCTGGAGCACTTGATCCAATAATTGTTTCAAAATCTTTGCAACCAAAAGGTATATATTTTGTAAGACCAGCAATGAATCAATATTTTACAAATAGTGATGAAATACATGAAGCTGCTAATATGTTGTTTAAGCAAATTTCATCAGGAAATGTAAAAATTGAAATCTATAAAAAATATAAATTAGAGGATGCAGTACAAGCTCACAAGGACTTAGAGGGAAGAAAGATTACCGGTCCAGCAGTAATTATTCCTTAAATTGTACATCCATATCTGATAAATGAAGTTTTAGAGCTTTTCCAGAAATTTGTATTTCTCTTATAAAAAAAATAATTGAAACCATCATGGACAAACAGCATGATCCAAAAATTACTCTTGCAATAATTAAACTGTCTAAATAAAGAGCAAACACAGTAAGCATATTGAAAAGAAAACCGAATGCTGCTGACATGATGGCAAACTTTAATACTCCTATTCTACTATTTAAGTTGATAAGTTGATCTTTCCACTCTGGTGGGGTGTGTTTTTCGAAAACATATTCATCATGAATTTTTCTTATAAGTCCACTAAGGGTATGAAACCTATTACTGTAAACACTCATAATAAGAGGTATTGCAGGAAACATTAATGCGGTTACAGTGTAATCTATATTCATTCGAATCAATTTGATTATGAAACTCTGCTTTGCTATTTACAAGTAAATTATTATGCAAAACATTAAATTATTCGTTGAGCTTACAAGATTTAATAGGCCGATAGGTTATATGCTTTTATTTTGGCCTTGCCTATGGGGTCTCACTATTGCTTATGATTTTAATTCTGGCTTAGAAATATTTTATTTTTATTCTTTTTTATTTTTAATGGGTTCAATACTAATGAGATCTGCCGGATGCATTGTAAATGATATTGTAGACAGAAATTTTGACAAAAAAGTTGAGCGTACTAAAAATAGACCAATAGCATCCGGAAAAGTTTCGGTGAGACTTGGGATAATATATTCAATAATTTTATGTGGATTAGCATTTTTAGTTTTAATCAATTTTAATATATTCACAATATTGATGGCGCTCTTATCGATGCCGCTTGCATTTACTTACCCTTTAATGAAAAGATTTACTTACTGGCCCCAATTATTTTTAGGTATTACGTTTAATTATGGCCTCGTTCTTGCTTGGATATCAATAAATAACAGTATTTCTATTGTCTCAATTTTGTTTTATGTAGGAGCCATATTTTGGACACTCGGTTACGACACAATTTATGGATATCAAGATATAAAAGATGACGAGATTATAGGAGTAAAATCTACC
>CACLYY010000024.1 GCA_902611265.1 uncultured Pelagibacteraceae bacterium
TAAACTCAAAATTTATATTTGTTAGTAACAATTTTAGATTTGGTAACAAAAGAGAAGGCGATGTTTTGTTACTTAAAAAATATGAAAATATTTTTGGTTATACTTTAGTTAAACCAACACCTTTAAAGAAAAATAAAAAAATTATTTCATCTACAATAATTAGAAAGTTGCTTGAAAAAGGGCATCTATCTAGGGCAAATAATTTTCTGAAAAGAAATTGGACGATTGAGGGTACAGTTCAAAAGGGTAGAATGATGGGGCAAAAAATTGGTTTTCCAACATGCAATATAGACATTGAAAACTACGTCATAGCAAAACCAGGAGTTTATGCTGTAAGAGTTAGAATTAACGATAAAAAAAAGGTCTTTAGGGGTATTGCAAACTTAGGATATAGGCCAACTTTTAATCAAAAAAAAATACTTTTAGAGGTAAATATTTTTAATTTTTCAAGAAATCTCTATAATAAAAAATTGTCTGTAGAATTTTTAAAATTTATTAGAGGAGAGAAAAAATTCAAAGGTATCAGTGAGTTAAAAAATCAAATTAAAAAAGATATTTTGAAAGCTAAAAAAACTTCATGAGTAAAGAACATTTAAATTTACCTAAAACTGCTTTTTCTATGAAGGCAAACCTGCCTAATAAAGAGCCTGAGTACTTAAGATTTTGGGAAAAGATAAATTTATATAAAAAACTTAGATCACAAAGCAAAGGGAAAGAAAAATTTGTCTTACATGATGGCCCACCTTATGCGAATGGAAACATTCATATGGGAACAGCTTTAAATAAAATTTTAAAAGATATTATAATTAAATTTCATCAAATGGACGGTAAGGACTCAGTTTATGTTCCAGGATGGGATTGTCATGGTTTACCAATTGAGTGGAAAATTGAGGAGCAATATAAAAAAAATAAAAAAAATAAAAACGATGTACCTATAATAGAGTTTAGAAAAGAGTGTAGAGACTTTGCAAGCAAATGGATCAAAATCCATAAAGATCAATTTAAAAGACTTGGAGTTATTGGAGACTGGGAAAACTATTATTCTACAATGAGTTTTGATGCTGAGGCACAAATTGTTAGAGAACTAGGTAAATTTTTAAAAGAAGGAAGTTTATTTAAAGGATATAAGCCTGTTTTATGGTCGACGGTCGAAAAAACTGCTTTAGCAGATGCTGAAGTTGAATATCAAGATCATATATCAGATACTATTTATGCAGCTTTTTTAGTTAAAAGTTCAAATATAAAAGAGATTATTGGATCTAATGTTATAATTTGGACTACAACCCCATGGACAATACCTGCAAATAAAGCTTTAGCTTACAATCAAAGTTTAGATTATGTTTTATGTGAGATAAAAAATAAAGATAAATTAAATAATGAAAAAATAATAATCGCGAAAGAGCTATTAGAGTCTGTTTCAAAAGATACAGAATGTAAAATAAATATAGTTTCTGAATTTAAAGGAAAGGAATTTGAAGGAACTATATGCGGTCATCCATTTCACAAAATTGGATTTGATTATGATGTTCCAATGCTTGAAGCAAGATTTGTTACAACTGAACAGGGAACAGGTATTGTTCATTGTGCACCCAGTCATGGACCTGATGATTTTAATTTGTGTTTAAACAACGGAATTAAAGCAGTTGAAACAGTTGATGACGATGGAAGATATACTAAACATATACCAATATTTGAAGGAACACATATTTTTAAAGCTAATACGATTGTTATAGAGAAGCTTAAGGAAACAAAAACCCTATTATCCAACGGAAAACTTACTCATTCCTATCCACATTCTTGGAGATCTAAAGCTCCATTAGTTCACAGAGCAACACCTCAATGGTTTATTTCAATGGAGAGTCACAAATTAAGAGATAAAGCTCTAAAAGCTATAGATGATACAACTTTTTATCCTGCGAAAGGTAAAGAAAGAATTAAATCAATGATTGAGACTAGACCAGATTGGTGTGTATCTAGACAGAGAGTATGGGGTGTTCCTTTACCAATATTTATTTCAAAAAAAAATGGAGAGATTTTGATAGATGATGACGTTTTTGAAAATATCGCAAAAATTTATGAAAAAGAGGGTTCCGATTGTTGGTTTGAAGAAAATTTTCAGAGACTTCTTGGAGATAAATATAAAGCAGAGGATTTTACTAAATCATCAGATATAGTAGAAGTGTGGTTTGATAGTGGTTCAACACATTCTTTTGTATTAGAAAAAAGAGAAGACTTAAAATGGCCCGCATCAATGTATTTAGAAGGCTCAGACCAACATAGAGGATGGTTTCATTCTTCTTTACTTGAGTCATGTGGAACTAGAGGTAGAGCACCCTTTGAAAGTATTCTATCACATGGGTTTGTCGTTGATGGCAAAGGGCTTAAAATGTCTAAATCAACAGGGAATGTAATTGCCCCTGAAGATATTTTAAAAAAATATGGTGCTGATATACTTAGAATCTGGGTCGCATCATCAAATTATGCTGAGGATTTAAGAATAGATTATTCAATTTTAGATCAACATTCTGAATCTTATAGAAAAATAAGGAATACTTTCAGGTATCTTTTAGGAAATATGCAAGATGATTACATAAAAGTAGATTTTGAAAAAATTGACTTAAATGATTTGCCTGAACTCGAAAAATATATGCTTCACAGATTATTTATGATTAATAAAAGTTTTAATGAATATTTTAAGTCCTACAATTTTCACAATCTGTACAAAGAATTACTTAATTTCTGTACTGTAGAGTTGTCAGCATTCTATTTTGATATAAGAAAAGATCTTCTTTATTGTGATCCTAAAGATTCTAAAAAAAGATCAGATTGTATTTTAATATTAAAAGTAATTTTAGAATGTTTATTAAAATGGTTTGCGCCTATATTATCATTTACTACTGAAGAAATTTATCATCTAATTTCTAAAGAAGATAAAGAGGGTAGTATTCATTTACAGAAATTTGTTAAAATTCCTAATCAATGGAAAAATGAAGAATTAAATAATAAGTGGCAAAAGATCAAATTAATAAGAGACGTGGCGAATATTAGCATAGAGAGCAAAAGAGCTGAAAAAATTATTGGCTCAAGTTTGGAGGCAAATATTGAAATCAAAATCAAAAATCAAGATATGTTCAATATAGCTCAGAACCAAGATTTTTCTGAAATTTGTATAACTTCTTCAGCATTAATCTCATATGACAAAAATTTAGAAAAAGATATTGAAGTCATTAGTTTAAAAGCTATTGGAAACAAGTGTCCTGTTTGTTGGAAAATTAGTAAGGAAATATGTGAAAAACATGGACACTTAACTGTTCAATGAAAAATGAAAATATAAAAAAAATAGTTCTTTCTATTTCGTTTTTATTAATAATTTTTTTATTAGATAGAATATCTAAAATTTTAATTCTTAATATATTAGAGGACATTGGCAAAGTAGATATCTACATAAACTCATTCTTAAATTTTTATCTAGTTTGGAATAAAGGAATTGGATTTGGTTTATTATCTTCAGATCAAGATTATTTTTATAATATCGTGACTACTTTAATTGTTTTGATTAATTTTGTTATAATTTACTTATTATTTACTGAAAAAGGCATGAAGTATTATTTTTTGTTGGTCATTCTAGGAGGATCGCTTGGAAACTTATTTGATAGAATGTATTTTAGAGCTGTGCCTGATTTTATAGACCTAAATTATAACGGATATCATTGGTTTATTTTTAATGTAGCAGATATATTTATTACTATTGGTATTATTTTACTTATTCTAGCCGAATTTATAAGTTATAAAAAAGTAAATGAATAAATTCATCAAAATAAATAAATTATTATTTTTACTTTTATTTATTTATTCTTGTGGAGTAGGTGAAGCATTACAAGGTAAAAAAAGGTCTGAGCAGGGTGATGAATTTCTTATAGACAAAAAAAATCCTCTAGCAATGCCACCTGACTTTGATAAGTTGCCAATTCCAGGTGAAACAATTAAAAAAACCATAAATGAGACGCAAAATGATAAATCTAATATAGAAAATTTATTAAAGAAAAGTACAGATGAACAAGAAAATGAGTTAAGTCAATCATCTTCATCTATCGAGAACTCAATCT
>CACLYY010000025.1 GCA_902611265.1 uncultured Pelagibacteraceae bacterium
TGCATCAATAATATTCTGGATTATATGCTATGCAATGAGTAAATATAGTTATAACTTAGAAGCTAAATATAAAACTGAAAGATAATATATGTCAGATCCAATTATAAAAATTCAAAATATGAATAAATGGTTTGGTGATTTTCAAGTTTTAAAAAATATTAATTTAGAAGTTGAAGCAAATAAGAAAATTGTAGTATGTGGTCCATCAGGTTCAGGTAAATCAACATTGATTAGATGTATAAATAGATTAGAAGAGCATCAAGAGGGTGATATAATCGTTGATGGAAACGAGCTATCAGAAAAAACTAAAGATATTGAAAAAATTAGAGCAGAAGTTGGTATGGTTTTTTCAACAATTTAATTTATTCCCGCATCTTTCAATTTTAGATAATTGCACACTTGCACCTATTTGGGTAAAAAAAATGCCAAAAAAAGAGGCTCAAGAACTAGCATTAGACCAACTTAAAAAAGTTCAAATTGATGATCAAGCAAACAAATTTCCTGGACAACTTTCAGGCGGTCAACAACAACGTTGTGCAATTGCTAGAGCATTGTGTATGCAACCAAAAATTATGTTATTTGATGAGCCCACATCTGCTTTAGATCCAGAAATGATTAAAGAAGTACTTGATGCCATGGTAAGTCTTGCAAAAGGTGGAATGACAATGATTGTAGTAACACATGAAATGGGTTTTGCCAAAGAAGTAGCTGATGAGGTCATTTTTATGGACGAAGGTATGATTATTGAGAAGGCTGATACAAAAGAGTTCTTTGCTAATCCAAAGAGTGACAGAACAAAGCTTTTTTTAAGCCAAATTCTTTAAAATAATTCTAAACATTAGCTAAAAAGTTACTTGACAGGTTTAAAATTAATTAAAAAAACCATTTTTTTTTAAAATTATTTTACTTGCATAAACATTTCTATTTAGATTAACTCTCAATTATATTTTATTTAACGAGGGGTCTTAAATGGAAGAAAATTTTAACAAACATCTTGGCAATAAACTCAAGCTAAGACGATTAGCACTAGGTTTAACTCAAACTAAAGTAGCAAAAGCTATAAATGTAACTTTTCAACAAATCCAAAAGTATGAAAAAGGAACTAATGGAGTAAGTTCAATCAGATTATTGCAACTTTCAAATTATTTAAAAGTTCCAATTAACTATTTCTTTGAAGATTTTTCAGAATATTTAGTAAATCTTGATAAATCAAAAGAGGGACATATGAATGTAAACTATAACTTCTTAGTTAAAGTTTATTCAGAGTTAACTCAGGATCAAAAAACAAAATTTGGAAAAAATTTACAGATAGCACAAATAAATACTTCTAAAGTTGTTTAATTAATCTGGCTCCTCGGGCAGGACTCGAACCTGCGACCAATTGATTAACAGTCAACTGCTCTACCAACTGAGCTACCGAGGAATATTTTTCTCTCAACTTACTTTTTTTAAAACTTATCTCAATACTTTTTTTGGAGGCAACGCCCGGAATCGAACCGGGATACAAGGATTTGCAATCCTCTGCGTAACCATTCCGCCACGTTGCCATCAAATACAAAAATATTTGTTAATCGATCTTTGTATAATTCATTTTGATCATTAGTCTATAAATTTAGCAATGATTTTCATTATTGTTTATTAATTTGATTAATTTATAAAACAAATCAATGAGTTTTGATAAATATGAGCATATAAATGTAGAAAACAAAATCTACGATTATTGGGAAAAAAACCAGTTATTTAAACCTAAAGAAAATTCAAAAAAATTCTCAATTGTAATTCCTCCACCAAATGTAACAGGAAGCCTTCATATGGGTCATGCTTTAAACAACTCAATTCAAGATGTTTTAACAAGATTTCATAGAATGAATAATTATGAAACTTTATGGCAACCAGGAACAGATCATGCTGGTATTGCAACCCAGGCATTAGTTGAAAAAAAACTTGCAAAAGAAGGTGTTAAAAAAAACGATTTAGGTAGAGAAAAGTTTATAGATAAAGTCTGGGAATGGAAGAATGAGTATGGTGATATAATAATTAATCAACTTAAAAAACTTGGATGTTCATGCGATTGGTCTCGTAATGCATTCACAATGGATGAAAATTTATCTAAGTCAGTCATAAAAGTATTTGTTGATCTTTATAATAAGAAATTAATCTACAAAGCAAAAAAACTTGTAAATTGGGATGTTGTTTTAAAAACAGCAATATCTGATTTAGAAGTTGATCAGCGTGAAGTAAATTCTCAACTTTATTATATAAATTACCCTATAGAAAATTCTGATAAATTTATAACAATTGCAACAACTAGACCTGAAACTATGTTGGGAGATACTGCAATAGCTGTAAATCCAAAAGACGATAGATTTAAAGATCTAGTAGGGAAGTTTGTAATTATTCCTTTAGTAAAGAGAAAAATAAAAATAATAACAGATGATTATGCTGATCCTGAACAAGGAACAGGAGCAGTAAAAATTACTCCAGCTCATGATTTTAATGATTATGATGTAGGTATAAGAAACAAGTTAGAAGTAATTAATATATTTACTCCTGATGGAAAAATAAATGACAATGCACCTGACCCATATAAAGGTTTAGATAGATTTGCAGCAAGAAAATTAATCTTAGAACATCTTGAAGAGGGTAAATTTTTAGAAAAAATAGAAAAGTTAGTAAACAAAGTTCCTTATGGAGATAGATCTAATTCTATTATTGAACCTTATTTAACAGAACAATGGTTTGTTGATGCTAAAACCTTAGCTGTAAAAGCAAAAGAAGTAGTAAATAACGGCAAAACTAAATTTTTTCCAGAGAACTGGTCAAAAACATATTTTCAATGGATGAATAATATTGAGCCTTGGTGTATTTCTCGTCAATTATGGTGGGGACATCAAATTCCAGCATGGTACGGACCTGATGGAAAAATATTTGTAGCCGAAAATGAAGACGAATGTAAAAAACAGGCAAAAGAATTCTATTCAAAAGATGTGGAATTAAAAAGAGATGAGGATGTATTAGACACTTGGTTTTCATCAGGTCTATGGCCATTTGCGACTTTAGGTTGGCCAGAAAAAACTCCTGAAGTTGAAAAATTTTATCCAACAAGTGTTCTTGTTACTGGTTTTGATATTATATTTTTCTGGGTTGCAAGAATGATTATGATGGGAACTGAGTTTTTAAAAGAAGAGCCTTTTAAAAATATATACGTTCACGCACTTGTTAGAGATGAAAAGGGTCAAAAAATGTCTAAATCAAAGGGCAATGTAATTGATCCTTTAGAATTAATTGAGAAATATAGTGCAGACGCATTGAGATTTACACTTTTATCAATGGCATCACCAGGTCGAGATGTAAAATTATCTGAAGACAGGGTTAAAGGTTATAGAAATTTTTTAAATAAAATTTGGAATGCAAATAACTTTTTAACACAAAATAAGTGTGATTTTAGTGATGTAAAAAATCCTGAAAATATAAAATTAACAATCAATAAGTGGATACTATCTGAGCTTGTAAAAGTTAAAAAAGACACTGAAAATAGTTTGAAAAACTATAGGTTTGATGAAGCGGCTAAGATTATTTATCAATTTGTATGGCATTCATTTTGTGATTGGTATTTAGAGTTATCTAAAACTGTTTTAAACTCTGTAAATGAGGACGATATTCAGGAGTTAAGACAAACATCAGCATATGTTTTTAAGGAAATTTTA
>CACLYY010000026.1 GCA_902611265.1 uncultured Pelagibacteraceae bacterium
ATATCTAGGCATAATCTCATCTTTTTTATGCATTGTATTTTTGTCTAGAGTAACAGATTCAATTGCTCTGTGCGCAAGAAGTAACAGTGTTCCTCCAGGAGTTTCATAAACACCTCTAGACTTTATTCCAATAAATCTATTCTCGACTAAATCCACTCTTCCTATTCCATTTTTTCCAGCTAATTGATTTAGTTTATCCAAAACTTTTGCTGGAGATAATTTTTTTCCATTTAGGCCAATAGGGTCACCATTTTTGTAATTAATAATAATAAAGCTTGGTTTATTTGGAGCCTTTTCAGGAGAAGTTGTTCGTTGAAAAATAAATTCAGGTGCAGAATTTTTAGGATTTTCTAAAACTTTTCCCTCTGTTGAAGTATGAAATAAATTATCATCAACTGAGAAAGGCGGTGCACCTTTTTTATCTTTTGGAATGGGTATTCCATGTTTTTTTGCATAATTAATTAGGTCTGTTCTTGATTTTAATTTCCAAATTCTCCATGGCGCAATTATTTTAATTTTAGGACCAAAGTAATGATATCCCAATTCAAATCTAACCTGATCATTTCCTTTTCCTGTCGAACCATGTGAGACAGCATAAGCATTAAATTTTTTAGCAACCCTGATTTGATCTTTTGCAATCAGTGGTCTTGCAATAGATGTTCCTAATAAATAAACGCCCTCATAAAGAGCATGACCTCTTATCATAGGATATACATAATCTTTAACAAAAATATTTTTTAAATCTTGAATAATGATTTTTTTAACTCCCAATTTTTTTGCATTCTTAATTATTTTTTTTCTATCCATTTCCTGCCCAACATCAGCAGTGTATGCTATAACCTCAGCATCATAATTTTCTTGAAGCCATTTAAGAATGATAGACGTATCCAAACCACCTGAATAGGCGAGTACAATCTTCTTTTGTTTTTTCATTTAAGTGCAGCTTTTTTTTGCAGCGTTGTAAGCTTTAGTAAAACCCATCAATGAATAGTCATCTGTAGTTCTTGTGCCACTTTGTTTATAGGCTGTTATCATCAGCCTTGAGGCCTTTTTCATTCTTTTAATAATTTTTTGCTCTGTTTTTCCACTTGAAATCCATGCAAATTTATTTTGTGGTAAGTCAAACTCAAATTTTGATTTTCCAGATGTAGCTAATATTGCATTTTGAACATTAAAGTCATAACCAGAAGTTATGCTCACTTCATCTGAAATCTTATCCTCAGGTCTAAAGGATACAAATAATCTTGCTTCTCTGTTGCTTGCCTTAGGAGACTGGCTTACTGGTATTGAATAAGCAAAACAGATTTTTCCAGTTTCATTAAAAACTGCAACAGCATTCCAATCTTTAAAAGTACCTAACTTTGTTAAGTCTTCTGATTGGACAGATGAGATTGTAAATAATGCGAATATAAGTGTTTTTAAAAATAATTTTTTAATTATGGACATGGATTAGGATATTTTTTTTGTACATTATTTATTTCTTTAATTACTTCACTATCAAGATTCACTTTTACACTTTCTACGTTAGTTTTCAACTGCTCCATAGTTGTTGCTCCAATTATCACACTCGTCATAAAGTCTTGGACTTCACAGAATTTTATGGACATTTGACTCATATCTAGATCATATTTCTGACTAATTTTGTAATAATCGTCAACTGCATTTTCCATATTTGGCTTTCTATATCTTGTCCAAAAATCAAAATCTCTCTCCATTCTTGAACCTCTAGGAAACTGTCTATTTCTATATTTCCCACTTAGATAACCACTTGCAAGTGGTGAATAAGCTAAACATCCGATGTTCTCTCTTATTGATACTTCGGCTAGCCCTACTTCATAAGATCTATTTAGGAGACTGTATGGGTTTTGAATTGCCATCATTCTTGGAAGGCTTTTATCTTTTGCAAGTTGAAGATAATTCATCACCCCCCATGGAGTTTCATTTGATAAACCAACATATCTAATTTTGCCTTGTTCAATAAATTTTTTTAAGTTCTCCAAAACATCTTCAAATTTATTCCAGTCGTTTTCTTTGTGTTCGTAACCTAATTTTCCAAAGTTATTTACGTTTCTTTCAGGCCAATGTAATTGATAAAGATCGATATAATCAGTTTTTAATCTTTTTAAACTTCCGTGAAGAGCATCTTCTAAGTTTTTTCCAGTAAAACTATTTTCTCCATTTCTCATGTATTTTCTGCTAGGGCCACCCACTTTGGATGCTAATATTACATCTTTTCTTTTTTTTGTTTCCTCAAACCAATTTCCAATAATAGTTTCTGTATAGCCGTATGTTTCAGCTTTTGGCGGAACTGCATAGAGTTCAGCTGTATCCCAAAAATTAACCCCATTTTCTAATGAGTAATTCATTTGTTCAAAAGCTTCACTTTGGGTATTTTGTTCTCCCCAAGTCATTGTCCCAAGACAGATTGTGCTTACATTTATGTCAGTATTTCCTAGTTTTTTATAATTCATGCTCAGTTATATGTAATGTTTGTTACATTTATTTTGACGACTTGAAAATCTCAAAAAAAAAACTTATATAAATATTATGGAATTCAATAAAGAAAATATTCTAAGAAAAGCAACTACCGCCAAACAAACAGTTGTTATGGATGAAGGCCTAAGAGCCTACATGTTAAAAGTCTATAATTATATGGCAACCGGTGTATTGCTAACTGGTATAATTGCACTTTTATCGTTTAAAATGTCTGTTGTAACAGACCCAAATGGTGCGATTGTTGGACTAACTGAATTTGGAAGTGCTATTTATTTATCTGGATTGAAATGGATTGTAATGCTGGCTCCTCTAGGGATTGTATTCTACATGAGTTTTGGAATAAATAAAATGAGCGCATCTAGAGCTCAAACTACTTTTTGGGTATTTGCAGCTTTAATGGGTTTATCACTTTCATCAATTTTACTAGTTTACACAGGTTTGAGTGTAACAAGAGTATTCTTTATTTCTTCAGCAACTTTTGGTGCTATGAGTATTTATGGTTACACAACAAAAAGAGACTTAACCAAGATGGGATCTTTTTTAATGATGGGTTTAATTGGGATCATAATTGCATCAATAGTCAATATATTCTTAAAATCATCAATGATGTATTTCGCTATATCAATAATTGGTGTTTTGATATTTGTTGGTTTAACTGCATACGATACGCAAAAGATCAAAAATATGTATGCAGCATCTGACAGCGGTGAGTTAATGGGTAAAAAGGCGGTAATGGGTGCCCTAACTTTATACCTAGACTTTATAAATCTTTTTATAATGCTTTTAAGATTAT
>CACLYY010000027.1 GCA_902611265.1 uncultured Pelagibacteraceae bacterium
TATGCTGTTAATATGTTAAAATATTTTCCTGATTTCCTTAATTCTACGTTATCACAATATTGATATTTATCACCATCAATTTGAATTGGAATTTTTTTCCCTTGTCCATCAATTTTTAGCTCACTGGAATAAGATGTTATAACACTCGTAGACTTCGATAAATCTCCAAAAAAAATAATCAAATAAATATAATAAAGTATTTTTATTCTTGTAAGGTCTTTGAATACATAAGTAATAATTTTGTTATCAAATATATTTGTTTTATTAATTTTGTAGTGACCCGCATAATAATTGGTATTAGAACATAACACCCAGTCAGCTATATGATTTTGACCATCTATGTTAACTTTTAATTTTTGATTTTTCATTAACAAAAATTTTTGCAATCCTTTATATCCAAAAATAATTTTACCTAACAGTTTTTTTAGAGAACTATTAATTGAATGGACTATCGTTGCATCCCAACCTATACCTGCCATTAAAATAAAATAATCATTATTGATTTTTACTAAATTAGTTTGTTTTAAATTGTTTGATTGTAAAATTTGAACAATTTTACTTATTTTTTTACTCATATTTAGTTCAGCTTGAAGTAAATTAGCAGTTCCAGCTGGTATATAACCAATAGCAAAATCTTTTTTTGGAACAAAATTATTTTTAATAAGTTTGTTTATTGCAAATGATACTGAACCATCGCCTCCAGCAACTACAAGTCTATCTATATTTAACTTAGAAATATTTTTAAATACTGCCTCTGCTTTATCCACGCTCTCAGTTTCAAAAAAAGAAACATCGTTATACTTAGAAAGTTCATCAGAAATTTTTTTTATAAATTTAGATTTTCTGCCAGAGGAAGCGTTTTTGTTGTAAATAATGCAATATTTCATAATAAATTTAATATTTCCTTAACATTACTATGGCACAAAGAATTAAACGATTCTAGTGCAAATTGAATTAAAAAAAAAGGATTAAATGAAACCTATATTAAAATACAAAAGTATATTCATTTCAGATGTGCATCTTGGTACTAAAGGTTGCCAAGCAAATAAATTGCTTGAATTTTTTAAAAATACAAGATCAGAAAAACTTTACTGTGTAGGCGATATAATAGATGTTTGGGCACTTCAAAAAAATTTTTATTGGCCACAAGAACATAATGACATAATTCAAAAAATATTAAGAAAAGCAAGACATGGAACAGAAGTTTACTACGTTATAGGTAATCATGATGAAGTGTTTCGAAAATTTATTCCTATGCATTTTGGACAGATAAAAATGATCAATAGAGTAATTCATCAGTCTGTTTTAAATAAAAAATATTTAGTTGTTCACGGTGATGCTTGGGATGGTGTTATGAGATATGCCAAATGGTTGTCGAAGTTAGGCGCAATAGCCTATGAAATGCTATTGAAATTAAATGTAGTGATTAACTTTTTTAGACGTCTAAGAGGTAAAGGCCAGTGGTCTTTAGCAAAGTTTCTTAAATATAAGGTAAAAAATGCAGTTAAATATATGGGAGAATACGAAAAAACAATTGCAGAATATGGAAAGAAAAAAAAATTTGATGGAATAATCTGTGGGCATATTCATCATGCCCAAAATGAAAATTATGATGGTGTTAATTATTTAAATTGTGGAGACTGGGTTGAGTCTTGTACTGCCTTAGTTGAAAACTTTGATGGAACGTTTGAAATAATTTATTGGGATAAATTAAGAGAAGAATTTTCAGATAGTCGTAATAATTCAGATAAAGAAGTAATTGAAACTCCAGGTCTGAAAAAGGCATCATAATGAAAATATTAATTGTAACAGACGCTTATTTTCCACAAGTAAATGGTGTGGTAAGAACTTTAAATGAAACAGGAAAAAAACTTGAAGCAATGGGTCACGAAGTTGAGTATTTAAATCCCCAACTTTTCTTCACTGTGCCAATGCCTAAATATAATGAAATAAGACTTTCTGTGAATATTTGGCCAAGAGTAAGTCATTTAATAAAAAAAATAAATCCTTCAGCCATACATATAGCTACCGAAGGTCCTTTAGGATTTATGGCAAGAAGATATTGTCTTAAAAATAATCTAAAGTTTACCACAAGTTTTCACACAAGATTTGATAAATATATGAAATTATATTTACCTTGGGTTCCTGAAAAATTATCACAGAAATTCCTAAGCAACTTTCATAACAAAGCAGAAAAAATTTTGGTTACAACCGAATCTATGAAAAAAGAACTAATTCAAATTGGAGTAGATGAAAGTAAAATGGTTGTTTGGACAAGAGGTGCTGATCATGGATCGTTTAAAAATCCAAAAAAAATCAATTTAGAATATAAAAGGCCTATATGGATATATGTAGGTCGAGTGGCTATTGAAAAAAATATTCGTGCTTTTTTAAATCTAAAATTAGAAGGAACAAAACTTCTTGTTGGTAAAGGACCAGATATTGAAAAGTTAAAAAAAGAATTTCCAGATGCTCACTTCTTGGGTGAAAAAACTAATGGTGAATTAGCTTCATATTTTACATCATCTGATGTTTTTGTCTTTCCAAGCAAAACAGATACGTTTGCAATTGTAATATGTGAATCCCTCAGTTGTGGTACACCAGTTGCAGCATTTCCTGTTCCTGGTCCTAAAGATATTTTCAAAGATAGTGAAATTAATTGTTTAGATGAGGATTTAGAAAAATCCGCAATGAAAGCTCTAAAAGTTGAAAGAGAAAAGTGCCTAGAATACTCTAAAAACTTTACTTGGGATAAAACCGCAGAAATTTTTATTAATAATATCTCCCCTAATTAAGTAACTAAAATTTAAATAATTGCATATTAAATTTTTAATATGTTAATTATATATTTAACTTTTAGAACATCATGATTGGTCTC
>CACLYY010000028.1 GCA_902611265.1 uncultured Pelagibacteraceae bacterium
AGTCAAATTCAACCACTTTAAATGGTGGAGCAACTTTATTTTTAACAACTTTAACTCTTGTTGTATTTCCAATTATTTGTTCTTTATCTTTAATCGCGCCAATTCTTCTAATATCCATTCTGACTGAAGAATAGAATTTCAAAGAATTACCACCAGATGTTGTTTCTGGGCTTCCAAACATGACACCAATTTTCATTCTAATTTGGTTAATAAATATAACCATTGTATTTGTTCTTGATATTGAACCTGTTAATTTTCTTAGTGCTTGTGACATTAGTCTTGCCTGAAGACCAACATGATGATCTCCCATGTCTCCTTCAATTTCAGCTCTTGGGGTTAATGCAGCAACTGAATCAACAACAAGTACTGACATTGAGCCAGACTTAATTAAAGTATCCGTAATTTCTAAAGCTTGCTCACCTGTATCTGGTTGTGAAATAAGCAGCTCTTCAGTATTAACACCTAATTTTTTTGCATAAACTGGATCTAATGCATGCTCTGCATCAACAAATCCACAAATTCCACCAGCTTTTTGTGCTTCAGCAACTACTTGTAATGCTAATGTAGTTTTTCCAGATGACTCTGGTCCATAAATTTCAATAATTCTACCTTTTGGTAGTCCTCCTATACCAAGTGCTAGATCAAGACTTAAAGATCCAGTTGAAACAGACTCAACGTCCATAGCCTTTTGTTCTCCAAGTTTCATTACAGAGCCTTTTCCAAAGCTATCTGTAATTTGGCTAATTGCTGCGTCTAATGCTTTATTTTTTTCCTTATTTTCCAATTCTTTATCTTTAGCGGTTTTAACCACTTTTAAGTTATTTTTAGTCATTTTTTGCCTCTTTTTTTACGTTTTTTAACAATCGAATCATGAGAATAAATGTACACATTTTGTTCTCATTATCAATATCTTTTTAGAATTAAGCGAAAAAGTCTATATTTATCTAAGTTTTAGGTAATCACTGTTTAACAAACCAGCTGACTTTAATAATCTATATTGAGCTAATAAATAGTTTCTCTCAGCCTCTGCAAGATTTATTTTTGCGTTTATTAGATTTGATCTTGATTGAAGCACATCGAAGGTTGATCTATTTAAACCACTTTCATATTCAAAACTAATTCCCTCATTTGCGATTTCAGCAGCCTTAACTTGGGATTGAACAGCTCTTAAAAGGCTTTTAGATGACTCTAAAGTGGACCAAGCTGCTGTAACACCCTGGGTATTATTTCTAAAAGCATTTTCAAGTAATAATTTTTTCATTCCTTTTACCTGAAGATTTTTGTTTATATTAGACTTATTCTTTCCACCAAATTGAAAAGGCCAACTAACTGTTGCTTGAAGGACATCTTTTTCTCTTTCATCATAGGTAGCACTTAAATCATCAGTATATGATCTCTCAAGAGAAAGTTTTGCAGTCGGTGATAAATCTGATCTTGCTATTTTCACATCTAATTCAGACTGTCCATACTCTATTTCTGCGATTATAAGATCTGGACTTTTTTGTTCGGATATTTTTTTTGCTTCAACCAAACTTGATGGAATTGGAACTTCTGAATTATATATTTTTTTTAATTTTTCGTTTGTATTGATTGGTCCAATTATGTTTTCATAATTTAGCTTACTTGTTACAATATTGTTTTGTGCACCAATGTAGCCTGCTTGTGCTCCTGATAAAGAAGATTGAGATTGTGCTAGGTCAGTTGCAGTAATTTGAGCTCTCGCTAATCTAGCATTATCTATTTCAAACTGTCTTTGAAGCAAATTTACATTTTCTTGATTTATACTTAATTTTTCATAAGCAAGTATCAGACCTGTATAGGCTTCAATTGCTTTCATAAAAACATCTTGTTCTTTTTTAATGAGCTTTGCCTCTGAAAGATTGAGACCTAACTTGCTTTTTTCATACTTATTACTTCTAGCACTACCATCCATTAAAGTTTGCTCTAACTTTACTGATGAAGTCATAGTATCCGTATCTGTGATCGATGCATCAGATCCATCTTGATTTTTAAGTTCATTTGTATTTTCAAAATTTTTAGTACCAGACAAAGTCAATGTCGGAAAAAAATCGCTTTTTGAAATATTTAAAACTTCTTTTTGAACTTCCAGGTTTTTTCTCTCAGCTTGTAACTCTAAATTGTTTTGAAAAGTAATTTTTAATGCATCACTTAAAGTTGCTGCGCTAGCAGTTAGCGTAAAAGATATTAAACAAAAAGCTACTAAAGATATTTTTTTCATTTATTATATTTTATTGATTTAATTTGATGATTTCTATTTAAATTTAGTACGATAGAAGAATATTTTGGGGCAAATTTAAACATATTTTGAGTAACTCTTTGATATGTCTGCATAAATTTTAATACTTCATTTTTATCCATTACTTTGCTGTTTGCCTTATTTTTTGAGTTTAATTTTAGTAGTGCTTCCTGTTTAAGTCTCCAAGTTTGCAATAATTTAAAATTTCCAGCTTTTAAAAATAACAAGCAGTCTAATTTTGAAAATAGTTTTTTATATTTTTTTTCTAATTGATAATTTACAAATTTTCTCCATTTTAAATTTTTATCTTCTTGTCTCTCAAGAGAATTTATAGATTTTTTTAAAGTTGTTTGTTTTTCAGCCCTAGCTCCTACACACCA
>CACLYY010000029.1 GCA_902611265.1 uncultured Pelagibacteraceae bacterium
GCCTCATCTAAATCGTGAGCGTTTAAATCCTCCATTTTTTTTTCAGCAATATCTCGAAGTTGCTGTTTTGAAATTGATCCAATAATATTTCTACCTGGTTCTTTTGATCCACTCTTTAATTTCATTGCTTCTTTAATAAAGTGTGAAGCAGGAGGTGATTTAATGACAAAATCAAATTTTTTATCTTTGTAAACTGTAATAATTACTGGAACTGGTTTTCCAGCAAATGATTTAGTTTTATCGTTAAATGCTTTACAGAATTCCATAATATTAATACCTCTTTGACCTAATGCTGGTCCAACTGGAGGCGCAGGATTTGCTTGGCCGCCTTTAATTTGTAATTTTACGTATCCACTAATTTCTTTTTTTGCCATTAACTTGCCTTTTCTACTTGATTGTATTCTAAGTCAACTGGTGTTGGTCGTCCAAATATAGAAACAGAAACTTTTAATCTTAATTTTTCCTCATCTATATCTTCAACCAATCCACTAAATGATGCAAATGGTCCATCTATGACCTGTACCTTTTCACCTACATTATATTCTACTCCAGATTTTGGTTGAGCAACTCCATCTTTAATTTGACCTAATATTTTTTCTATTTCTTTGTCTGATACAGGTATTGGTGTTCCTTTGGATCCTAAAAAACCACTAACTTTTTTTAAATTTTTGATCATATGATATATATTATTATCCATTTCACTTTTAATAAGTATATAACCTGGGAAGTATTTTTTCTTTCTTTGAACTCTTTTTCCTCTTTTGACCTCTGTTACATCATGAGTTGGAACTATGATTTCTTCAAATTTTTCAGAAATGTCAGCTTTCTTAGCTTCCTCTTTAATAAGTTGTGCTACCTTATTTTCAAAGCTTGAATGAGACTGAACTATGTACCAATTTTTCATTAAATGCTCACTTTAAGAATTATTTCTAAAAAAAACTTTAATACTTGATCTAATAGTAAAAAAAACAATGAAGCTAGAACAGCCATAGCAAAAACCATCAATGCACCTTGGACAGTTTCTTTTGATGTTGGCCAAGTAACTTTAAAAGCCTCCTGTTTTACATCTTGAATAAATTTTAAAGGGTTTTTCATATTTTGTAAGCTTTAATTGGCAGGAGCGAAGGGAATCGAACCCCCAACCTCCGGTTTTGGAGACCGGCGCTCTACCAATTGAGCTACACTCCTATTGAGTTTACTCTATAATTTTAGTTACTACTCCTGCTCCTACTGTTCTACCACCTTCTCTAATTGCAAAGTTAAGTTTTTCATCCATCGCAATTGGTGTGATAAGTTTTACTGTAAATTTAGCATCATCACCCGGCATCACCATCTCCGTTCCTGCTGGTAACTCTACTTCGCCTGTAACATCTGTTGTTCTAAAGTAAAATTGAGGTCTATATTTAGTAAAAAATGGCGTATGTCTTCCGCCTTCCTCTTTTTTTAATACATAAGCTTGAGCTTCAAATTTAGTATGAGGTTTTATCGATCCTGGTTTACATAAAACCTGTCCTCTCTCAACATCAGTTCTTTCTACACCTCTTAGTAGTGCTCCAATGTTATCCCCTGCTTCTCCTGAATCTAAAAGCTTTCTAAACATTTCCACACCTGTACAAACTGATTTCTTAGTTTCTCTGATACCAACTATTTCAATTTCTTCTCCAGTTTTAATGACACCTGACTCAACTCTGCCTGTTACAACTGTTCCTCTTCCTGAAATCGAAAATACATCTTCAACTGGCATTAAGAAATCCTTGTCTTTAGGTCTATCGGGTTGTGGTATAAATTCATCAACGGATTTCATTAATTCCATAATTGAATTTTTACCAATTTCGTCGTCTCTACCTTCAACAGCGGCTAAAGCTGAACCTTTGATAATTGGAGTTTTATCTCCTGGAAATTTGTACGAAGTTAAAAGGTCTTTTATTTCCTCTTCAACTAAGTCAATCATTTCTTTATCATCAACTTGATCTACTTTATTTAAATAAACGACAATAGCTGGAACTCCAACCTGACGAGCAAGTAGAATATGTTCTCTTGTTTGTGGCATTGGTCCGTCAGCAGCATTTACAACTAAAATTGCTCCATCCATTTGTGCAGCACCTGTGATCATATTTTTTACATAATCTGCGTGTCCAGGACAATCAACGTGAGCGTAATGTCTATTCTCTGTTTCGTATTCTACGTGAGCTGTTGAAATTGTTATCCCTCTCTCTTTTTCTTCTGGTGCTTTATCAATTTGATCATAAGCAACAAAATTTGCTCCACCACCCTCTGAAAGTACTTTTGTTATTGCAGCTGTTAAAGTTGTTTTTCCATGATCAACATGACCGATTGTTCCAATATTACAATGCGGTTTATTTCTTACAAATTTTTCCTTCGACATTACTTTTTTTCCTCACTTTTTTTAATTTTATAATTTTTGGAGCGGGTGATGAGAATCGAACTCACGCAACCAGCTTGGAAGGCTAGTGTTCTACCACTGAACTACACCCGCATACCCAAGTGCGCACTCCAAAGTTAAATAAAGTTTATTAAATGGTGGAGGGGGAAGGATTC
>CACLYY010000030.1 GCA_902611265.1 uncultured Pelagibacteraceae bacterium
TTTTACTTATCTCAATGCTCATTTTAATTTTTTCTGATACCGTATCCACCCAGGACTTCTAATTTCACTATCACTATCAAAATCTATATCTTGATTAAATTCAAAATCTTCTTCTTTTTCGTCTACAAAATTGTTATTTTTTTTTATGTAATCATCTGGTAATTCATCAATAAACCTTGATGCCATACTATCAATCCAATCACCCTGATAAAATCTATTCATAGAGAACGATATTTTGGCAAGTTTTTTTGCCCTTGTAATTGCAACATAAGCCAACCTTCTTTCCTCTTCTAGCCCACTTTCACCTTTTTCTTCAATGCTTTTTTGGTGGGGAAACAAGCCTTCCTCCCATCCTGGCAAGAATACAACATCGAACTCTAAACCTTTTGACGCATGGATCGTCATCAAGTTAACCTTTTCACTCTGCCAGTCTTGATCTAGCGATGTTGCAAGTGCAACATGCTCTAAAAAACTTTCCAAATTGTCAAATTCTTTCATTGCATTTAATAATTCTTTTATATTTTCTAATCTATTTTCATTTTCTATATCTTTCTTATTTTTTAACATTTCGCTGTAACCTGACTCATCTAAAATTATTTGCAGTAGTTTATTATGATTCATTTTTTCATTTAAATCATTTCTCCATTTGGCTATAAGATTTAATAATGAGTTAAGCCCTATTTTGGTTTTAGGCTTAATTTTATTTTGCTCTATTAATTTTTTAGAAGCCACTTCAAGTGAACATTTATTTAATTTAGCAAAATTATTTATTGCTTTTACAGTCGTGTCCCCAATGGATCTTTTTGGAACATTTAAAATTCTCTCAAATGACAAATCATCTTGAGGTTGATACACAGTCTTTAAATACGCTACACAATCTTTTACTTCTGCTCTCTCATAGAATTTTATCCCGCCAATAATTCTATAAGGCACACCAATCTTTAAAAATCTTTCTTCAAATTCTCTTGTTTGAAAAATAGCTCTAACTAGTATTGCCATTTCGTTTAATGAAAACTTACTTTTGAAATTTTCTATATTAGAACCAATTTCGGTAGCTTCATCTTTTACGTTTCTAAAGCAATTTAGAGATACAAGTTCTCCCTCTTCTTGGTCTGTAAAAAGTTTTTTTCCAACTCTATTTTGATTATTTTGGATTATATTTGACGCAACATTCAAAATATTTTGAGTAGATCTATAATTTTTTTCTAATCTTATAATTTTAGTATTTTCGTAAACATTTTCAAATTGAAGAAAATTTTTTATTTCAGCACCTCTCCAACTATATATTGATTGATCATCATCTCCCACACAGCAAATATTCTGATTATACTCTGCTAGATACTTAAGCCATTCACTTTGAATAAAGTTTGTATCTTGATATTCGTCAACTAAAATATATTTAAACTTTTTAGAATACATTTTTGAAATATCTTTGTTTTTTTTGAAAATTTTAACGGAATGAAGGATTAAATCGCTAAAATCGGCAGCATTTAAATCAATTAGTTTTCTTTGATATATTTTATAAATTCCAAGGAAGCTCTTTTCTAATACATCCTTACGTTTAAGTACTACCTCATCTGGATAAAAACCTTTGTTTTTCCATTTATCAATTACTGCTAAAATATACCTAGGAGATATTTTCTTTATATCTATGTTTTCAGATTTACAAATATTTTTAAGTAACCTTATTTGGTCATCTTGATCAATAATTGTGAAATTTGAATTTAACTCAGCCGCTTCCGCATGCTTTCTTAATATTTTGGCACTTATTGAGTGAAAAGTGCCTAACCAAGGAAGACCTGTTGCCTCTTTTTTTAAAAAATTAGATACTCTTAGTTGCATTTCTTTAGCTGCTTTGTTTGTAAAGGTTACTGCCAATATTTGATTTGGAAATGCCTTATGCTGCTTTACTATGTGTGCGATTCTTGACGTTAAAACTCTTGTTTTACCTGATCCAGCACCCGCAACAATTAAAAGTGGTCCATTTAAATGTAAAACAGCTTCATTCTGACTTTTATTGAGATTTGTTAAATAATCTAAATTCATCGTTTATTTTTTTTAATTTTAAGCGATATTAAATTAATGGAAAAAACGGGCAAACTCTCCATATTTGTTAAAGGTATTTTTTTATTAATAATACTATTTTTTTTGTTTGGCATTTATTTATCAATACCAGTTTTATTTAATTATAAAAGTATAGAAAACATAATAGAGAAAAAATTTTAATATTAAAATAAATATAAATGGTGACATAAAGTATCAATTATTGCCAAAACCACACTTGTTAATTAAAAATTCATCTTTATCAATAGATGAAAAAAGTGGTGAGCAAATGTCAATTGACATTGAATCACTTAAAGTTTTTGTTGATACAAATAATTTGTATCCAAAATCTAAGATAACTTTTGAAAAACTTGAATTACAAGAGAACAATTTTTTAATAAAAAAAAAGGAATATGGTATTTTAAGAAATTATTTTCATAAAAGCA
>CACLYY010000031.1 GCA_902611265.1 uncultured Pelagibacteraceae bacterium
TGGTAATTATGGTTTCTTAATGAATAAGTTCTCTTCAAAGAATACTTTAAAAAATCTATCAAAAGCAAAACTAGTTGCTATTTCTCCTTTACAGATGAGTGTTAAAAACAAATTTAACAAAACTAAAAAATCAATAGCAATAAATGAAGTATCAATTTTAAGACAAAGTAGACAAACAGCATCTTTAGAAATTTTAAATGGATCACAAAAAATTATAAAAAAATTAGTCTCTGATGGTGTGTTGGTTTCAACGCCAGCCGGAAGTACAGCGTACAACATGTCAGTATACGGCCCTATACTAAATTTAGATTCTAAAAAATTATCAATTAGACCAATAAGTGCTTTTAGACCAAGAAGATGGAAGGGTAGAGTTGTGAGCGATAAATCAAAAATTATTATAAAAAACCTAAATATTAAAAAAAGGCCAATCAGTGCTGTTGCTGATAATTATGAGGTAAGGAACGCTAAAACTATCTCCATAAGTATTAATAAAAAAATTAAGTTTAATCTTCTCTATGACCCGAACAGAAGTCTTCAAAAAAAAATTAAGATAGAGCAAATTAGAAAAGAAACAAATTAATGAATAAAAAAGATTTTGGGTTCGGGACTCAAATTAGAAAATCTCCTTATTTTGATGCTACGGTAAGGTGGGGCGCTAAGGGTTTTTCTGTATATAATCACATGTACATTCCAAGGGATTTTGGAGATCCGGAAGAAAATTTTTGGAACTTAATTCAAACTGCTATTTTATGTGACGTTGCCGTAGAAAGACAAGTTGAAATAACTGGTGATGATGCTTTTAAATTTATACAATTATTAACACCAAGAGATTTATCTAATTTGTCGATTGGTCAATGTAAGTATGTATTAATTACAAATGCAGATGGTGGAATTTTAAATGATCCAGTTCTTTTAAGATTAGGCGAAAATCATTTTTGGTTATCTTTGGGTGACAGTGATATTTTATTATGGGCTCAGGGCGTAGCAATAAATTCAAATCTTGATGTTACGATCACTGAACCCGATGTTTCTCCTTTACAATTGCAAGGACCAAACTCTGGACAAATAATGATTAATTTATTTGGAAATAGCATTAAGGACTTAAAATATTATTGGTTTAGAGAATTAGAATTAGATGGAATTCCATTAATAGTATCAAGAACAGGTTGGTCAAGTGAGTTTGGCTATGAACTATTCCTCAGAGATGGGACAAAGGGTAATGAATTATATGAGAAAATAATGGAAGCTGGAAAAAATTTTGGAATTAAACCAGGACACACTTCATCAATTAGAAGAATAGAAGGTGGTATGCTTTCTTATCATGCAGATGCCGATATTCATACAAATCCATTTGAATTAGGCTTAGATCGCTTAGTAAATTTAGAAAGTGATATAGATTTTATAGGTAAAGATGCATTAAAGAAAATTAAAAAAGAAGGCATTAAAAGAATACAAGTCGGTTTAGAAATTAATTGTGAAAGATTTAGTGGACCTAATACAAAATTTTGGCCTTTGAAATTTCAAAATAAAACTATAGGGAAAGTAACCTCAGCAGTTTATTCACCTAGACTAAAAAAAAATATTGCCTTAGCTATTGTGGATATTAATTATTCCAAAATAGGTTCAAAAATTGATGTATTAATTAATGACCAAATTTTTAATTGTAATGTTATCGAGAAACCTTTTTTTGATCCAAAAAAGAAAATAACTTCAAAGTCTTTACAACTCTAAATGGTGCCCCCGCACGGACTCGAACCGCGGACCTATTGATTACAAATCAATTGCTCTACCAGCTGAGCTACAAGGGCATGAAACGTTTTTTAATATTATTTAATATATTATCAAGAAATTATTTTTGTTGATTTATATAGTGAAAAACAATTGCTGCACTATTTGATATATTTAAACTTTCAACTTTTTCATTTATATTAATTTTTACAGAAAAATCAGTATACTTTTCAGTATGTTTTTTGAGACCATGACCCTCAGAACCAAAAAGCAAAATGTTATTTCCATCCCATTTTATATCTGTGAAGTCTTTATTACTATTAGCTTCAAATCCATATACCCAAAAATTTTTTTCTCTTAAAAATTTTAAAGAAGTATTTATATTTGATACTTGAAAAATATTTAAATATTCAAC
>CACLYY010000032.1 GCA_902611265.1 uncultured Pelagibacteraceae bacterium
ATTTGGACAAGAGAATACTCTTTATAATATTTTATCATCTTTAAGAGATAAGGTTAATGCCCCAAGCAGAAGAAATAGGTAAATGGCGGTCCCTAGGGGAATCGAACCCCTCTTTCATGGATGAAAACCATGTGTCCTAACCGATAGACGAAGGGACCAGTCGAGATCTTTTATTGTAATTTTTTCAATTAATCAAGTAATCGGGACCTCTTTTTTAACTATCTCTAAAACAGAATTATTATGAGTAACAATTGTTTCTGTTATATATTTGTTATCTTTTTTAATAACCCCTCTCATAAGATCACCTCTGGTTATTCCTGTCGCACAAAAAATACTATCTCCTTTGATAATTTCATTTATTTCATATTTTTTATTTAAATCTTTAATGCCCATTTTTTTTGCTCTTTCTACATCATTATTTGTACTGAATATGAATCTGCCTTGAAAATTACAATTTAGTTTGTCTAGAGCTGCTGCCGCAAGGACACCTTCAGGGCCTCCCCCTATACCCATAAATATGTCAACCCCATATTTAAAATCTGATACGAGCAAAGCTGCTGATACATCACCATCTGAAATAAATTTAATATTTACTTTCAATCTTTTAAGTTCACTAATAATTTTTTTATGTCTTGGTCTATCAAGTATGCAAACGGTAATATCGTTTGGCTTTTTATTTGCTGCTTTTGAATAATTATTGATATTTTTTTCTACACTAAAGTCCAAATCAACAGTATTATTTGGAACATTGTTTCCTGTTGCAATTTTTTCCATATAAGTTTCCGGTGCATTAAAGAGATTGCCCTTTTCAGAAATAGCTAATACTGACATTGCACCTGGCAGGTTTTTGGCTACAAAATTTGTTCCTTCTACAGGATCAACAGCAATGTCTATTTCGGGACCTTTCCCAGTTCCAATTTTTTCTCCAATGAAAAGCATAGGAGCCTCATCTAACTCGCCTTCACCTATGACAACTTCACCTTTAATGTCTAATTTATTTAACTGATCTCTCATAACATCAGTTGCAGCTTTATCTGCTAGAATTTTTTCATTTTTTCCAATGTATGGAAAACATGCTATTGCTGAGTTTGATGTTATGTCTATAAGATTATTTAACAAATCTTTTGATAATTTCATTTATACTTTATTTAGGTTTTTGAAACTTCCTGTATTTCCTCAATTTCTAGTTTATGCTCAAATTCTCTTAATCTCTTATAAACACTTGCTAGTTCAATAATTGTTGGCCATGCCTTTAAGATATATTGCATTGATCCCTCAACACGACCAAATGCTCTTATTATTTGCTGCATGACACCTAAGGTAACAGCGCCAGCTACTATAGCTGGTGCAAGGAATACATATGCAGATAAAACATTAGCTTGCAAATAAGCAATCCTACCAATATTAAAATATAGATATCTTATGTAACTTAAAAAATGAATGCTACGCACATCATCAAAAAGTTCTTCTATTGATTTTGGTCTCACAGTTCCATCATCCTCTGCTATAACTAGTATTTTTCTGTATGCAGCCTCTTTTTTTTGAAGATCATATTCAACACCGACTAGCTTTAAAATTAATCCTAGTACAATCAAAAAAATTGTTCCCCCTACAGACCAAATGAGCGCCCCAACAATCAAGCCGTAGTCCCAGTCACCAAAAAAGAAAATTGGAATACCAATACTCAATCCAAATAATATTGGCATAAATTCGACTAATATCATGATAGCTTCGATTAAACTTGTGCCTAATGACTCCATTATTCTAGAAAATTTTATTGTATCTTCTTGAACTCTTTGTGATGCTCCTTCAATTTTACGAGCCTTTTCGTATACACTATGGTAATATTCAACCATAGCTGTTCTCCATCTAAATAAATAATGCGAAGTAAAATAACTAACAACTACTGCAACACTTACATACATTGCAGCTAAAGTAATAAATGAAAAGAGACTGGCCCAATACTCATCAATGGTTATAGCATTTGGTGCACCAAGTGCTTTTTGGATCATATCATAAAATTCACCAAACCATTCATTGATTTTTACATCAATTTTTACTTGCACCCAAA